>DATMEB010000201.1:0-17247 GCA_035557095.1 Nocardioidaceae bacterium | reverse complement strand
AGCTGCGGCCACCGCCGTGGCCGCGGTCGCCGGTCACGACCTGCTGCAGCGCCGGCACGCCATTCTGCGCAACTTCCCCGTCATCGGCCATGCCCGGTTCCTGCTCGAGGCGATCGGCCCCGAGCTGCGGCAGTACATCGTGGCGGGCAACGACGAGGAGCGACCGTTCAGCCGTGACCAGCGGCGCTGGGTGTACGCCTCGTCGAAGCTGGAGAACAACTACTTCGGGTTCGGGACCGACAACGACCTGGAGCACAGCTCGGGCAACGTGATCGTGCACCACCGCACGTTCGGCCGCCGCAAGCCGACGTACAGCGAACCCGGTGAGCACGCGTGGCTGCCGTGCGCCAAGGTGCTCGGCGGTCCGCGGGGCCGGCGACATGCGTTCCGTCCCGAGTCGGTGGTGAACATCTCCGGGATGAGCTACGGCTCGTTGTCCGGCCGCGCGGTGGAGGCGCTCAACCGGGGAGCCAGCATGGCCGGGTGCCTGCACAACACGGGCGAGGGTGCGGTCTCGCCGTACCACCGGCACGGCGGTGACCTGGTCTTCCAGATCGGCACGGCGTACTTCGGCTGCCGCGACGGCGACGGGCGCTTCGACATCCACCGCTTGAAGGACCTGGTCGCGAGCGCACCGATCCGTGCCCTGGAGGTGAAGCTGAGCCAGGGGGCGAAGCCCGGGCTCGGCGGGCTGCTGCCCGCACCGAAGGTGTCGCCGGAGATCGCGCGAACGCGGGGTGTGCCGCTCGGCGAGGACTGCATCAGCCCCTCGCGCCACGCGGAGTTCGACGACGTGGACAGCATGCTCGACTGGGTCGAGATGCTGGCGACCGAGACGGGGCTGCCGGTCGGGATCAAGTCCGCGGTCGGTGACGACGACTTCTGGGTCGAGCTCGCCGACGCGATGAGTACGACCTGCAGGGGAGTCGACTTCATCAGCGTCGACGGCGGCGAAGGCGGCACCGGGGCGGCGCCGTTGATCTTCGCCGACGCGGTGTCGCTGCCGTTCCGGCTGGGCTTCAGCCGGGTGTACGCCACGTTCGCCGAGCGCGGTCTCCAGGACGACGTGGTGTTCGTCGGCGCCGGCAAGCTCGGGCTGCCCGACAACGCGGTCGTGGCCTTCGGGCTCGGCGCCGACATGGTCAACGTGGGCCGTGAGCCGATGCTCGCCGTGGGCTGCATCCAGGCCCAGCAGTGCCACACGGGCCGGTGCCCGACCGGCGTCGCGACGCAGGACCCCTGGCTCGCGCACGGGCTCGACCCGGCATCGAAGTCGGTACGCGCGGCCAACTACATCAAGACGCTGCGTCGCGACCTGCTCAAGGTCTCCGAGGCCTGCGGGGTCGAGCACCCGGCGCTGATCGGCCCCGACGCGGTGGAGATCGTCGACACCGTCAGCACAGGCCGCAAGCTGCGGGACGTCTACGGCTACCGTCCCGGCTGGGGTGTGCCCGGCGTGTCGCTCGAGGACGAGGTCGTGCGGCTCATGAGTGGCCGGCGGGAGCCCGCGAAGAGCACGCAGGGACCGCCGGAGACCGCCGAGGGCTGACATGCGGTTGCTGCTCGTCGCCGACACGCACGTGCCCAAGCGTGCCCGTCGGCTGCCCGAACCGGTCTGGCACGCGGTCGACCGGGCCGACGTGGTGTTCCACGCCGGTGACTGGGTGGAGGAGCCGCTGCTGGACGAGTTCGAGGCCCGGGCGCGCCGGCTGGTCGCGGTATACGGCAACAACGACGGGCCCGCGCTGCGCCGGCGTCTGCCCGAGGTCGCCGAGGTGGACCTGGAGGGCGTGCGGTTCGCGGTCGTGCACGAGACCGGCGCCGCCCAGGGACGCGAGCGACGCTGCGCGCAGCGCTTCCCGGAGGCCGACGTGCTGGTGTTCGGGCACAGCCACATCCCCTGGGACACCACCGCCTCGACCGGGCTTCGGCTGCTCAACCCGGGATCGCCCACGGATCGGCGTCGCCAGCCGTACTGCACCTATCTCACGCTCACGGTGCGTGACCAGCGTCTGGACGACGTCCGGCTGCACCGGCTCCCTGCGCGCGCCGCGCGCTGACCGCCGAGGGGAACAGAGCTGCTTGTATCGCCCCAACGGGTTTGCATGTGCCACGGGTTCCTACAGAATGCGAAGGGAACGCTGCGGTTTTCGCGGCCGCGCGACGGGAGGACCAGGGGGTCTTGAGGCACACCTTGCGGTTGACCGACGAGCCTGACGCCGTGCCCACGGCCCGGCGCTACGTACGCGAGCGCCTGCGGGGTACGCCTCTCGAGCATCGCTGCGACGACGCCGAGCTCATCGTGACCGAGCTCGTGACCAACGCGGCGCTGCACGGAAAGCCGCCGATCGACGTCGACGTCGACGTCGACGACGACCGGGTTCGCCTGGAGGTGGGCGACTCGTCCTCCGGCGCGCCGGTACGCCCGCTGCGCGGGCCCGAGGTCATGACCGGTCGGGGCCTGCTGCTCGTGGAGTCGTTCAGCGATCGCTGGGGGCTGGACCGTCGCGGCGAGGGCAAGACCGTGTGGGCCGAGGTGGGGCTGTCGCCGGTCGAGGCACCCGACACGCTCGACCTGTCCGGCGTACCGGTGCTCGGCGACGGGCTCGACCTGGAGGTCGACGACAGGTCACCCGACCAGGAGGCCAGGTACGCCATCGAGCTCGGTGAGGTGCCCACCGACCTGCTGGTCGCCGCCAAGACCCACGTCGACAACGTCATCCGCGAGTTCGTGCTCGTCTCCAGCGGAGCCGCCAGCGGGCAGAGCGCCGCCGTGTCCCAGCACCTCGCGGGTCTGATCGACACCGTCACGACGCGCTTCGCCGAGGCGCGCCAGAGCATCAAGCGTCAGGCGATGGCGTCGGTGGTGGCGGGCCGCAGTCGCACCCATCTCGTGCTCGAGCTGCCGGTCTCGGCGATCAAGGCCGGCAGTGACTACCTCGCTGCCCTCGACGAGGTCGATGCCTACGCGCGCGCGGCGCGGTTGCTGACCCTGGAGACACCGCCGCAGCACCGTGCGTTCCGCCAGTGGTACGTCAGCGCCCTCATCGAACAGCTGAGCGCGGCCGACAGAGGCGAGCCGCGCAGCCCCGCCATACCCTTCGAGCAGTTCCTGCTCGACGAGTTCGGCATCGTTGCCCGGGCGCACCGCGCCACCGACAGATCCGCCCGGTTGCAGCACGTCAGCGCGGCGCTGGCGCGCGCGACCACGATGGACGACGTGGCCGCGGTCGTGGTCTCGCAGGGCGTGGATGCCCTCGGCGCCTCCGGCGGTGCGCTCCTGCTCCCCACGGAGACCGAGGACCTCGCCGTGCTGGCGGCGATCCACTACGGCGAGAAGCTCGTCGCGCACCTGCGCGCGGGCGGCGGTGGTGAGGGCATGCCGTCGGCGACGGCGCTGCGCACCGGCGAGCCGGTGTGGGTGGAGTCGCTGGAACGGCGCGACGAGCAGTTCCCGGAGCTCCGCGGCGTCGAGCCCGACACGGTGTCGATGTGCGCGGTGCCGCTCACTCTGGCTAGCCGGGTGCTGGCGGTGCTCCGGCTGAGCTTCAACTCACCGCGGCTCTTCGACGACGACGAGCGTGCGTTCGTCCAGGCGTTCGTCGCCCTGACCGTCCAGGCGCTGGACCGCGCGGAGCTCTACAACGCCGAGCGCCGCGCCCGGGCGGAGGCGGAGACCTCCGCCGGACGGCTGACCCGCCTCAACCACGTGACCGCGGCGCTGGCCGCCGTGAGCGAGGTCCACGAGATCGGCGAGATCGTCGCGGTGGAGGCCCAGCGCACCCTGGGCGCCGCGATCTCGGCGCTGTACCTGCTCGAGGACGACGACTACCTCGACGTGGTGGAGATCCGCGGCGTTGCGCAGGGGTCGCGCGACCGCTGGGGGCGGTTCCCACTCTCCGCGGACCTGCCGGCGAGCGAGGCGGTGCGGACCAACAAGCCGGTCGTGGTCCAGACCAGCGTGGAGCTCGAGAGCCGCTACCCCGCGCTGTCCGGCGAGACGACCGTCGAGCAGGGTCTGGTCTGCATGCCGCTGTCGCTGGGCGGACGGGCCGTGGGCGTGCTGTCGCTGTCGTTCCTGCCGCCGTACGTCGTCGATGACGACACCGTCGAGCTGCTCAGCACGATCGGGCACCAGTGCGCGCTGGCCTTCGAACGCGCGCATCTGATCGAGGCCGAGCGCACCGCAAGGCGGCGGGCGAGCTTCCTGGCCGACAGCACCGCGCGGATGACCTCGTCCCTGGACCCCGAGGAGACGCTCGCGCACCTCACCGACCTCGTCGTCCCGGAGCTCGCCGACTGGTGCGCGGTCTACCTGACCGACGAGGTCGGTCATGTCGTGGCCGGGACCGCCCAGCATCGGTACGCCGACATGACCGCCCAGATGCGCGACCTGCAGCGGGTGGTGACGTTCGACCACGACAGCGCGGGCGACTTCGGCGACGTCCTCCGGACCGGCAGGCGCATCTGCGACCCTGTGACCTCCGACGAACGCCGCGAGCAGGTCAGCCGCCTGTTCGGCAGGAGCACCACGGCGCAGTCGCTGCGGCCAGGCAGCGTGCTGGCGGTGCCCTTCGTCCGCAGGGAGCGAGTGCTCGGCGGGCTGCTGCTCGCCCGCGTCGACGGGCCGGCCTACACCGACGAGGAGCTGCTGCTGGCCTCCGAGGTCGCCGACCGCGCAGCCGTCGCGCTCGACAACGCGGCCCGCTTCGGTCGCGAGCGAGCGGTGGCACTGACTCTGCAGCGCAGCCTGCTCCCGCAGGTGCTGCCGCACGTGCCCGGGCTGTCGTTCGCCTGGCGCTACTTCCCGGGAGCGGCCGGCACGCACGTCGGCGGCGACTGGTACGACGTCATCCCGCTCGAGCGCGGCCGGGTCGCCCTCGTGATCGGAGACGTCATGGGCCGCGGTGTCCAGGCGGCCGCCGTGATGGGGCAGCTGCGGGCGACCGCGCGGGCGCACATCAGCGGCGACTTCGTGCCGGGCGACGTGCTCGCCCGCATGGGCAGTGAGCTGATGCGGCTGGAGCAGGAGCAGATCGCCACCGTGCTGCTGTGCCTGTTCGACCCGCACACCGGACGGTTGACCGCGGCATCGGCCGGGCACCTTCCCCCGCTGGTGCGCGCGGACGGCGGCGAGGTCGACTTCCTCGACGTACGTCCGGGGCCGCCTCTTGGCGCCGGCGCCGTCAGCTACGCCAACCTCGAGGTGACCCTGGACGCGGGCGCGACGGTCCTGCTCTACACCGACGGGCTGGTGGAGGACCGTCGGCTGCCGATCGACCAGGGCATGGCCACGTTGGCGGCGGCCGCGGTGGGTTCGGCGGAGCCCGAGCTGCTCTGCGACCGGGCGCTGGTGGCGCTCGGCCGTGACACCGAGCACGACGACGACACCGCGATGCTGGCCGTGCACTTCGAACCGGCCTGACCCCGCCCGGACGTCAGCCTGCCCTGTCGTGACCGATGCGCACGACAGGGCAGAGAACCGAGATGGTCAGCGGACCCGGAACGGCTTCACCGGTGAGACCGCGCTCCTGGCCGCACCCGTTCCCGAGCTGACCCGGAACGCGTAGGTCCGGCCGCGCACCAGCCGCACCGGGCGGTTGCCCGTACCGAAGACCGCGCTGCGCGCCGAGGTGCTGGCGAACCAGTTCTTGAAGGCGCCGCTGCCCACGCGGTACTGCACCGTGAACCGGTTGCCGGTGTTGGTGCCGGCCGAGGCCCACCGCACGGTGAACGGCAGCCCGGCGGGTGCGCCAAGGGTCTGCGGTGGGACCCGCACCGTGCCGACCATGCCCTGGTCGCCGTGCTCCTCGCAGTGGTACGGGAAAGTACCGGCCGAGAAGGTACGGGTGAAGTTGAGCCCAGGGGCGGGGTTGCCGGAGTCGAAGAGCCCCGCGTCCTGGCGCACACTGTGAGAGTCGCCGGCCGGGTCGCCGGCCCAGTGCACGCGTCCGGCGACCGCCTGGTTGACGTTGCCGGGAAGGAACCGGCGTGTGTCGGATGCGGTGACCTGCGTGGTCGCTGCCGAGACCGACGTGGCCAGCAGCCCGACGAGGGCCACCGCCAGCACGGATCCGCGTGCGAGCCTGCTGCGGCGGAGGGAATGGATGGTTCGGTCGCTTCGCATGGTCGGGCCTTCCTGATCGTCGTCCCTTGTGCTGGCAACGACGCTGGCCACGACGCAGCGGTACGGAGACCGTCGTCGAGTGCCCCCCAGCGGCTCGTTCGGTGTGATCGGAACGTAGGCGCGCCGTGTCAACGACCCGTGAACATGTTGACTGCCCAAGCATGTGTGTGGGCATCGGGTCGAGGTCGCGAGGCGCTGCGCGCCGCGACCTGCCGCCACCGTCGGTAGCGGCAGGTCGCGATGGGTACGTCCTCTGGTGCTCGGCCGGGTACGGACTCGTTCAGCAGCGCAGCGCCTGTGCCCGGTCGGGCGCGCTCGACCCAGCGGCGGGCTCTACCCGGCCGCGGCCTCCTGCCGGTGTCGGTGCCGTGCCCGCAGCGCGAGCAGCGCGTCGACGGCGAGGAAGGCCAGCAGGCTCAGCCCGAGCAGGGGAAGCAACCACCCCACGAGCAGGACGCCGATACCCGCGAGCACGACCACCGGCAGCGGGAGGCGACGCAGCGCACCGCGGGGGAACGGCTTGCCGAACCTCAACGCGCTGCCGTGCCTGGGCCTGCGCTGCCACCACATGCGGTATCCCCACACGATCATCAGCACCAGACCGGCGCCGACGCCTGCCAGCAGGATCTGGTTCGGAAGCCCGAACAGCGCCCCCATGTGCGCGTCGATGCCCCACCGGGCCATCTTGGCCATGAACGGGTACTCCGCGAACCGCACCTCGTCGACCACCGCCAGGCTCTGCGGGTCGATCGACACCGCGTCGACCTGCGTCGGCCAGCCGCGGTCGACCTCGGTGACGGTCCATGCCTGGCCGGCCTCGGCCGCGGCGAGGATCTCGACCTTCTGCGCGTCGATGCCCGCGTTCCGGGCCGCGGCGAGAACCTGGTCGTACGTCGCCAGGTCGGTGGCCGCCCCCGGGGCACCCGACGCTGCGGCGCCGCCCTCGGCGTCCAAATGGCCCTGGTGCATACCGGCGGGGACGCTGCCGGTCGCCAGCTCCGGTGCCATCCACGCCAGCTGGGTGCGCAGCTCGGTGACGTTCGCACCGGCGTACGTCGACCAGGTCAGCCCGGTGACCGACAACCCCAGGAAGGCCACCGCCAGCCAGATCCCGAGGCCGCCGTGCAGGCTGCGCGTGCGGGCCCGTCCGCGCAGGGCTGCCGGAGGCGCCTCCGCGCGCGATGCACCTCGGGCACGGCGCCGTCGTCGCAGGTGGGACACCCACAGGACGACACCGGCGAGGGCCATGACCCACAGCCACGAGGCCGCGAGCTCGCTGTACATCCGCCCGGTGTCGCCGAGCAGCAGCGACCGGTGCAGCTGGTCGATCCACATCCGCACCGGCAGCGCGCCGCTGGTGCCGTAGGTGGTGAGCTCGCCGCGTACGTCGCCGGTGCCGGGATCGACGAACACCGCGTGCGACTCGGACTCACCCAGATCGCCGTTGTCGAACAGCACGCGAGTGGTGTCGCCGGGCTGCGGTGCCGGGCGTACGCCGAGCAGGTCACTGCCGGGTTCCACGCCACGAGCGGCCTCGATCTGCGCCGAGAGCGGCAACGGGTCGTCGGTCACCGCGACGAACAGCTCGCGTTCGTACAGCAGTGGTTCGAGCTGCGGCGAGAGCGCGTACAGCGCTCCGCTGGTGGCCGCCACGAGCAGGAACGGCCCGACGAACACGCCGACGTAGAAGTGCAGCCGCAGGACCAGCAGCCGCCACCACGAGGCGCTGCCGTTGTCCTGCTGGGGGTGACTCTTCGGGGATGTCTCTTCGATCGTTGGTTGTTCGGTGGTGGTCATGATGCTTCCGCCTTCGCCGAGCCGAGGACAGGGAGGACTGGTCGACCGCCACCCGTGGTGGCAGGGCACGGAGGTGCCCGCCACTACGGGTCGCGGTCAGACGGCCGCGTTCAGCGCAGGCCGTCGGGTCGCTGGAGCGTCAGGACTTGCGCGGTCGTGGGCGCAGCGCCAGCAGCAGGGCCAGCCCGGCGATCACGATCGCGACGCCGCCGAGGACCCTGGCGGTCATGTCGTCGGTGGCCGACGACGTGTCGGCCGCTGGTGCGGGAGCAACGGCGGTCGTGCCGTCGTCCTGGTGCGAGTGCCCTGCGGAGCCCTCGGCTGCGGCGAGCTCGAGGGTGGGTGCCGGACGCTCGGGTTCGGCCGCGCCCTCGCGCACCGGCTGCTCCCAGGCCACGACCTCACCGTCGGAGTAGGTCTGCGTCGTCGGGAACGACAGCGAGTCGACGTCGTCCGGGAACGGCCCCACCGACAGCTCGAACTCGGTGAACTGGTCCGGCGGGAGCCCGCCACCGGACTCCGCGGTCCAGGTGACGGAGGTGACCGCCTCGGTCAGGTTGACCCCGTCGACGTTGACCGCCGGGCGGAGCCGGGACTGCTCGGTCTCGACCGTCCAGCCCGGCATCGGCTTGGTGCTCACCGAGCTGAACGGCGTGTCGGTGGGCAGCTGCACCTGCACCTTCGTGGTGTCGGCGTCGGCCGACTCGTTGGGCACCCGGAAGATGAGCTTGCCGAAGCCGCCCGGTTCGGCGTCGGGGGTCGACACCGTCACGTGGGCAGCTGCAGGGAGTGCGCCGACCAGGACGAGACCGGCGGCGACGGCGACGGCGGCGCCGACGCGGCGAAAAGTAGCCAAGGAACGCATGATGAAACCCTTCGAGGAAAGTGTGTGAGAACAGGGCGACACCTACGACAGACGTCGCCGGACGAGATCGCTCACTTACCTCGGCGGGCCGCGTCGCGACCAGGCATCGGTCGCGACGTTGGTGCTCGGCAGGTCATGGTCCTGCCGGGAGAACGGGTTGCCCGGTGCGGCGTACACCGGGCAGAACGCGTCGACGAGCCGCAGCGCGCGCAGCCCCAGAGTGTCGAGTACGGCGTGCAGCCACGCCTCGCCGCGCTGCAGCAGGGCGGCGGTGGCCACGGCGGCCAGCACGTGGCCCAGCAGCATCGGCCAGTCGACGGCTGTCTCGGGGGTCATGGCGGCATGCGCGTGGCCGGCGTGCACGGGCATGGCCTCGGTGCGCGTGAAGGCGGTGTGCAGCGGCAGCTGGGCGACCAGCAGCAGCGCCAGCAGCCGGGGGAACGTCCACCGCCACCTGCTCATGCCCACGCTCAGCAGGACCACCCCGACGGCGGTCGCGGTGAGGACGGCCGCAGGCGGCGGTTCACCGTCGCCCACGACGTGGCCGCCCAGCGCGAGCCCGGTGGCACACGACCCCACTACGGCGCCGCGGAGCAGGGGGAGGGGACCGTGCGTGCCAGCGGAACTGGTGTCGGTGCTGCTCGCGCCCCTGGCGGCGTAGGCACGACTCGGACGTGGCAGGGCGCGCAGCCATGTGGCCGGCGCCGGCCTCACGCCCATGCTGCCCCCGATCGACGACTGGACTCATCCTCGAATGCCAGTCTGTCCGTTGTCTATCAACGTTGTGTGAAAATGCCGCGATTCGGGACCGGCGCTCGGGCGGCGGGCACCCGCGACGCGCGCCGTTCCGCTGCGATGGCTTCCTCGCTAGGCTCGGTACATGGGCCAGCGTCGATCTGGCGAGCCGCCAGCAGTGACCGACCAGGCATCTTCCGAGGACCGCGACGGTCAGGCTGAAGGTGGCGAGGACGTCGTCAGCGAGGCCGGCGCCGACGAACGCGAACGGGTCGCTGACCGACGTGACCGGCTGGCCGACGAACGCGACTGGGTCGCAGACGAACGCGAGCGGGTTGCCGACTCCCGCGAGAGCCGGGCAGACGAGCGTGAACGCGTCGCAGACGCCCGTGAGCGCGAGATGGATGAGCTCGAGGCGCACATCAGGCGGCGGGCACGGAAGATCCGCGTCACCACAACCTCGCACGTCGACGAGTCACAGGGAATGCTCGACCGTGCCGACCAGAGTCTGTCGCGGGCGAAGGACCGGCTGGCCCGAAGCCGCGCCGCGCTCGAGCGGTCCTCGGTGCGCGCCGGCCGCGACCAGTCGGCGGTCGACCGGGAGGTTGACGAGAGCGAACGAGCCCTGCAGGTGGACCGCGCCGATCAGGGAGCCGCGGATTCCGACGCATGAGGCGCTAGCCGGAGCCGGCACACGCTCGGCCTCGGCCGGATGTACGACAGGATCCCTGTCGTCGCCCACCACGCCTGGCTGAAGTAGGCGGCCGGCACGGCTCGTTGACGGCGGCGGCGGGGCCGGTCCTGGCACACTCCCGCTATGACCGGAACCGACCCCAAGGCAGACCTTCACCGCTACCTCCAGACGGGCCGCGACGCGCTGCTGTGGAAGCTCGACGGCCTCAGCGAGTACGACGTACGGCGACCGATGGTGCCGACCGGCACCAACCTGCTCGGCCTGGTCAAGCACGTGGCCAGCGTCGAGATCGGCTACTTCGGCGAGACGTTCGGCCGTCCGTCGGATGAGCCGCTGCCGTGGTTCGCCGACGACGCCGAGGACAACGCCGACATGTGGGCCACGGCTGACGAGTCGCGCGAGGACATCATCGGCCTGTACCACCGCGCATGGGCGCACTCGGACGCCACCATCGAGGCGCTCCCGCTGGATGCGATCGGCCACGTTCCGCACTGGCCGGCGGAACGCAGTGAGGTGACCCTGCACAGGATCCTCGTGCACATGATCGCCGAGACCCACCGGCATGCCGGGCATGCCGACATCGTGCGGGAGCTGGTCGACGGCTCGGTCGGGCTGCGCCTGGACAACGACAACATGCCGCCCGGCGACGCCGCGTGGTGGGAGCAGTTCCACGGCCGGCTGGAACGCGTGGCGCGCGAGGCGGGCGGCGCCTGATCGCGACGCGACCCTGACCGCCGGACGGCGGGTGGGCTGAAGTCGGCATGCTGACTCGCCCACTCCCCAGCCGTTCAGGTGGTCGTGTCCTCGTACACCGCCCAGACGACCTCTCCGGTCTGCGTGTCGATCATGTTCAGCTGGAACCTGATCCCCCGGTTCTCCCTGAAGTCGTAGTTGCAGTCGCGGCTGTCGCTGCCTGCCGGGATCGCACAGGTCCCCGAGCGGCCGTAGTCGGTCGACCACTTCACCTGGGCTCGCAGGCCGTCCGTGCGGTTGTCCCAGACGAGGACGTGGTCGCCGGTCTTCTCGAAGCAGCCGGTCGCCCAGGCTTGGTACTGCAGGCAGACGGACGCGTCCGGGCGCATGGCCGGCTGCGCAGCAGCAGGTGCGGCAAGCAGCCCGCTCGCGGCAACGGCTGCGGAGGCGGCCAGCGCGAAGTGGCGTCGCGGGCGCGTCATACGTACGTCGATGCTCATGGATGGCTCCTGGTGGAGGGTGAGTCGGGTGAGATCAGGACTAACCTGTAGAAAACAGATAAGAGGTTAGGTCCTGTAGCGCGGACGCGCAATCGAGTTCGACCGGAGATGTCCGGTTTGCTGGTGGGCGGAACTCACGTCACTGGGGCGTCATGCGCGCACGCACCAGCAGCACGTCGTGGTTGCTGTACCTCGCCGGAAGCGCCCTCGCTGCGGGCGCACGGAGCGCGGCGCGGCTTCCGTAGGCGTGCTGGATGCCGGGCGACTGGCCGGCGGTGATGTCGGTGCGTGTCCAGGCACCTTCGGGAGCACAAGACCCGAGACGGTTCACGTCACCGCCGAACACGAACCCCCGCGCGGCCGGACGGCGCGCGAGCAGTGCGCCGAGCTCGGCGCACTGCGCGTCGTTCGTCGCCGAGGACGTGTCGGTCGTCCGGGTGTTCAGGTGTGTAGTGCAGACGTCCACGTCGCGGCGCGTGGTCGCACACAGCCAGCGGCGCTGCTCGATGCCGGACTGTGCCCGGAACGCACGGTGCTCCGAGCCGACGATGGGTGCACGGGTGAGCACCGCGTCACCGAAGAGCCCGCGGCCGCCGGGGTCGATGCAGGGCAACCGCGAGCCGCGGTAGATCACGCGGGAGAAGCGCAGGTGGTAGCCGGATCGCCGGGCGATCCGCTCGACGTCGCCCAGGCACGCCTCGTTGAGGGTGACCGCATCCGGACGCGCACCGCGGATCCGGGCCACGGCCTCCCGCACCACGGCGGGGTAGGCCGCGTCCTCCCAGCACCCGGCGAGCCCGGACAGACACACGTTCATCTGCAGCAGCGTGTACGTCGAGTCCGCCGCTCGCTGCGGCGCGGCTGTCGGAGGCGGCGTGCCGGCACCCGACGGCCGCGCGACGGCGGGCGGGTCGCCGCCCTGCGGGTCGACGGACCGCGACGGCTGCTGTTCCTGGGCCCCGGTCGTCCACGGTGGCCGGCACCAGCCGGTCAGGGTGAGGAAGAGCGCGCAACCCACTGCCGCGACGAGCAGGGCAGCCAAGCCTCGCCGGCGACCGGCACGAGTACCGCGGGCAACGAGGTTCACGATCCTTCGACCTTCCCTCTGCCACCGTACGACCTGCAGTGGCGGCCGTGTCCGTCCGACGGCGGCGCCTCGCCCGGCTGGCGGCCCGTCATCGGCTAACGTCGTGGATCGAGACTGCCGGGCAACATGGCTGCAGGGAGCCGCGATGGACATCGTTCTCGTCCCCGGACTGTGGCTCGACGGGTCGTCGTGGGAGCGGGTCGTGCCGCTGCTCGAGCGCGAGGGGCACCGCCCGCAGCCGGTCACCCTGCCCGGTCTGGAGTCGGCCGACGCCGACCGGTCGGAGATCACCCTCGCCGACCAGGTGGCCGCGGTCGTGGCCGTGATCGATGCCAGCCGCCCGGACCAGAAGGTGCTCCTCGTGGGGCACTCCGCGGGGTGCGGCATCGCGTACGCCGCCCTCGACCGACGACCCCGTCGCGTGGCCCGGGCGGTCTACATCGGCGGCTGGCCCACGCCGGACGGCCAGGCTGTCGCCGGTGGCTTCCCGACCGAGGGCGGCGACCTGCCGATGCCGGACTTCGCGGAGTTCGACGACGCCGATCTCACCGACCTCGACGAGTTCGGGCTGGCGGCGTTCCGCGTCCGGGCGATCCCGTCACCCGCGCGCCTCGCCTCCGACGTTCAACGGCTCACCGACGAGGCCCGGTACGACGTACCCGCGACCATGGTCTGCCCCGAGTTCAGGGCCACCGACCTCCAGCAGTGGGTCGCCGACGGTGAGGAGCCGGTCGCCGAGATCGCCCGGATCCGTGACGTGGAGTACGTCGACCTGCCCACCGGGCACTGGCCGCAGGTCACCAGGCCCGAGCAGCTCGCCCGCCTGCTGCTGGAGGCGGCCGCCCGCGGCTGATCTCAGGCGTGTACGTCCTTGGGCCAGGGGAGACGGGGAACCCCGCCGAGCCGGCGATGGAAGCGCACCTGGTCTGCGTACGAGTCCAGCGCCCGCCACAGCGCCTCGTGCGCCGCCCACGGCAGCGGCTCGTCACCGTGCTGCCAGGAGGGTCCGAAGCCGATCCACACCGGCGTCCACTCGGTCGCGATATCCCACGCTCCACGGTGCTTCATGAGCAGCCGGTGGCGGACCTGGAACTCCATGCGCGGTCCGTCCGGGCAGATCGGCGCGGTCCGCACCGGCCACACCCGTAGGTCCAGCGCCATCAGCGCGAGCTCGAGGTCGGGGAGCAGGCATGGGGCGACGAGCACGGTCGCGACGTTCTCGTGCGGTGCTCGTCTCACAGTTGGCACGCTAGCCCGCCCCATGTGTGTCACACCAGAGCCTCTCCTGGGCGCCTGGTACTACGTGCTGCTCAGCGGCGAGCCTGAGGCGGTCGGTTCCCCAGGAAGCCGCTGTCCTCGCGGCGTTGCTGTGGGGGTCAGCCCAGCGATGTCGTCAGCGCGGCCACGGCGGCGACGGCAAGCGTCAGGACGACGAGAGAAATCGCCGTCGCTCGTGCGGTCGACGGTGCGAGCGGCCGGCCCGATCGAGGGTCGACGATGGTCGCGCTGCGCCGTCGTACGAACGCCACCATCGCCGCTGCCGCGCCGACACCGACGGCGAGCACGAGCAGGACGGGCAGGCCGTACAGCGAGTCGTCGCCGGCGACCAGCGAGAAGGTGCTGCGCGCCAGCAGCCACCCCGCGACAGCACCGAGAACCGCCTGGCCGAACATGTCCCGGCGAACCGCACCGGTACGCGGCGGGCAGATGCTCTGCGCGTACCGCCGCGGGCTCCCGAAGGTCTCGTACGGATCCTCACCGGTGTCGGCGACGTGGCTCTCGACCTCGGCGAGCACCTCGCCGATCCGGTCGCCCGGAAGCTCCCGCACGCGCAGTGCCTGTAGCAGGTCGTTGGTGTACTTCTCGACGTCGTGCGCTCTGGTGCGGCTCATGCCTTGCTCCCCGTCGTGATCAGCTGCGTTGCCCGTTGGGTGAACGTCTGCCATTCGGTCGTCCGGTCGCGCAGGTGGTCGCGACCCGCGGCGGTGATGGCGAACGCCTTGCGGCCGGGCCCCGCGTCGCCCTCGACCCAGCGCGAGCGCACCAGGCCGTCCTCCTCCAACCGGTTCAGAAGGGGGTAGAGGGTGCCGCCCTTGACCCGCCCCAGGCCCGACTCGTGGAGGCGCTGGGCGATCGCATAGCCGTATGTCTCGCCGCCGGCGATCACGCCGAGGATGCACAGGGCGAGTACGCCGCGCAGCCACTCACCGGGCCAGGTCTGCTCGTCCACGGCTAGACAGTATCGCTAACTAGTCAGGCACGCAACCTAATAGGGCCGACAGGTCCGATGTGCTCCGCGGAGTCGTCGCGGTCGCGTCGCCGATGAGTTCTCGGCCCGGGCGAGGTCTGGACATGCAAGGGTCGAACCGGGTGCGCACCTCCGGGGGCGAGAACCTCCGCGCTTCGTGGATGGCGGCGCGCGTGGCAGACAGGAGGCAGACATGACCGACACCCTCATGCTCGAGACGCCGGGCGCCACCTTGGCCTACGACGTGCGAGGTCCCCTTCCGCCGGTGGACGGACGACCACCGCTGTTCCTGGTCGGCGCACCCATGGACGCCAGCGGGTTCGCGACGCTCGCGGAGTACTTCAGCGACCGCACAGTCGTCACCTACGACCCGCGTGGGCTCGGCCGCAGCGTCCGCAACGACGGCCGGGACGACCACACGCCCGAGCAGAACGCGGAGGACATGCACAGTGTCATCGCGGCGCTGGGCTCCGGCCCTGTGGAGATGTTCGCGAGCAGCGGGGGAGCGGTCAGCGCACTCGCGCTGGTGGTCGCACACCCCGATGACGTGAGCACGCTCGTGGCGCACGAACCGCCGATGCTCGCCATCCTGCCGGACGCCGACCGCGCCCTCGCGGCCGAGCGCGACGTGCAGATGACCTACCACAAGGAGGGCTGGGGATCAGGAATGGCGCGGTTCATCGCGCTGACGTCGTGGCAGGGAGAGTTCAACGGCGACTTCGCCGCCCACGCCGCCCCCGATCCGGCGCAGTTCGGCCTGCCGACCGACGACGACGGGACCCGCGACGACCCGCTGCTGTCCGGCACCTCGAACGCCATCAGCCGCTACCGCCCCGAGGTCCGCATGCTGGCCGGCGTGCCGTCGCGCGTGGTGATCGCGGCCGGGATCGAGTCACAGGGCTCGGTGACGGGACGCACCTCGGCCGCAGCCGCCGAAGCGCTCGGTCAGGAGGTCACGATCTTCCCCAGCCATCACGCCGGCTTCCTCGGCGGCGAGTTCGGCCAGCACGGGGAGCCGGAGGCCTTCGCCGCGACGTTGCGCCGGGTCCTCGACGGGGGCCAGTGACAGGGGCCAGTGGCGGGGCTTCGTCTACACCACTGGGGCGTGCGCGGTGTCAGTACCGCGTGACGATGGTGGGCCGGCCCGGGGGAATGTGCTCGGGGCGCGGTTACGCCCGTTACTACTCCGACCATCCCGTGGTGCGGGCCAGTCTCAGCTGAACCACCCTTCGCGCAATCTCGGCGCTATGGATCAGGCGAGGTCGACGTGGTGGCGTTCTGCTGCGTCTTCAGCTCCCCGGTGGCGGTGGGTGTTCGGGTGGTGGGTGGAGCAGGGTGAGTTGGTCTTGCAGGATCTGGTGGGTGTTGGTGATGGTGCGGCCGTGTGGGTCGCGGAAGACGAGGCGTCCGTGTTCGCGGGTGATGTGGGTGTCGCCTTCGTGGACCCAGGTGTGGTGGGAGCGGCACAGTGGCAGTTGGAGGTCCAGGTCGGTGGGGCCTGCCAGGGAGTGCCACCACAGGTGGTGGATGTCGCAGTCGGCGAACTGGATGGCGCAGCCGGGCACCACGCAGGTCTGGTAGGTGTTGGCCAGCGCGGTGAGCTGGCGGTCGGTGACCACCCCGGTGGTGGTGCCGACGTTGAGGACTCGGGCGCCGTGCTTGTCGACCAGTCGGATCGCAGCATGGCAGGTCACCCCGGGCGGCGGTGGCGGTCGAGATCAGCCCGAACCGGGCCAGCAGCGCACGGCCGGTGGTGTTCATGCCGAGCAGGGTTTCGAGTTGGACGCTGAGGGTGGCGTGTGGGCGGCGGCGGGTCTGGGTGGGCAGGTGGTGGGTGTCCATGCCGGTGGCCAGGATCGCCTCCAGCGCATCGGCGCACCGCTCACCATGGGTCGGCGGCTCGGGGAGGTTGGCGGCAGTCTTGGTGGCCTTGGTGAGTGCGGTGAGGGTGGTCTGGAGCTGGTCGGCGATCACCGGGTCGAGCATGGCGTCGAGGTGGGCCAGGTCGCCCACGCGCACGATGCGTACGCTGCGCTGTCCGAGGGCTTGGGTGCGGGCTTGGTCGCGGTCGGGGTGGTTGTGGTCGGCGAGGTGTCGGCAGAACTGGTCGAGCTCGCGGGGTCCGTCGGCCGGCAACAACCGCGCAGCCCGGACCAGACGGTGCGCCTGCTCCACGATGCCCACGGGTGCTGTCGACCCTCATCCAAGCACCCACCACCGACACTCCCAGACCACAGAACCCCTTACCCACAACAGATCTGAGCACATCCGACTCCTTCGCGCCGAGATTGCGCAATCCATTGACAATCGATGCCCGTGCCGTCGCGGGCGTCCGTCGCGGTCGGGCACGCACTAGCGTGGGGACACGTCTCGGCCGCGCCGGAGGGAAGGCCCATGGCTCAGCACCCCCGACTGCTGCACACAGTCATCGACACCACGACGCCGCGAGAGCTCGCGGAGTTCTACCGGGAGCTGCTCGGGCTGCTGTACCGCCCCGGCGA
>DATMEB010000200.1:0-8577 GCA_035557095.1 Nocardioidaceae bacterium | reverse complement strand
GCCTCGCCGCCGGCAACACGTTCGTGCTCAAGCCGAGCGAGCTCACCCCGCACACGGCCATGCACCTGATGAAGCTGCTCGAGGAGGCCGGACTCCCCGCGGGCGTCGGCAACCTCGTGCTCGGCGCAGGCGCCGCAGCCGGTCCGCCGCTCTCCGAGGACCCGCGAGTCGACCTCGTGTCCTTCACCGGCGGGCTCGCCACCGGCAAGGCGCTGATGGCCGCGGCAGCGGGCACCGTCAAGAAGGTCGCCCTCGAGCTCGGCGGCAAGAACCCCAACATCGTGTTCGCCGACGCCGACCGCGAGGCAGCACTCGACTTCGCACTCACCGCGGTGTTCCTGCACTCCGGCCAGGTCTGCTCGGCCGGGGCGCGGCTGGTGGTCGAGGAGTCCATCCACGACGGGTTCGTCGACGAGATCGTCGACCGCGCCAACCGGATCCGCATGGGCGGGCCGTTCGACGACCAGGCCGAGACCGGACCGCTGGTCTCGGCCGCGCACCGCGACAAGGTCGAGGCATACGTCGCCGACGGCGTCGCTGCCGGCGCCGTGCTCCGGTGTGGCGGCAGGCGGCCCGACGACCCGGCGCTGAAGTCCGGCTTCTACTACCCGCCGACCGTGCTGGACGGCTGCGACACCACGATGAGCGTGGTCCACGAGGAGTCCTTCGGGCCGGTGCTCACGGTGGAGACGTTCCGCGACGAGGACCAGGCCGTGGCCATCGCCAACGACAGCGAGTACGGCCTGGCAGGCGGGGTGTGGACCGACAACGCCGGGAGGGCCGAGCGCGTGGCCGCCGGGCTGCGCATGGGCACCGTGTGGATCAACGACTTCCACCCCTACGTCCCGCAGGCCGAGTGGGGCGGCTACAAGCAGTCGGGCCTGGGGCGCGAGCTCGGGGTCGCGGGCCTCGACGAGTACCGCGAGACCAAGCACATCTGGCACAACGTGCGTCCGCAGGTACAGCGCTGGTTCCGAGGCTGAGCGTCGTGACAGCCGTGCAGCAGCAGAGAGGAGCAGGATGGTCGACGTCGACTTCCTGATCGTCGGAGGTGGCTCGGCGGGCAGCGCGCTGGCCAACCGCCTCAGCGCCGATCCCGGCAACCGCGTGCTGGTTCTGGAGGCGGGGCGTCCGGACTTCATCTGGGACCCGTTCATCCATATGCCCGCGGCGCTGCCCATCCCGATCGGTAATCGTCTCTACGACTGGAAGTACGAGTCCGAGCCGGAGCCGTACATGCACAACCGGCGCATCTTCCACGCGCGCGGCAAGGTGCTCGGCGGCTCGAGCAGCATCAACGGGATGATCTTCCAGCGGGGCAACCCGATGGACTACGAGCGCTGGGCCGCCGACGACGGCATGAAGGCGTGGGACTACGCGCACTGCCTGCCGTACTTCAAGCGGATGGAGACCTGCCTGGCCGGCGCCGACCGCTGGCGCGGTGGCAGCGGACCGCTGGTGCTCGAGCGCGGCCCGGCGACCAACCCGCTGTTCGGTGCGTTCTTCGAGGCCGCACAGGAGGCGGGCTACCCGCTCACCGACGACGTCAACGGCTACCGCCAGGAGGGCTTCGCCCCCTTCGACCGCAACGTCCACCGCGGCCGCCGGCTCAGCGCCGCACGCGCGTACCTGCACCCGGTGATGCACCGCAAGAACCTGCGCGTGGAGACGCTCGCCTTCACCCGCAGGATCCTGTTCGAGGGCACGCGGGCCGTGGGCGTCGAGTACTCCCGGGCCGGCCGCAAGCCGCACCGGGTCTATGCCGGCGAGGTCATCCTGTGCGGCGGCGCGATCAACTCCCCGCAGCTGATGCAGCTTTCGGGCGTCGGCGACGCCGACGACCTCTCCGCGCTCGGCATCGACGTGGTCGCCGACCTGCCCGGTGTGGGGCAGAACCTCCAGGACCACCTGGAGGTCTACATCCAGTACGCCTCCAAGCTGCCGGTGTCGATCGCGCCCGGGCTGAAGTGGCGCAACCGTCCGCGGCTGGGTGCGGAGTGGCTGTTCCTCCGCAAGGGCCTCGGCGCGACCAACCACTTCGAGGGCGGTGGCTTCGCGCGCAGCAACGAGGACGTCGACTACCCCAACCTGATGTTCCACTTCCTGCCGATCGCGATCCGCTACGACGGCAGCGCGCCCACCGAGGGCCACGGCTACCAGGTGCACATCGGCCCGATGACCTCCGATGCCCGCGGCAGCGTGACGCTGCGGACGACCGACCCGCACGAGCACCCGGCGCTGCGGTTCAACTACCTCTCCACCGAGCAGGACCGGCGGGAGTGGGTGGAGGCCGTACGCGTGGCCCGCGACATCCTCAACCAACCGGCGTTCGGCCCGTTCAACGCCGGTGAGCTGTCACCGGGCCCGTCGGTGCAGACCGACGAGGAGATCCTCGACTGGGTCGCCAACGACGCAGAGACCGCGCTGCACCCGTCGTGTACCGCGAAGATGGGGACCGGCGACGACGCCGTGCTCGACCCGGACAGCATGCGGGTGCACGGGCTCGACGGCCTGCGCGTCGTCGACGCCTCCGCGATGCCGTACGTCCCCAACGGCAACATCTACGCGCCGGTGATGATGCTCGCAGAGAAGTCGGCCGACCTCGTCCTGGGCAACACCCCGCTGGTGCCGTCGGACGCGCCGTACTACCGGCACCGCGACGACAGCCCGCTCTTTCCACCGGCGGAGGTGTCGCGATGACGTCGGTCGACAACGCCTTCGACGACGAGCTCAGCCGGCGCCTCGACCTGCTCGAGCAGCCCGACTACGACGACCCTGCCCGCATCGACCTGGCCGGCAGGGAGATCGTGATCTTCCTCGTCGCGAGTGCGGTGGTCATGCTGCTCGTGCACCTGTGGGGCTACTGAGATGGCCGGCGAACCCATGCAGGGCGACGACGCGACGCAGCAGGCGCCGCGCAAGCACGAGCACGAGGTCGAGGGCGAGTTCACCAACCTGCCGCTGCTGGCCGGCGAGCGCATCTGGGGCTCTTTCGACTTCGCCTCGGTGATGACCGGGCTCGGCATCGCGACCTGGGCGTTCATCGTCGGCGGTGCGACCGCCCTGTACGTCGACGCCAAGGCCGGCATCGCGGCCATCGTCATCGGCAACCTGGTGTCCTGCGTGCTGGTCGTGCTGGCGGCCTGCATCCCGTGCGCGAAGTACGGCATGGAGCAGGCGACGATGTTCCGCAGCGTGTTCGGCGTCAACGGCGCCCGGGTCGTCTTCCTGGTCGCGGTGGGCCTGGTCTGGCTGGGCTGGAACTGCGTCCTCGGGCTGATGTTCAGCCGATCGACCGCCAACGTGTCCAACGCCATCGCCGGCACCGACATCGGCCCCAACAGCCTGACCGTCACCGTGCTTGGCCTTCTGGGCTTCCTCGTCGCCTGGCTCGTGGTCGTGAAGGGCCCGGTCTCGATCAAGTGGTTCAACAAGATCGTGGCGCCGGGCCTCGCCGTGGTCACGGTGCTGCTGCTGGTCCTCATCCTGTACCAGCGTCCGTGGTCGGAGATCGCCGCCGCCGAGGCGCTCGCGCCGATCGGCGACGAGCTCACCGGCTACATGCTCGGCATCGAGCTCGGAATGGCCACCGGCTTCGGATGGTGGGGTGTCATCGGCAACCTGGCGCGGCTCGCCAAGACCCAGCGCAGTGCGTTCTACGGCAGCATGGTGGGGCTGTTCCTGTTCGCCGTCCCGGCATACGTCGCCGGGCTGCTCTCCGCACTCGCGCTGGGCAACGCCGACCCCACGGCCTGGATGGTGCCGGTCGCCGGCCCGGTGCTCGGGGTGCTCGCGCTGCTGTTCGTGGCCTTCGCCAACGTCACCAGCATCACCAGCACGGTCTACACGACGTGCCTCGCGCTGCGGCTCACCGGCGGTCGGGTCTTCCACCGGATGGGGTGGACGACGATCACCGGACTGTTCCTGCTCGGTCCCTGCGTCGCGGCGTTCTTCCCGGCGTTCGTGTTCAACAGCATCGCGTCACTGTTGGCCTGGTCCGCTGTCGCGTTCGCGCCCCTTGTCGGCATTCACCTGGTCGACTTCTACCTCCTGCGCCGCCGGCAGCTCGACGTACGCGCGATCTACGACTACTCGCCCGGGTCTCCGTACGCCTTCTGGCACGGCTGGAACCCGGCGGCGATCATCGCGCTGCTGCTGGGCGGGGCGACCTACTTCGTGCTGCTGAACCCCTCGACGTTCGAGCACGCCGGCACGTTCAAGTTCGTCAGCGCCTCGATGCCCGCATTCGTCGTTGCGGGGACTGCGCACTACTTGCTCACTAAACTGTTCGTACAGCGCGTGGGGAGGGGCGGCTACGAGTTCGCTCATGCCGGCGGCACAGAGCCGGTTTCGCACACCACCCCAGGATCGGGTCGGTAGCGGCGCGATGGACACCTTGGAGAAGTCAATATGACCCTGGCAACGGACAAACCGGCCTCCGCGGGACCGCCGGGGCACGAGCCCGGGGATGCACTGGCACTCGCCGTCCGCGACCTGTGGAAGATCTTCGGTCCCAAGGCCGACAGGATCATCGGCACGCCCGACGCCGACCTGCCGCGGACCGAGCTGATGGAGAAGACCGGCTGCGTCGCCGCGGTCAAGGACGTCTCGTTCGAGGTCGCGCAGGGCGAGGTGTTCGTGGTCATGGGCCTGTCCGGCTCGGGCAAGTCAACGCTGGTCCGCTGCCTCACGCGCCTGATCGAGCCCACCGCCGGCGAGGTGCTCATCGACGGCGAGGACGTGCGCACGGCATCCGACAGCAGGCTGCGCGACCTGCGTCGCAACCACGTGGCGATGGTGTTCCAGCACTTCGGGCTGCTGCCGCACCGGCAGGTCCTCGACAACGTGGCCTTCGGGCTCGAGATCCGCGGTATGGGCAAGCAGGAACGCCGGGACAAGGCGGGCGAGATCATCGAGCTGGTCGGCCTCGCCGGCAACGAGGCGTCGTACCCCGACCAGCTCTCCGGCGGCATGCAGCAGCGCGTCGGGCTGGCCCGCGCGCTGGCTGTCGACCCCAAGCTGATGCTGTTCGATGAGCCGTTCTCGGCGCTGGACCCGCTGATCCGTCGCGACATGCAGAACGAGGTCATCCGCCTGCACCACGAGGTCGGCAAGACGATGGTGTTCATCACCCACGACCTGCAGGAGGCGCTCAAGCTCGGCGACCGGATCCTCATCATGCGCGACGGGGAGATCGTCCAGATCGGCACGCCCGACGAGGTCGTCGCCGCTCCCGCCGACGACTACGTCCAGGACTTCGTCAGCGACGTGCCCCGCTCGCACGTCGTGACGCTGCGCTGGGTGATGCGCGAACCGCGCCCGGAGGAGCCGCTGGACGGCCCCGTCATGTCGCCCGACACCGTCGTCAAGCAGGCGGCGCGCGACGCGCTCGGCAGCGACCGGCCCATCCGGGTGGTGGACGGCGAGAAGCTGCTCGGCGTGGTCGACCACGACGACCTGCTGCGTGTCATCGTCGCCGAGGAGCAGGGCGCGTGAACGACCGTCTGGGCTCACACCTCGGCCGGGACGCCGCATGAGCACCTCCACCGCGACACGGTCCGGTGCGGCGGCGAACCGGAGGGCCGCGAGCGACGCCCGCGAACGGTCCAAGCGCCTCCGGCTGGCCGGTGTCGTGGGGGTGCTGGTCGTCTGGCTGGTCGGCTGGCTCGTACTCCGCGGCCGCGACACGCTCTTCCTCGCCACCGGTGAGAGCAACGCCTTCCACCGTTGGCTGTTCGAGGCCCGTGAGCGCTTCGATCTCATGGCCCAGACCAACTTCTTCTTCGAGACCGTCATCGGGGGCATCAGCGACGGCCTGAACTGGGTCGTCGAGACTGGTTCCGAGACGTTCGCCGAGGCCGCGTTCCCGCGTCCGGTCCCCGAGGTCGGCTGGCTCGGCGTCATCGCCCTTGCGGCGTGGGTGGTGTACGCCCTGGCGGGTGCCCGGATGGCTGCGCTGGTCACGCTGACGCTGCTCGCCTGCGGCTTCCTCGGGTTCTGGGCAGACAGCATCGACACGCTCATCGTGACCCTGGTCGCGGTCGCGCTGTGCGTGCTCATCGGACTGCCGCTGGCGATCCTGATGTCGCGAAGCAAACGGCTGACGGCCGTCGCGACGCCGGTGCTCGATGCGATGCAGACGACGCCCCCGCTGGCCTACCTGGCGCCGCTGGCGCTGGTGTTCGGCATCGGGGCGGCCCCGGCGGTGATGGTCACGCTGATCTTCGCCCTGCCGCCGCTGGTACGCATCGCCGCGCACGGTCTGCGCACGGTGTCGCCGACCAGCGTCGAGGCCGCGAACTCGATGGGCTCCACCAGCTGGCAGACCCTGCGCAGGGTGCAGCTCCCGATGGCCCGCCGGACCATCATCGTCGGCCTCAACCAGACCACGATGGCTGCGCTGTCTATGGTCACGATCGCCGCCCTGATCAGCGGCCCCGGACTCGGCCAGCCGGTCATCCAGGCGCTGTCGACGCTTGACGTCGGCGGGGCGAGCGTCGCCGGGCTGTGCATCGTGATCATCGCGATCATGCTCGACCGGGTCACCACCGCGGCCAGCGAGTTCGGCGAGGCCGCGGCGCGCGCGCGTCGCAACGTCAGGCGCCGGCGGCTGGTGCTGGCCGGTTCCGCCCTCGCGGTGGTCGTCGCCATCGTCATGTCCCGGCTCTACCTCCAGGTCGCGGCGTTCCCGACCAGCCCCAACCTCGGTGCGGTCTTGGCCGACTGGGTCGCCGTGGCGCAGACCGGCATCGTCGACACCTTCGGCGGCGTGACGCTGGCGATCAAGAACTTCATCAGCTTCCAGTTCCTCAACCCGCTCGAGTCGCTGCTGGGCGACACGCCGTGGTGGCTGATGAGCGCGGTGATCGTCGCGCTGGCCGCTCTTCTGGGCGGGCTTCGCGCGCTGTTCCCCACCGTGGTGTGCATCGCCATCATCCTCGGCACCGGGCTCTGGCACGACACCATGCTCACCCTCGCCATGACGCTGGTCGCGACGATCGTGGTGATGCTGCTCGGCCTCGCCGTGGGTGTCTGGATGGGTCGCAGCCGCCGCGTGGACACCGCGATCCGTCCGATCCTCGACGCCCTGCAGACGATCCCGCCGTTCGTCTACCTCGTCCCCGCCGTGGCGCTGTTCAACGTGGGTCGCTTCACCGCGATCATCGCGGCCGTCGCCTTCGCCGCCCCGGCGGCGATCAAGATCATCGCCGACGGGATCCGTGGCGTGTCCGCGGCGACCGTCGAGGCCGCGGAGTCCTCCGGGTCCACCCGGTTGCAGATGATCGGCAAGGTCCAGCTGCCGATGTCGAGGGAGTCGGTGGTGCTGGCCGCCAACCAGGGGCTGCTGCTCGTGCTGTCGATGGTGGTGATCGGCGGCATGGTCGGCGGCGGAAGTCTCGGCTTCCTCGTCGTCACGGGGTTCTCGCAGCTCGAGGACTTCGGCAAGGGGCTCGCCGCCAGCATCGCGATCGTCGCCCTCGGCGTGATGCTCGACCGGATTACCAAGCACACAGCGGCGCGGTTCGGGCGCGTCGACACGAGATAACAACGAACCCGCCGCTTCAGCGGCACGAAAAGAAGGAGAAACCATGAGAAGGATGAATCGCCGGGCCGGCCGGATGGCCGGGCTCGCAGCGGTCGCCTGCCTCGTGCTCGCGGGCTGCGGTGGCGGCAATATCGAGAGTGCCGATGCGCCCGCGGGTGCCAGTGAGTGCGACGACGAGCTCAACATGGCCATCAACCCGTGGGTGGGCTACGAGGCCTCCGCGCACGTGGTCGGCTACGTCGCCCGCACCGAGCTCGGCTGCGAGGTGGAGTACAAGCCGCTGAAGGAGGAGCTCGCCTGGCAGGGCTTCGGCAGCGGCGAGGTCGACGTGGTCATCGAGAACTGGGGCCACGCCGACCTGAAGAAGAAGTACATCCAGGACCAGAAGACCGGCGTGGTCGTCGGCCCGACCGGCAACACCGGCATCATCGGCTGGTACGTCCCGCCGTGGCTGGCCAAGGCACACCCCGAGGTCCTGAACTGGAAGAACCTCAACAAGTTCTCCCAGGAGTTCGCGACGTCGGAGTCCGGTGGACAGGGACAGCTGCTCGACGGCGACCCCTCGTTCGTCACCAACGACGAGGCGCTGGTCAAGAACCTGAACCTCGACTTCAAGGTGGTGTACGCCGGAAGCGAGCCGGCGCTGATCCAGGCGTTCCGGCAGGCCGAGGCGAACAAGGACTGGATGATCGGCTACTTCTACGAGCCGCAGTGGCTGTTCGAGGAGCTGCCGCTGGAGCAGGTCCAGCTGCCGCCGTACAAGGCCGGTTGTGACGCGAACGCGGAGCAGGTCGACTGCGAGTACCCGACGTACAACCTGGACAAGATCGCGAGCAGGGAGTACATCGAGGCCGGCAGCCCCGGGGCCAAGCTGGTCGAGAACTTCAAGTGGACCAACGCCGACCAGAACGTGGTCGCCGGCTACATCGCGCAGGACGGGATGTCGCCCGAGGCCGCGGCCGAGAAGTGGGTCAAGGCCAACATGGACAAGGTGCAGAAGTGGTTGCCCGCGGAGTGACCAAGTCCTGACC
>DATMEB010000199.1:0-14642 GCA_035557095.1 Nocardioidaceae bacterium | reverse complement strand
GAACTCGTAGCGGCCCTCGGCGTGGGTCGGGCAGCGACCGAAGCCCCGGAACCCGGTCGGCTCGTCGTAGATGCCCGGCTGCTCGGGGAACTTGCCGTCGGTGTCGGCGTGCCAGATCTCCACCAGCGCATCGGGGACCGGGGCACCGTCGCCGTCGAGCACCACGCCTGCGAGCCGGATGGCACCGGGTGCGTCGCCGGCGACCAGCCTCGAGCCGGCGTCGTACGGCAGCGCGTAGTGGAAGAACGGCCCGACGGTCTGCGACGGCGTCATCGTGGAGGTCGTCCTCGTCATCGTTCAGTCCTCCATCGGGGTGGCGCCGGCGCCGCCGAGCACGATGTCGAACCGGTAGCCGGTCGCCCACTCCGCCCGCGTCGCGGAGTGGTCGTACGCCGAGACCAACCGCTGCCGGGCCTTCTCGTCGCGGATCGCGTTGAAGATCGGGTCCTGGTAGAACAGCGGGTCGCCGGGGAAGTACATCTGCGTCACCAGCCGTTGCGTGAACGCGCGGCCGAACAGCGAGAAGTGGATGTGCGCCGGCCGCCAGGCGTTGTCGTGGTTGCGCCAGGGGTACGGGCCGGGCTTGACCGTGAGGAACCGGTACTGGCCGTCGTCGTCGGTCAACGCGCGGCCGGCGCCGACGAAGTTGGGGTCGAGCGGCGCCGGATGCTGGTCACCCTGGTGGATGTAGCGGCCGGCGGAGTTGGCCTGCCACAGCTCGATGAGCGAGGCGCGGATCGGTCTGCCCTGGCTGTCGGTGACCCGGCCGTGCACGATGATGCGCTCGCCGATCGGCTCGCCGTTGCCGTGCATGGTCAGGTCGGCGTCGGTCTCGCGCACGTCGCCTGAACCGAACTTCGGCCCGGTCAGCTCGGTCATGCCCGCGGGCGGCATCACCAGCGCCTTGCCCGGTGAACGCAGCACCGTCGACCTGTACTCCGGGTACAGGTACGGCGGATCCAACGTCGTCATCGCGACTCCTCAACCTCTCCAGCAGCCTCAGCCATCATGCGGTCGAGTCGGTTGCAGCCCCAGCCATGGTGCGGTCTGCCGTACCTGTCACCTATCGGCATGACCTACTACCTATCCAGGACGACGGCCATGCCCTGCCCGACGCCGATGCACAGCGAGGCCACGCCGGTGCCAGAGCCGCGCTGCTTGAGCTGCCAGGCGAGCCCACCGGCCAGCCGGGCACCCGAGCAGCCCAGCGGATGCCCGATGGCGATCGCGCCGCCACGCGGGTTGACGACCTCGGGGTCGAGGCCCTTCCACTCCGCGAGGCAGGCCAGGGACTGGGCCGCGAACGCCTCGTTGAGCTCGAGCACCGCGAGGTCCTCGAGGGTGCGTCCGGCCTTCTCCAGCGCACGGTTCACCGCGCGCACCGGTCCGATGCCGTAGCGGTGCGGCTCGACCGCGTCGACGCCGGTGGCGCTGATGCGGGCGAGCGGCTCGACCCCCAGCGCGGCAAGCCCGTCCTCGTCGACGAGCAGCAGCGCGGCCGCTCCGTCCGACAGCTGCGAGGCGTTGCCCGCCGTCACGGTTCCGGCCTTGCGGAACACCGGCTTGAGCCCGGCCAGCTTGTCGCCGGTCAGACCCTCGCGGATGCCCTCGTCGCGGTCGAGCTCGGCGTCGGGAACCTGGACCACCTCGTCGGCGTACAGCCCGTCCTTCCAGGCCCGCAGTGCGAGCTCATGGCTGCGCAGCGCGAACGCGTCCTGGTCCTCTCGGCTCAAGGCGTACTCCTCAGCGAGGATCTCCGCACCCTCGCCGAGCGAGGCCGTCCACTGTGCGGGCATGTTCGGGTTGACCATGCGCCAGCCGAGCGTCGTGGAGTGCAGCGTCTCGTCGCCACGGGGGAAGCCCTTCGCCGGCTTCGGCAGCACCCACGGTGCGCGGGTCATCGACTCGACCCCGCCGGCAACCATCACCGAGGCGTCGCCGACCGCGATCGTGCGCGCGGCCTGCAGCACGGCGTCGAGACCCGAGGCACACAGCCGGTTGACCGTCGAAGCCGGGATCGAAGTCGGCAGGCCGGAGAGCAGCACCGCCATCCGGGCCACGTTGCGGTTGTCCTCGCCGGACTGGTTGGCGTCGCCGAAGATGACTTCGTCGATGCGGTCGTGCGGCAGCGCCGGCGACCGGTCGACGAGCGCGCGGATCACGTGCGCGGCGAGGTCGTCCGGGCGTACGCCGGCGAGCGCGCCGCCGTGCCGGCCGACGGGCGTGCGCACCGCGTCGACGATGTAGACGTCACGACCCTGCACGCCGCGCCTCCTCCCCTTGGGTCCCCTTCACCTGGGCCTCCTTCGCATGGGCCTTCTCGGTACGGTCCTTCAGCTCGCGCAGGGCGCTCAGCTCGTCGTCGGTCGGCGGGCTCGTCGTGCGCACGTCGTCAGCAACCTTCAGCTCCCAGCCGGTCGCCTCGCGTACCTGGTCGACGGTCACACCGGGGTGTACGGCGACCAGCGTCAGCTCGCGGGTCTGCGGGTCGGGTTCGAGGATGCCCAGGTCGGTGATCACCTCGGTCGGGCCGGCACCGCCGAGGCCGAGGCGCTCGCGGTCGTCCGGTCCCGAACCGTGGCCCACCGTGGTCACGAACGACAGCCGGTCGACCATCACCCGGCGGGAGTGCCGCACGGTGATCAGCACCTTGCCCGCGTGCGCGGCGATCTCGGGTGCGCCGCCGGCACCGGGGAGCCGCAGCTCGGGCTGACCGTCGCCGCGTTCGACGACCGTGGTGTTGATGTTGCCGAAACGGTCGACCTGCGCGGCGCCGAGGAACCCGACGTCACAGCGACCGGCCTGCAGCCAGTAGTTGAAGATCTCCGGCACCGAGACCACCGAGTCCGCGGTGTCGGCGAGCTCGCCGTCGCCGATGGACAGCGGGAGCACACCGGGCTTGGCGCCGATGGTTCCCGACTCGTAGATCAGCACGAGGCCGGGCTGGTGGATCTGCCGCGCCAGGTTGGCCGCCGTACTCGGCAGGCCGATGCCCACGAAGCAGGTCGTCGCGCCGTCGAGTGCGCGGGCCGCGGCCACCGACATCATCTCGTCGGTGGTCCAGTCCGTCCCGGTGCTGGCTGTCGTGCTGGGCGTGGCCTGGGTCGTCATCGGGTCACCGCCACCTGCTCGAGCACGTGCTCCTCCATCCAGGACGTGAACGTGTCACGGTCGCGGCTGATCTTGTCCCAGTCGCTGTAGAAGGCGTTGTCGCGCTGGGTGTAGCCCGCGGCGTACGACGGGTGTGCGCCTCCGGGCACCTGCGCCACGGCGGACACCACCCACGAGGGCAGCACGATCGCGCCGGGACGTTCGTCGAGGTGGTCGACGACCTCCTCGACCGTGACCAGCACCCGCCGAGCGGCCAGCGCCGCCTCCTTCTGCACGCCGAGGATGCCCCAGAGCTGGACGTTGCCCTCGCGGTCGGCGCGCTGCGCGTGGATGACGGTCACGTCGGGGTTGACCGCCGAGACCGCAGTGAGCTCCTCGCCGGTGAACGGGCAGGTCACGGTCCTGATGGTCTCGCTGCGTGCGGTCAGGTCGCTGCCACGGTAACCGCGCAGCACCGCGAACGGCAGGTGCGACGCACCCGCGACATAGCGGTTGGCCATGCCGGCGTGGCTGTGCTCGTCGACCTCCAGCGGGGTGGGCCAGCCGTTCTCCACCGCGTCGCGGAACCGGTGCAGCGAGCCCACACCGGGGTTGCCGCCCCAGCTGAACACCAGCTTGCGCGCGCAGCCCATCCCGATCATCTGGTCGTAGACCAGGTCGGGCGTCATGCGCACGAGTGTGAGCTCACGCCGCTGCTGGCGGATGATCTCGTGTCCGGCGAGGGTGGGGATGAGGTGCGTGAAGCCCTCGAGCGCCACCGTGTCGCCGTCGTGCACCAGCTCGGCCACTGCCTCGCGCAGCGTGCTGATCTCTGCCATGCTCGACTCGTCCTGTTCGTATGGCGAACACTCGTACTTATCGTGAACGAGTTTAGGTTATGCTCTTCGCGACGGTCAACGAGACGTCGATGAGACAAGGAGCACCACCGTGGTCGATGCGGTGCGCGAGGACCACTACGTGCAGTCGCTGGCGCGCGGGCTCTCGGTGATCCGGGTGTTCGGCTCCGGCTCGGCCGAGCTGACGCTCAGCGAGGTGGCCAAGCGCACCGAGCTGACCCGCGCGGCCGCACGCCGGTTCCTGCTCACGCTGGTCGACCTGGGCTACGTCCGGTTCGAAGGCCGGCTGTTCTCCCTCAGCCCGCGGGTGCTCGAGCTGGGATACGCCTACCTGTCGAGCCTTTCGCTCCCCGACATCGCCGAGCCCCACCTGGAGTGGCTCGTGCACGAGGTCGGGGAGTCGTCGTCGATGTCGGTGCTCGACGGCGACGACGTGGTCTACGTCGCGCGTGTCCCGACGTCGCGGATCATGACGGTCGCGATCAACGTCGGCACCCGCTTTCCGGCGTACGCGACCTCCATGGGCCGGGTGCTGCTGGCCGGCCTGGACCCTGACGCACTCGAGGCGTACCTCGACCGGGTCGAGCTCAAGCGGCTGACGCAGAGCACCGTCCTGGACCCCGACGAGCTGCGCACGGCCGTACGCCAGGCGCAGGCGCAGGGCTGGGCCATGGTCGACCAGGAGCTCGAGGCCGGGCTGCGTTCGATCGCCGTACCCGTGCGCGGACGCGACGGACGCGTGACCGCGGCGGTGAACGTGTCCGCCCACGTCAGCCGCATCTCCAAGGACAACGCCAAGCGGCGGCTGCTCCCCATGCTCCGCGAGGCCGTCCAGCGCATCGAGTCCGACCTCCGCCGCTGACCGCCGAGCGGCACCCACCCACTGGCAGCAGTCCTCTGTTGACAGCATTCTTTGGCGCCGAGACTGCGCAAAGTGCCCGAACGCAGGCGGCCAGCCTGGGCACCACTGTTGGGCACTTTGCGCAATCTCGGCGCGAAGGAAAGGGTCAGCCCTCACCCGCGGAGAGGTCGCGGGCCGTGCCGGCCGCCCAGCGGCGGTCGGTCTTGCCCGAGGCGGTGCGCCGGATCGCGTCGACGAGGAACACCTCGCGCGGTCGCTTGTACCCCGCCAGGATCCGGCCGACGTGCTCGCTGAGCTCCTCCGCGGTCGGATGCGTTCCGGGTGCCACGCACACCAGCGCCGTGACCCGACTCCCCCAACGCTCGCTCGGCACACCGACGACGACGGCGTCATCGACCTCCGGATGCCCGAGCAATGCCTCCTCGACCTCCTCGACGAAGACCTTCTCGCCGCCGGTGTTGACCACGCTGTTGCCCCGTCCCAGCAACGTCAGGGTGCCGTCGGACTCCACCGTGGCGGCGTCGCCGGGTACGGCGTAGCGCACGCCGTCGATCGTCCGGAACACCTCGGCCGTTGCCTTCGGGTCCTCGAAGTACCCGAGCGGCAACGCGCCCGTGCTCGCGAGCACACCCACCTCGCCGCTCCCTGGGACCACGTCGGTGCCGTCCGCGGTGACCACACGGGCGTTCGGCGGCAGCGTGAACCGGCCGGACACGGGCTGGTCGCCGGGACCCACCGTCGAGAGGCCGTACGGCCCGCCCTCCGTGGAGGCGATCGAGTCCTGCAGCACCATCCGGCCCTGTCGCAGCATCTCCCGCTGGACCTCGGGACTCCAGCGCACACCGGCGCTCACGACGCGCTCGAGCGTGCTGATGTCGTACGGCGCACCGCGCTGCGACGCCAGCCGCATCTCTGCCAGCAGCGGCCGGGCGAAAGCGTCCCCGACGATGGCCATCTCCTGCACGCCGTGCGTCTGAATCGCCGAGAGGACCTCCGCGGCGTCGAAGGAGCGGTTGCACATGAGCACGACGCGACCACCGAGCAGCAGGTTGCCGAGGGTGAGGAAGAAGCCGGTGCCGTGCATGAGCGGCGACACCGGCATCATCACCGGGGCGGCGCCGGTCTCCACCTGATGCCGCGCGGTCTCCACGATCCCGGCAAGGTCGGCAGGCACCGGCAGACCGCGGCGGCCGTACGCCGACGAGACCACTGCACGCACCCCGGCGTGCTCCCACACGACGCCCTTGGGCCGCCCGGTCGTGCCGCCGGTGAGCACGATGATCTGGTCCTGGCCAGTGCGGCGCTGCCGTTCGTGCCTGGGTGCGCTCATCGCGTCGGAGTACGCGACGACGTCGTTGCCGTCTCCCTCGTCGACGCACACCAGCGAGCGCAGCGACGGCACCCGGGGCCGCACGTTGCGCATCGGCGTCAGCAGCGACGCGTCGAAGACCAGCCCGGTGAGACCGGTGTAGGCCGCGACCTCCTCGAGCTCGGTCTCCTGGTAGCGGTAGTTCACGTTGACGGGCACGGCACGCAGCTTGAACACCGCGAGGAGCGTCTCGACGTACTCCACCGAGTTGAAGAGCGCGATGCCCACCCGCGCACCGGGCACCACCCCTGCCGAGCGCAGGTGGGCGGCCAACCGGTCGGCCCGCTCGTCGAGCTGCAGCCACGTGCGGGTGCGATCGCCCTGCACCAGCACGACCCTGCCCGGCTCGACCTGCGCGACCACGTCGGTGACGGACTCCAGCAGCGAGCCGAGGTTGTCGTCCGGCGGCCGGTCGGAGCCGCCGGTGCGTGGCGTTGCGCGGGTCTTGTGGGTCCTGGTCACAGGCCGGCCCTCTCGCAGGCGTGCACGTGTCGAGCGCAGACAGACTAGACGTTGACATGCCCGCATGGCACTGCCTAGCGTCACCTGCGTCCGTTATCTATACGTCCGTTCGTACAGCGAACGCGGCAAGGTCGGCCTGGCGCGACGTCACCAGCCGCGGAGGAGGGTGCCCGTTGAACGACCCAGGACGGCTGCTCCTCGACCCCACCGGCGACTCCGACCAGGCGTCGGACTCCACGCTGGCACCACGGCTCGCGTCGCTGAACGGCAAGACGCTGGCGCTGCTGGGCAACGGCAAGCCCAACGGGTCGGTCCTGCTCGAGGAGATCGGCGCCTACCTGCGCGAGCAGTACGAACTGCGCGACGTGCTGATGTTCACCAAGGGCTACTTCGGCACGCCGGTGGAGCGGACGCAGGTCGAGGAGATCATGGCCACCTGCAGCTTCGCCATCGCCGCGATCGGGGATTGAGGCTCGTGCAGTGCGGCCAGTCTGGCCGACGGAGTCATCCTGGAGCGCAGCGGCGTGCCCACGGTCAGCATCTGCACCGACGCGTTCCGGGTTACCGCGGAGGCGATGGCGAAGGCGTACGGGTTCCCCGGTTTCGAGTTCGTGCTGACGGCGCACCCCGTCGCGAGCCTGACGCGGGCGGAGGTCCGAGAGCGGGTGCGCGAGATGGCGCCGCACATCCTGCGGATCCTCGGGGCTGAGCGGTGATGGACCCAGGTGACCCAGGTGACCCAGGTGACCCAGGTGACTCAGGTAACTCAGTGACCACCGACGTCGACACCGTGTACGACCCCGACGGTGCCCATCAGGCAGCGGAGTACTGCTACGAGCGGGGCTGGACCGACGGGCTGCCGGTCGTGCCGTGCTCCGATGGCTTGCTCACCGAGTTCCTCGCCCAGGTCGACCGCGACCCCGACGACGTCGTCCTCGCGATCCCGCATCTCAACCGCAGCTGCACCGTGCGACTGGCCGCGATCAACGCGGCGATGGCCGGTTGCCTGCCGGAGTACTTCCCGGTCGTGCTCGCCGCTTGGGAGTCGCTGACCGCCGAAGGCTACGTCCAGAAGGGCATCTGGCAGAGCACCACGGGCACCGCGCACCTGCTGCTGGTCAACGGGCCGGTACGCCGGCGGATCGGCATGAACTCCCGGGGCAACGTGTTCGGCTCGGGGTACCGGCCGAACGCGACGATCGGGAGGGCGGTCCGGCTGACCGCGATGAACGTGTTCGGCGTACGCCCGAACGTCCTCGACCAGGCCACCCAGGGAACCCCGGCGAAGTACACCTGCTGCATCGCCGAGAACGAGGAGGAGAGTCCCTGGGTGCCGCTGCACGAGGAGTACGGGCACGCCGCGAACGCCAGCGCGCTGACCGCGATGACGATGCGCTCGGTGAGCCAGCTGGAGGCGCGGCACACCGCGCACGCCGAGCAGCTGCTGCACGACCTCGCCGGCACCGCCGCCCGCACGGGCGCACTGCTGCACGAGACGATCAGCACGTGCCTGGTGCTCAGCCCGGAGCACGCGCACCTGCTGGCCGCGCAGGGCTGGGACAAGGAGCAGGTCAGGCAGTTCGTGTTCGACAACGCCACCTGCGGACGTGAGGTGCTCGAGCGTGTCGGCAAGTCCGCGGTCTCGCGACAGAGCAGGTGGCGCGTCCCCGCGGAGCATCCCGACGCCGTGGCCGACGAACGCCTCGCCGGCGGTGACGCCCTGCACGTGCTGACCTCGCCCCGGGCCGTGCAGGTCGTGGTCGCGGGCGCGTCGAACTCCGGTGTCTCCGCGGTCGTCGACACGTTCGGCCCGCGAGGTGACCGCCCTTGTGTCGTTGCAATCGAGGAGACAGAGACATGACCACCGAACAGGCCCCCGAGAGCAACACCACCGATGCCGACGCGCTCGACGCCGCCCTGAGCGACCTGCGAACCCAGCTCGAACGCGACGGGTTCACCGCCGAGTGGGACGTCGCCGACGAGGTGGTGAGCTTCCGCGTCGTCGCCACCGATGCGGCCTGCATCGAGTGCCTGGTCCCGAAGATGGTCATGGAGGCGATGCTCAACGACGCGATCGACGGCAGCGGCTTCACACTGGGCGAGGTGCGGCTCCCGGCCGACGCACCGTCCTGAGGGCGGCTCAGTGGTGGCGTGGCACCGAGGTGCCCGCCAGCCTCAGTTGCTGCTCGATCTCCGCTGCCGTCTCCTGCAACGGCTCCAATGCGGTTTCGAGGAGATCGGTCCCGGCCCCGGCACCGGAGTACACGGCGACGTTCGCCGAGGCGACGACGCCACCGGTCACATCGCGCAACGGCACCGCCAGCGAGGAGACACCCTCCTCGAGCTCCTGGTCCACCAGGCACCAGCCCTTCGTGCGGGCCTCCTTGATCCGCCGGAGCAGCTGCGCGGGCGTCCGGACCGTGCGCGTCGTACGCCGCTCCAGGGCGAGCCGCGCGAGGTAGGCGTCGAGCGCCTCGTCGGACCGGGCGCCTAGCAGGACGCGACCGTGCGAGGTGAGGTACGCCGGCAGCCGCGTGCCCACTCCGATCCCCACCGCGAGGATGCGCTTGGCCGCGATCCGCTGCACGTAGACGACGTCGTCACCGTCGAGGATCGCGAGCGACGTCGACCGTTGCAGCCGACCGGACAGCTCGGCCAGGTGTGGGCGGGCGACCTCGGGCAGGGCCAGCGAAGACAGGTAGGTGAAGCCGAGCTCGAGCACCCGCGAGCGCAGGTAGTAGTGCCGCCCGTCGACACCGGCGTAGCCGAGGTCGACCAGCGTGAGCAGGAACCGCCGTGCGGCCGAACGCGGGAGCCCGCACCGCTGTGCGACCTGCGTCAGGGTCAGCTCCGGCTCGTCGGCAGAGAAGACCTTGAGCACGCTGAACCCGCGTTCGAGCGACTGCACGCGCGAGGCCGCGTTGCCGCCGCCGTCGGCCTCGACCTCGACGTCTACCCACTCCGAGTCCACCCGCGGTCCCCTCCCTCCTGGACTCCCCGGCCCCCGTGACACGGACTCACCTGGTCTTGTCGACCACGACGAGGCCACGGTCCGCATCGACCCGTACCCAGTCTCCGCTCTCGATCACCTCGAGCGGGTCCTGGTCGAGCTCGGTGACCGCGGGAACGCGGGTGACGACGACGCCGAGCGCGATCTTCGTGCTCATCACGTTGAAGATCATCGCGCGCGGGGCGGTGCTGCGGAGCCGGGTCATGTGGAACATGCCCGACCACCCCGACGAGCCCTTGGCGCCGGGGAAGACCAGCACCTTGTCCGCGAAGGACTGGCCACTGAGCTCGTGGCGCGACTCGATGATGCGGCCCTGGCCCGGCTCGACCCCGCCCCACCCGGAGATCGCGTCGCGGGTCACCAGCGCCTCGCCCTCGGTCACTCCACCGACCAGGCCACGGCCGGTGAGCTGCAGCGTCGTGGTCATCGGCCCCCGCTCCCTTCCCACCTGCCGGTGGTGGCGGCGTCGACGCACTCCGCCAGCGAGCCGAACCAGCCCTGCACGTTCATGATCGCGGGCAGGTAGTGCACCTGCTTGGCCGAGTCGGTGGCGATGACCCGCGTGCCCTTGGGCAGGAACTGGCCGATGGCCGGGCAGGTGTCGCTCATCAGCACCGCGCCCGCGTCGGCCAGCGCCCGGGCGTACCCGTTCTGCTCGGCCACCTGGCGCAGCGCGCGCGGCGTGAACACCCACAGCGCGCTGTCGGGATGCACGCGCCGCCCCTCCAGCAGCCTGCAGACCTCGCGCACCTGGCCGAGGGTGGCGTGCGGGCAGCCGATCATCACCAGGTCGACGTCGCGGTCGCGGGCCGTGCCGCAGAGCTGGTCGTAGGTCGCGTGGTACTCGTCGTCGCCGAACTCCAGGACCGGTGCGGGCGCCCTCCCGGCGTACGCCTCGTCGACCGTGCGGGCCTCGGCGGTGACCCCGGGGATGTGGTACATCTCGACGCCCCCGGACGACGCCGCGGCCGCCCCGAAGTGCTTGAGCTTGACCAGGTTGGGAACCTCGGTGATGCCCTCGAGGACCGGGATGCCCTCCTGCACCTGCTCGCCGACCCAGTAGCCGAGCACACCCCAGTCACGGTCGCTGCTGATCTCGCGGCGCACGCGCACGTGGTGCGTGGCGGACCGGTTGGCCTCCAGGTGCAGCCCCCAGTACGGGATCTTGCCGGTCAGCATCGCCGCCCCGGTGCTCTCCCGGCCCTCGACGTTGGTGCGCGCACCGAGCACGGAGTTGACGTAGACGACGGCCGAAGACTCCATCCACGCGCAGTGCTCGCCCTTCACCGGGACGTTGCCCACCTGGTACGGCGTGCAGGTGTTCATCAGGTGGATGCCGTGCTCGGCGCTGAACGTCTCGCTCTGCATGATCGCGTCGCGCTCGGCCTCGTCGACGCCCTGCACGTCCCACCGCTTGGTGTCCATCGGCCCGATGAGCTGGTAGCTCTGCGCGCGCACGGGCGGCACCTTCACCGGTGACGACGCGTCGAGGCTGAGCTCGGAGAACACCGCGTCCGGCTCGGGCGACCCGCACAGCATTGTGTGCCGCGAGCCGAACAGGTTGGCGCCGCAGACGTTGTCGGTGTCGACGAGTCGTTCGGCGCCGAGCACCTCGCCGTAGCGCACGAGCAGGTCCATGGCGGCCTGCATGGCCTCGCCCTGTGCGCCGTCGAGCATCGCGCGCTCGTCGTCGGTCAGTCGCATGGTCGCTACCAGTCCATGCCGAGGTACGCGCCGTCCTTCTCCAGCCGCCGCTGCAGCTCGGGGACGTCCACGGACCCGCACGCGACGTCGGCCGAGAGTGCCATGTCCGCCGCGGTGCCGGCGGCCTGCCCCATCGCGAAGCACGGTCCGCTGACCCGTGCGCTGGACTGTCCCTCGTGGGTCATGGAAGCGCACCGCCCGATGACGTACATGTTGTCGACCAGGTCCGGCACGATCATCCGGAACGGCAGCTGGTTGAAGCCGCGCGCGTCGGCTCCGCGCGGGAAGCGGATCTCCACATCACCCGCGACGTGGGCCTCCACCGGCCAGCCGTTGACCCCGATCGTGTCGGCGAAGTCGGCGCAGTCGAGGATGTCGTCCTCGCTGAGCTGGTACGGCCCGACGATGCGCCGCGTCTCACGGATGCCGATGGCCGGCGCGATGTCGACGACGTAGGAGTCGCCGAAGCCCGGAACCACCTCGCGGAAGAACGGGAACGTGTCGCGCACCTGGCGGCGGCCCTGGAGCTCTCCCCAGCTGAGCTGCTCGACGTCGGTGCCGTCGACCGCGCTGCCGTCGGGATTGCTGATCTGGGTGAGGTTGGCCCGCCACTCCAGCGGGTTGCGCTGCGGACGCACGACCGGGCGCTTGCGCGGGAACCGGTACCGCGCCGCGACCTCGGGGTCCTCCATCAGCGCGGGCAGCCGCTCCCAGGCCGCGCCGGCCTGTTCGGCGTCGACGCCGTTGATCCGGAACATCAGCGACGGGTAGAGCATCGAGGTCGGCGAGGACTTCTCGTACGGCGCACCCGCCCACGCCGCCAGGTCGCCGTCACCGGAGCCGTCGATGAACACGCTGCCCACGAGGGCTCCGCGTCCGGACTTCGACTCCACCAGCAGCGCGTGCACGGCGTGCTCGTCGCGCATGACAGCACCCACGGCGAGGGTGTGGAAGTAGATCGTGACGCCCGCGCCCACGAGCAGGTCGTCGAGCGCGATCTTGTACGCCGAGATGTCGTAGGCCTGCGCCTGCACGCGGTTGCCGAGGCTGAGGTGCGGTGGGTTGAGGCCCTCGAGCCGTTCGACACGTTCGAGCAGCTCGTCGGCGAGGCCGTGGATGACCTGCCGGTGCTCCCCGTGCACGTTGGCGTGCAGTCCGCAGAACGTGCTCAGCCCGCCGGCGCTGCCGGCGCCACCCATGAATCCGTAGCGCTCCACCAGCGCGGTCGAGCGCCCGCTGCGGGCCGCCGCTGCCGCCGCCATCACACCCGCGGGTCCACCGCCGACCACCACGACGTCGTACTCGCCGAGCACAGGCGTGCTCCGGCGGGGCTCGACCACCTCGGTGCTGCCCTTGTCGTACGCCATCCTGCGCTCCTCTTCTCGTCGCTCGAACTGCCCGAGGCCCTGCTCGTCATCGGCGGTCACTCGGTCAGCACCGCTCCCTTGCTCACCGGGGTCACCAGCCGGCGGTATGCCGAGAGCCAGCCGTGGTCGCGCTCGGAGGTCTCCTCCTCACGGCGGCGCTGCAGCCGCTCGATGAGCACGCTCTCCGCGACCTCGAGGTCGACCCGGCGGGCGGCGACGTCCACCGAGACCGTGTCGCCGTCCTCGGCCAGCGCGAGCGGGCCGAACAACGCGGCCTCCGGCGACACCTCGCCGACGACGATGCCGGTGTTGACCAGCCCCGACAGCTGCCCGTCGGTCACCACCGCGACCGAGTCGCCGAGACCCGCGCCCTCCAGCGCGAACACGAACGCGGACGCCAGGGCCATCCCCGGTCCGCCGCGAGGTCCGAGGCCGCGCAGGACCGCCACCTGCCCGGCGCAGACCCTGCCCTCGCGCAGACCCTCCAACGCCGCGTCGCGCGAGGGGAACACCACTGCCGGACCGGAGAACCGCGGCGGCGTCTCCTCGCCCACCGGGCGCTTCATGAACGCGCCCTCCGGCGCGAGGGAGCCACGGACGACCAGGATGCTCGGGGTGCTGGACCACGGCCGGTCGACCGGCCGGACAACCTCGTCGTCGTGCACGACAGCCGACCTCAGCGCGTCGCCGACCGAGCCGCCGGCGACGCTGAGCGCGTCGGTGTGCAGCAGGTCCTCGAGCCGCTTCATCGTGGCCGCGGCCCCGCCGGCGGCCTGGAAGTCCTCGATGAAATGCGCGCCGTTCGGCCGGACCGCGCACAGCAACGGAACCCGGTCGGCCAGCCGGTCGAACAGGTCGACGACGTCGACGTCGCAGCGCGCCTCGTGCGCGACCGCCTGCAGGTGCTTGATGCAGTTGACCGAGCCGCTGACCGAGAGCAGCACGGTGACGGCGTTCTCGAACGCCTCCGGGGTGAGCACGTCGCGCGGTCGCAGGTTCTCCTCCACCATCGCGACGATGCGCGACCCGGCGGTGCGTACGGCGTCCCACATCTGCGGGCTGTTCGCGAGCACCGGCGTGGACCCGGGCAGGGCCATGCCCAGCGCCTCGCACGCGACATGCATGGAGTTCGCCGTGCCCATCCCGGCGCACACGCCCGGACCGAGGATCGCGTTGTCGCTCATCCCCATCAGGTCGCACATCGACATCGCGCCCGCGGCGACGTGACCGGCCGCGAGGAACACCTCCTCGATGTCGACGTGCTCGTCCCGGAACCGTCCGCACGGCTGGTAGCCGCAGCCCACGATGATGGTCGGGATGTCCAGCCGGGCGGCGGCCATCAGCTGGCCGGGTGCGGTCTTGTCGCAGGAGGCGAGGCAGACCATGCCGTCGAGCAGCGCCCCCTCCACCGCGACCTCGATGTCGCTCGCGACGAGGTCGCGGCTCGGCAGGATGTACCGGCCGTCGCGGCCGGCGCTGGTGATGAAGTCGGCCGGCGCGGTGGTCCTGACCTCGAACGGCACGCCACCGGCCCGGCGGATCGCGTCCTTGAGCTCGGGCACGATCGCGTCGAGGTGGCTGAAGCAGATGGCGAGGTCCGACGAGGAGTTGACGATGGCGATCTTGGGCCTGGTCATGTCCTCCTCGGACAGTCCCAGCGCCGTCCACTGGGCACGGCGTACGGCCCAGCGCGAGCTGCCCTCGGCCAGGTTGCTGCGCAGCCGCCGGCCCGACGCCTGCGTCGGCTCCGACGGCTCCGGGGTGTACGGGGTCATCAGTTCTTGGCCACGGAGTCGTGCCACGGGATCGTGGACCGCTTGGCGACCGTCACCACGAAGAACAGCAGCGAACCCAGGACCGCAAGCAGCACGATCACCGCGAACAGCTGCGGTGCGTCCAGGGCGTTGAGGCTCTGCACCAC
>DATMEB010000198.1:0-14846 GCA_035557095.1 Nocardioidaceae bacterium | reverse complement strand
CCGCGCGCGCCGGCGACGCCCCGATCTGGGTCGGCGAGGAGGCCGGCTTGCCCGTGGCAGCAGTCCTCGTGGTTGTGGCAGTCGTGATCGGCCGCCGGCAGTGGCGCATGCTGCGTGCACCCGGCACTCCGATGGGCCAGCCCGACGTCGAAGCGAGCTGAGGGCTCTTCGGCTGAACGTCGCAGCCGCGACGCGACTTTCCTTCCTGTGCACAGATGCGGTAGACAGGGCCGCTCACTTGCGGGTGCGGGTCACTCCTGGCCGGGAGGAAGTGCGGACGATGCTCAAGAAGGTGCTCCTGCTCCTGGTGGTCGGCTTCGCCGCCTTCTACCTGCTGACGCGCCCCGAAGGCGCGGCCAACGCCGTCGAGGATGCCGCCGGTGCGATCATCGAGGCCTTCGAGTCCATCGCCCGGTTCTTCACGTCCCTGGTGAGCTGACCTCGGCGTCGGCGAGCTGCCGGGCTATGCCGCAGGCTCACCGCCGACTCAGCCCCGGAAGTAGTCGGCGTTGCTCTGCGAGCGAGCCGGATGGCGCGCGGTCGGGTCGAGCGCGGCGAAGGTGAAGACGATCTCGTCGGTCTTCCCGGTTGCGCGGTTGCGGCAGAGGTAGTCCCTCGGCTTGTTCACCGCCAGCCGTCGTGTGTAGCCCTTCCGCGTGACGTACCGGTTGTCGAGCTTGCGCTGCACGACCGCAACCGTGTCGCTGGACCTGACCACCGCGGTGTCGGAGCTGTGCGCGACCATCCTGCCCGGATGGGTCGGCAGTGGCAGGCCGCTCGGCCAGGTGCCGGACGACCCTCCGCCGGCCATCGCCTCGCCACCGCTGAGGACGAGGACGGCCATTGCGGCCATGGGAAGGCGATCGCAGCAACCTTGTGCATCTACGACTCCTGGGGCGTGATCCGGGGTCCGATCGCTGAGGTCCCGAGCCAATCAGGCGCAATCAAGTGATACCCAGATCTGCGCGGCCCCACTCCTGCCACGACGATGTCGCCACCCCGCAACCGGCCCTCAGAACACCTCGTCGGGAAGCTGCGTGAAGCCGATGCGGCGCATCTCGGCCTCCGTTAGGGGATCGTCCGGCTCGACGCCGGCCATCTCCAGGAACGCGTAGACCTGGCGCAGGTGCTGCCCGGCGTGCAGCCGGGTGCGCTCGAGCACCTGGTTGAGCGTGCGCGGTCCGACATCGGCGTCGATGATGCGCGCGAACGCCGCCTCGTCGATGCGTGCGTACCACGAGTCGAACTTCGCCCGGACCGTCTCGCCGTAGCGCAGCAGGCGAGAGCGCCCGGTGGTGTAGGGCACGTCGACCTGCTTGAGCCACAGCTGGGCCGGAAAGACCCCCAGCACGTCCGCGTCCACACTCACCTCGACCACGTGGAACAGGTGCCGGACGAGCTCGCGCAGCGGACGGGGTCGATGCTCGTAGGTCATCTCCCACTTGTCCTCGGGCACCTGGCCGGCCGCCCGGATCGCCGCGTCCAGGACCAGGCGCACCGTTCGAACGAGCTCGGCGGGCGCGACCGGCTCCTCCTCCAGCTCCATCTCCAGGAGCTCGGCCAAACGGGTCGGGTTCCAGCCGCTCATGGACCGATCTCCCAGAATGGCCGCGGGCACGCTCATGATTCCGCGCGAAGCCAGCTCGTCCATCGCGGACGGATCAGCGACTACGTTGAACTCGTCGAACTCGACGCCACGACGTGAAAGCAACGCCTTCATCATCGCGCAGCTGCTTCAACCGGGCTTCGTGAAGACCCGCAGGCGCTCGGAAGTGGTCATGTCTGACTCCGATCTGCTCGGCCCGAAACTAGCAGCAAGCTGCGAAGACGACGGCGCAACCGTGTTGGTCGCTCCGGCGTCTCCGCTGCGCAACGTGCCATGATCGTCTGGTGAGCGACACCGAGCAGCGTCCCAGAGCCAGCGGTGAACCCATCCGGGTGGCTGTTGTCGACGATGAGGAGCTCTTCCGTCGAGGGTTGACGATGCTGCTCAGCAGCGAGGACGGCATCGAGGTGGTGGGGGAGGCAAGCGACGGTATCGCCGCGACCGAGCTGGCTGCGGCCAGCGCACCCGACGTCATCCTGATGGACGTGAGGATGCCGAAGGGGTCGGGCATCGAGGCGTGCCTGACCATCAAGGAGGTCGCGCCCGTCGTCAGGATCATCATGCTGACGGTCAGCGACGACGAGGCCGACCTCTACGACGCGGTCAAGAACGGCGCGGCCGGCTACCTGCTCAAGGAATCCACCATCGACGAGGTGGCGCAGGCCGTGCGTTTGGTGGCGGACGGGCAGTCGCTGATCGCTCCCTCGATGGCGATCAAGCTGCTCGACGAGTTCAAGCAGATGTCCGGCTCCCACCGAGACCGGGTGCCTGCCCCACGGGTGACCGCGCGGGAACTGCAAGTGCTCAGGCTTGTCGCGCAGGGCCTGAACAACCGCGAGGTCGGCTCGCAGCTGTTCATCAGCGAGAACACCGTGAAGAACCACATGCGCAACATCCTGGAGAAGCTCCAGCTGCACTCCCGCATCGACGCCGTCATGTACGCCGTACGCGAGAAGCTCTTCGACGCCCCTGACGGCTAGCGTGTCGCAGAACGTGGCAACGCCGAGTTATTGGTCACCACGGGTCGTCCCGGCCTTGTTTGTGGGAGGCTGCGGCGCTAACCTAACCAGGCTTGTGTGTCCCAGACCCTGATGCGCTGGAAGGCTCCCCGACCCGGGAGCCGCGCTAGGGAAAGAAGCTGGTCGATGCCAATGCACTCACCAAGCAACCAAGCGATCGCGTCTGCACCCGCAGTATCACGTTGATCGCCGCCCTCCACTTGGGCACAGGGGGCTCAGGTGACGGGTAGGCCCCTTCGGATCCGACACGTCGTCATTGCGCATGACGAAAGTGCTGGCTGCGATGGCGTGGGCCAGTGGTGGGCTAACGCCGATGCCACCGACACCATCCCTTGACCGGCGGCGAATCGGCTGTGGCCCAGTTCGGGGACAAGCCGCGAACTCGTCCGGGGGATTGAGCCTCGGGACGGGCCACCGGCAACACATCAAGGAGCGAGACTTTCTTGCATCCGGCTACAACCGTCACACCACCACCGAGAGCCGTCTCGACCACTGGCATGGTCACCGTGCGCGGCCGACACCGACGGTCCGCAGACGTGGTCGGTGAGCTGATGGACGTGCTGGCAGACGAGCCCCGCGTCGTGGCGTGTGACTTGGCGGGCATGACCGCGGAGGGGTCGGCCATGCTCGCCAAGGGCTTCGCACCGGTGGGCGAGTATCTGACGCACTGGCCGGGCGCGGTCGTGATGGTCTACGCCCCCGATCCACAGCTGCGCTCGCGGTTGTCCGCCGCCATGTCGGGCGAGCGTTTGCTGATCCACATCTCCCGAGATGCCGCGGGCACCGAGCCCCATCAGCTGCTGCCCCGACTGCGTCGGAAGAGCCTGCGCCTGTGGCCAGGGCCGGACGCGCCGGACGAAGCTCGCTGGTTCGTCACCCAGGCGCTGCTGGGCTGGAAGCTGCCGCGACTGGTCGCGAGAGCCGGCGAGGTCGCCGCCGAGGTCACTGCGGGCGCCACCACAGACGGCACGACCGGCCTGGACCTGATGCTTAGCCGAGTCGACGATCGTGTCCGCGTCGCCGTGCGCGACCACCAACCGCAGCCCTGCGCACCGTCGGTAGGTGAGCTACCGCAATGCCCGGTGACGGGCTCGGGACTGCGCCTGGTGCAAACGCTGACTCGCGGCTGGGGAGTGATCCCCGCGCGGAACGCAGGAAAGACCGTCTGGGCCGTCCTGGACACCGCCACTGGCCAGCGACACCGCAGGCCCCACCTCCAGCAAGCCAGCGCAGCACACGAGGCATCACGCCGCTGAGAAAAGAGGCACGATGGATCACAGTTCTGCTTGGTCACACGAGACCGTGCTGGACGCTGAGGCCATCAGCGCATCCAGAGCACGCGACTTCGTCAGCTTCCATCTCGTTGAGCACCACCTGCGGTACCTGATCGACGACGTGCGGCTGGTCGTGAGTGAACTGGCCACCAACGCGGTGGTACACGGACGGACACCGTTCATCGTCACCCTGCAGGAAGACGACGACCAGGTGGTGCTCTTGACCATGCAGGACGGCTCGGCCTCGGTGCCCGTCCGCTCCGCCGCGAACGGCCTCGACACCAGTGGCCGCGGCCTTGCCATCGTTGAACACGTCAGCCGCGACTGGGGCGTCACACCCGGGCCCGACGGCACAAAGTCGGTGTGGGCGGCCTTCGCAACAACACACACCAGAGAAACCGCTCTGCAGTAACCCAGCAGCAATCCCGCCTTGGAGATCCTCGGTGGTCGTCCCCGCACCCTGGCCCACCGGACGCCCACATGGTCGACCCGACCGCCCGGAGGATCGACAACCTGCTCTGGTCACCTGGCGGCGCGGCCGACCAGGGCGATGACGCGCTCCCGAGGGCAGGGTGAGCCAGGCAAATGAGACCAAGACTGAGACCGGACCGGGAAACGCCGACCCGGCCCTCAGAGACTAGGTCGGCGCTTCCGCTGGTCAGATGGCGGTGGCGGTGGGATTTGAACCCACGGAGGGCAGAACCCTCACACGCTTTCGAGGCGTGCTCCTTAGGCCGCTCGGACACGCCACCGCGGACGAGGGTACTAGACGCCTTGGGTGCCTCCGAAACCGAGATCGGCCTCGCGGTGAGCGTCGAAGAAGCGTCGCAACATGGCACCGCACTCCGGTGCGAGTACGCCGGTCACGACCTCGAGACGATGGTTCAGCCGACGGTCGCGGACGAGGTCCCACAGTGATCCGGCGGCGCCGGCCTTCTCGTCGTACGCGCCGAACACGAGCCCGTCGACTCGCGCGAGCACGCTCGCGCCGGCGCACATCGCGCACGGCTCCAACGTGACCACCAGCGTGCATCCCTCCAGCCGCCACTCCCCGCGCGCATGCGCGGCCGCGCGCAACGCCAGCACCTCGGCATGCGCGGTGGGGTCACGGTCGACCTCGCGTCGGTTGTGCCCGGCACCGAGCACGCGACCGTCGGCGTCGACCACCACGGCACCGATCGGTACGTCGTCATGCGCGAGCGCACGCTCGGCCTCCTCGAGCGCGGCGCGCATGGCCTCCGCCCAACGGCGCTGCACCGGTGCGTCCGTCACTGCGACAGCCACCTGCTCATCACGTGCCGGCGGGTGCCGGCCAGCCCGCGGTGCTCGAACCCGGCGTGCTCGAACGTCTCGACGAACCCCATGAACCGGTAGCTCGGCGAGTCCGGCAGCACCGGGTACGCCTCGACCACCCACGCGCCGCGGTCGCGGGCCAGCTGCAGCGCCGCCTCGAGCATCTCGGTCTGCGCGCCCTGTCGGCGATGGTCGCGCGGCACGAAGAAGCACACGATCGACCACACGCGGTCTTCGTTGACGCCGTCGTACTCGATGCCGCCGAGCCGCCGGTACGTGGGACGCGGGCCCACCGAGCACCACGCGACCGGACGCCCGTCGACGTAACCGAGCAGCCCGACCTGCTCGCCCTGTTCGACGCGGTCATGCAGGAGCGCGTGCCGGCTCTCGTTGGTCGACTTGTCACCGACCCGCCACACCGTGCACCAGCAGTGCGACGGTCCACCGCGACAGTCGAACAGCGCCTCGAGGTCGCCCCACCGTCCACGGTCGACGACACGGCAGTCCAGCAGGGCCATTGGTTCGAGGGGGTCGGGAACGACGGCTAGCTGCCCACGGCCTCGAGCGCGGACTGGTACTCCGGCGCGAAACCCGCCTTGCCGGCGATGTCCTCGAGCATCTCGTCGGGGTAGAGCTCGTCCTCGTCGCACAGCACGGCGAGATCCATCGCGGAGAACCCGAGGTCGGCGAGGATCTGCATGTCACCGGCGGGCTGGAGCGCTTCCTCCTCCTCGTCGGGGACGGGAAGCTCGAGGCGGTTGACGACGTCGCGGGCCAGCGGCCACTCGGTCGCCGCGGTGATGTCGGACAGCAGCAGACGCACCGACTCTCCCTGCACCCGGGCGAGCACGAAGAAGTCCTCGTCGACCGACACCATGCCCAGGGAGCCCGCGTCGCCGGGCCACTGACGGAGGGCGTGGATCAGCACTTCGAGGTCGGTGCCGGCGCGTGGCGGAAGCGGCGCGACCTGCCACTCCCCCTCTTCACGGTAGGCGACCACCGCGAAGTCGACGCCGGAGTCCAGCTCGTCAGCCATCGCCCCTCCGTTCCAGAGGTTTGCCTTGTGAGCGCACGCTCATCTGACCGCACGCAGGACGGCTCCTGCTTGCATCGTCGCAGATGTGTAGCGTTTGGCGCTATGCGCATTCACGTCGCCGATCACCCGCTGATCGCGCACAAGCTCACGGTGCTACGCGACCAGGACACCGACTCCCCCAAATTCCGCCGGCTGACCGAAGAGCTGGTCACGTTGCTGGCCTACGAGGCGACTCGCGACGTGCGCACCGACGCACTGACCGTCACCACGCCGGTCGCGACGACCGAGGGCGTGAAGCTCGCACCGCCCAAGCCGCTGGTGGTGCCGATCCTGCGCGCCGGCCTGGGCATGCTCGAGGGGATGATGCGGCTGCTGCCCACGGCGGAGGTGGGGTTCCTGGGCATGATCCGCGACGAGGAGACGCTGCGTGCCTCGACGTACGCCGAGCGGCTGCCCGACGACCTGTCCGGACGCCAGTGCTATGTGCTCGACCCGATGCTCGCGACCGGGGGCACACTCGCCGCCGCCGCGCGGTTCCTGGTCGACCGCGGCGCCGACGACATCACCGCGCTGTGCCTGCTGGCCGCGCCGGAGGGCGTCGCGCTGCTCGAGCGCGAGCTCGCCGACTTCACCCGGCCGTTCACCGTGGTGACGGCCGCGCTCGACGAGCGGCTCAACGAGAAGGGGTACATCGTGCCCGGACTGGGCGACGCCGGCGACCGCTTGTACGGCATCGCCGGCTAGCCGGTCACCCGCGTCGCCCCTGACCGAGGTGTGCGGCGGTGCGGCGGCTCAGCGGCTCAGCGGACCTGCACCACTCCGGTCGCCAGCAGCACCATCCCGAGAACGACGGCGCCGGCCAGCACCAGGATCGCGATCGCGCGAGCCTTGGTGTCCTGTCGCGGCTCCGGGTCGTCGTAGTGGTTCTTGTCCATCTCAGGTCCTCCAGCGTGCTCGGACCCTCCCGGCGGTTAGCGTAGGCCACCGACTGCTTCGGTGAACACCTGTGCACCCACTATCGCGGTGTGGCGTGCCTCTCAGCCGGTGCGCGGGCGGGCCGATGCCTCGGTCAGAGGCTCTTCACGGCCGCGAGCAGCTTGGACAACGAGTCGCGTGCGTCGCCGAACAGCAGCGTGGTCTTGGGGTCGAACAGCAGCTCGTTCTCGATGCCGGCGAACCCGGGCCGCATCGAGCGCTTGAGGAACACGATCTGCTTGGCCTGGTCGGCGTTGAGGATCGGCATGCCGTAGATCGGGGCACCCGGTGTCGTCCTCGCCGCCGGGTTGACCACGTCGTTGGCGCCGACGACCAGCACCACGTCGGTCTGCTTGAACTCGCCGTTGACCTCGTCCATCTCCTTGAGCTGCTCGTACGGGACCTGCGCCTCGGCGAGCAGCACGTTCATGTGGCCGGGCATCCGGCCCGCCACCGGGTGGATGGCGTAGTCGACCTTGATGTCGCGCGAGTCGAGCACGTCGACCAGGTCGCGCAGCGTGTGCTGTGCCTGCGCGACGGCAAGCCCGTACCCGGGGACGATCAGCACCCGCTGCGCGTAGCCCAGCAGGATCGCGATGTCCTGCGCCGCGGCGGACCGCACCGGCCGGTCGCTGACGTCGGAGGCGCCGAGCGTCGACCCGCCCTTGAGCGCCCCGAACAGCGTGCTGAACAGCGAGCGGCCCATGGCATCGGCCATCAGCTTGGTCAGGAACGTGCCCGAGGCACCGACGAGCGTTCCGGCCACCAGCAGCAGGGTGTTGCCGAGCACGTAGCCGCCCGCTGCCACGGTGAGACCGGTGAACGCGTTGAGCAGCGAGATCACGATCGGCACGTCGGCGCCGCCGACGGGCAGCACGAGCAACGCACCCAGCAGCAGGCCGACCAGGCACAGCACGATGCCGATGACGCTGGTGGGGTCGATGACCAGCACCACAGACAGGGCGACACCGGCCAGCAGCGAGCCGCCGAACGCGAGCGGCAGCCCGGGGAACACGACCGGACGCGTCGTCATCAACTCTTGCAGCTTGGCGAACGTGACCAGGGAGCCGGAGAAGCTGACGGCGCCGACGAGCACCGTGAACGCGGTCGCGCCCAGCGCGACCAGTCCGGGGTCGGTCACGGCGGTGAGCTCTTCGAGCTCGAGCAGGGCGACGAGCGATGCGGCACCGCCACCCACGCCGTTGAACAGCGCGACCAGCTGCGGCATCTGCGTCATCTGCACCCGGCGGGCGCCCCACACACCGCCGACCGTGCCGACCAACACTGCCGCCAGGATCAGCAGCAGTTTGGTGGCGCCTCCCATGTCGTAGGCCAGGAACGTGATGCCGCAGGCGAGCACCGCTCCGGCGGCGCCGACCATGTTGCCCAGCCGGGCGGTGCGCGGCGACGACAGACCCTTCAGCGCCACGATGAAGCAGATCGCGGCGATCAGGTAGCCCACCTGCACCCAGCTGGGCAGGATCGGCGAGGCACCGCTTTCGGCGGCGGAGAACACCAGCGGTTCAGTCCCCGAGAGGCCGGCCACCGCGACCTCAGCCACCCTGGTTCTCCTTCTCCCGAGCCTTCTTGGGCGCCTTGAACATCTCCAGCATCCGGTCGGTCACCACGAAACCGCCGACCATGTTGACGGTGGCGAGCACGACCGCGACGAGTCCGACGACGAGCGCTCCGGTGGTCTCGGCCTGGCCGGTCACGATCACGGCGCCGACCAGGATCACGCCGTGGATGGCGTTCGCACCCGACATCAGCGGGGTGTGCAGCGTCGAGGAGACCTTGGAGATCACCTCGACACCGGTGAACACGCTGAGGATGAACACCGTCAGCAGCGCGATCTCCTGGCTCATGTGGCCGTACCCTCCTTGCCGGCAAGCGCCTCAGCGGTCGGCTGGTGGCGAATCTCCCCGCCGTGCGTCACGCAGCAGCCGGCGACCACCTCGTCCTCGAAGTCTGGCGCGAACTCGCCCTCGACGGTCATCAAAGCCAGCAGGTTGATGACGTTCTGCGCGTACAGGCGGCTTGCCGGCGCCGGCATCTGGCTCGGCACGTTGGACGCTCCGTGCACGAGTGCGTTGCCTATCATCACCTCCTCGCCGGTGACGGAGCCCTCGACGTTTCCGCCGGACTCCGCGGCGAGGTCGACCACCACCGACCCCGGCTTCATCCGCTCGACCATGTCGCGGGTCACGAGCACCGGTGCCTGCCGACCGGGTACGGCGGCCGTGGTGATCAGCGCGTCGGCGTTGGCGACGTACGGCGTCAGCAGCTCGCGCTGACGTGTCGCGCGGTCCTCGGTCATCTCGCGGGCATAGCCGCCGGCGCCCTCGAGGGTGTCGAGCTCGAGCTCGATGGGCTTCGCACCCATCGAGGCGATCTCCTCGGCGGCGGCGGCACGCACGTCGTACGCGCGCACGACCGCGCCGAGGCGCTTGGCGGTCGCGATCGCCTGCAGGCCGGCCACACCGGCCCCGAGCACCATGATCTCGGCCGGCGGAACGGTGCCGGCCGCGGTCATGTTCAGTGGCAGGAAGCGGCGCAGGCGCTCGCCGGCGATCATCATCGAGCGGTAACCCGCGACCAGTGCCTGCGAGGACAGGGCATCCATCGACTGCGCACGCGAAATGCGGGGGATCAGCTCCATGGCGAACGCGGTGACCTGCGCGTCCCGCGCGGCGGCGACCAGCTCGGGCGACGTGGTGGTGGGCAGGAACGAGATGGTGGCCGTGCTGGCGGGCAGCCGCGACAGCCGGGACGCCTCCAGTGGCTGCACCGCGATGACGACGGCCGCTCCGTCGACGGCCGTCGCGTCGACGGTCGCCCCGGCTTCCCGGTAGGCGTCGTCCGGGCACTCCGCGGCGACGCCGGCCCCTGGCTCCACCGCCACCTCGTAGCCGAGCGCGGTCAGCTTCTCGACCAGGACCGGGACCATCGCGACCCGGTGCTCCCCGGGCCGGGTCTCCTTGACGACTGCGATCCTCACCCGGGCAACGTACCGCCCGGAACCGCTGCTCAGGCGCCAATGTGGCCACTCGGCGGCACGTGTCAGACACCTGGCTCGATGTGAGCTTGCGTTCCGGGGCAGTGTCAAGCAGACTTGTCGTATGACAAACGTCCTTGACACTTGCGTGGACGCCGCACATGCGTAACGACGTCCGCGAGATGCGGGCCGCGCAGGACCTGTCACAGGCCGCACTCGCCGCCGCGATGGGTGTGTCCCGGCAGACGATCAACTCGATCGAGACGGGGCGCTACCTGCCCTCGCTGCCGCTGGCCATGGCCCTGGCGAGGTACTTCGAGACTTCAGTGGAGGAGATGTTCCATGACCAGGACGCAGCGCACTGAGAGCGCCGGCCCGGGCGGTCCCAAGGGCACCGGAGCGTCCCGGCTGACGGGTCTGGTCACGCCGCTGGTGTCCGTGGCCATCGGGGTGGCGTACCTGCTCGCGGGGTGGGCCGGTGGCGACCTCGTGTTCGGTCTGTTCGGGCTGGCGCTGATGACCGGGCTCGCGGTCGTTCTGCTCCTGATACGGCGGCGCAGCGAGACCGTGAAAGGGCTGCTCGACCGCCGGGACGAGCGGATCAACACCATCGACCTGCGCGCGACGGCGTTCGCCGGGGTGACCGTGATCGTGGCGGTGATCATCGCCTTCGTCGTCGAGATCGCCACCGGCGGCGACGGCTCGCAGTACGCGTGGCTCGGCGCGGTCGGCGGGGTGGCCTACATCGGTGCCCTGATCGTGCTGCGTATCCGCGGCTGAGCACGCGTCCCCGGTCGCGGCGCCGGCGGAGGGGTGCGCCGCGACCAGCAGACCGGCCCACGGGCCGGCGCTTCGTCGCCGGCCCGTCAGGGCTTGAGGTGCTGGCAGAAGAAGTCGAGGATGATCTCGGCCCGCTGCCGGCGGTGCGCCGGTGAACCGCCCCGCGACAGCTCGTGGCTCTCGGCCGGGAAGCGCACGAACTCGACGTCCTTCTGCTGCAGGCGCAGCCCGACGAACATCTGCTCGGCCTGCTCGATCGGGCAGCGCAGGTCGTTCTCGGAGTGCACGATCAGCAGCGGTGTGTTGATGTCTCGGACGTAGGTGATCGGCGACATCCCGGTGTACATCTCGGGTGCCTCGAGGTGTGACGCGCCGACGTAGGTGCGGAAGGCGCCGGCGGCGTCGCTGGCCCACTCGAGGCTGAGCAGGTTGTTGGCCGCACGCTCGCTGCACGCCGCGCGGAACCGGTCGGTGTGACCGATCACCCAGGACGTCATGTAGCCGCCGTAGCTACCGCCGAGGATGCCGAGCCGGTCGCGGTCGACGTACGGGCGGGAGTCGACGACGTGGTCGACGACCGCGATCACGTCGTCGTAGTCGACGCTGCCCCAGCCGCTGCCGCCGAAAGGAAGACCGCTGATCGCGCGGCCGAACGACTCCTCACGCCCGGACCCGCCACGCGGGTTGCACCAGAGCACGACGTAGCCCGCACGAGCCTGGATCTGCACCTCGTCGAAGAACCGCTCGGCATACTGCGTGAACGGACCGCCGTGCACGTTGACCAGCATCGGGTAGGACCGGTCGGGGTCGAGGTCGGGCGGCGTGAGAATCCACGCGTCGATGTCGACCCTGTCGTCGGACGAGCGCACCGTGAACCGCTCGTACGGGCGCAGCTGTGCCTGCGCGGCGAACGCGGCGGTGAGGTCGGTCAGCTGCCGGGTCGTCCGGTCGTCCTGGAGGACGAACAGCTCGGCCGGGCTCGTCGGCGTCGACAGCGCGAACACGAGGGTGCCGGCCGCCTCGTCGAACCCGGTGACGACGCCCTCTTCGTCCCATACGGGCTGCGGCCGCTCGGAGCCGTCGGCGCTGATCGCGTACAGGTGGACATGGCCGCGGTCCTCGGCCAGGCAGAGGATCGTGCGGTCGTTGACCCAGTGCGGAGGCTGGTTGTTCGGGAACGGTGAGAACGTGCGGTCGAGCCCGTGCGACACCCACCGGTGCTCGTCCGACCCCCCAGGCCCTCCGATCGCGACCACACCGACGTGGCTGTTGCGTGGTGACGAGGCGGCGTCGTCGGTGCCGAGGAACGCGACGCGAGTGCCGTCGGGCGACGGGCTCGGGCTGCCGTACTCGCCGGTGTTGCCGGTGACGCGGCGACGGTCTCCGGTCGCCACGTCGAGGGCGTAGACGTCGGAGAACAGGTCGATGTCCCACGTCTCGTGCGCGCGGCCGCCGACGAGCAGGGTGCGCGAGTCGGGAGTCCACTGCGGCCGGGAGAACTCGTGCTGGCCGGGTGTGAGGTTGCGCGGTTCAGCTGAACCGTCGGCCGGAACGACGTAGACGTGCAGGGGCCGGTCGACCGTGAAGCCGGTGCTGTCGAGCCGCGAGAACAACCGGGTGACGCGACGCGGCGGCTGCTTGCGCTCGTCGTCCTCGTCGTAGCGCTCTGCGCGGGTGCGTGCGCTGATCGCGATCTGCCGTCCGTCCGGCGACCAGCGCAGCGCGAGCACCTCGTCGGCGAACCTGGCGAGCGTGACGACCTCGCCGCCGGTCTGCACCGGCGCCACGTGCACCGTGGCCTTGCGCCGCTCGTCGGTGCCGCGTGCGGAGGTGAACGCGAGCCGTCGTCCGTCGGGCGACCAGGTCGGGTTGGCGTCCTGGTGCTCGCCGGAGGTGAACGGCACCGGCGGCGAGGACCCGTCGACGGGCACCAGCCACACCTGGCTGCGGTAGTCGTTGATGTCGGTGTCGACGCGTTGCAGGACGAAGGCGACGGTCTTGCCGTCGGGGCTCACCGCAGGTTGGCCGAGGGAGGTGAGTGAACCGAGGTCTGAGGGAAGCATGGCCCGACATTAGTGCCCAGACCACCGCGCGTCGCGCGATAAATTCGCGCGTCACCGCCGGAGGGATCGGCGCATCAGTAGTAGAAGGGGAACTCGGACCAGTCGGGTTCGCGCTTGTCCAGGAACGCGTCGCGGCCCTCGGCCGCCTCGTCGGTCATGTACGCCAGCCGCGTGGTCTCGCCGGCGAACATCTGCTGCCCGACCAGCCCGTCGTCGATGAGGTTGAACGCGTACTTGAGCATCCGTTGCGCGGTCGGTGACTTGCCGTTGACCTTGCGGGCCCACTCCAGCGCGGTGCGCTCGAGGTCGGCATGGGGGATGACGGCGTTGGCCATACCCATGCGGTGCGCCGCGTCGGCGTCGTAGTCGTCGCCGAGGAAGAAGATCTCGCGGGCGAACTTCTGCCCGACCTGACGGGCGAGGTACGCCGAGCCGAACCCGCCGTCGAACGACGCGACGTCGGCGTCGGTCTGCTTGAACCGCGCGTGCTCGGCCGAGGCCAGGGTCAGGTCACACACGACATGGAGCGAGTGCCCGCCGCCGGCGGCCCAGCCGGGTACGACGCAGATGACGACCTTCGGCATGAACCGGATCAGCCGCTGGCACTCCAGGATGTGCAACCGGCCGAGCCGGGCCTTGTCGACCGTGTCCGCGGTCTCGCCCTCGGCGTACTGGTAGCCGACCCGGCCGCGGATGCGCTGGTCGCCGCCGGAGCAGAAGGCCCAGCCGCCGTCACGGGGCGACGGTCCGTTGCCGGTCAGTAGCACGCAGCCGACGTCGGCCGAGACCCGGGCGTGCTCGAGCACGCGGTAGAGCTCGTCGACGGTGTGGGGCCGGAAGGCGTTGCGCACCTCCGGTCGGTCGAACGCGATCCGTACGGTCCCCTGGTCCACCGCTCGGTGGTAGGTGATGTCGGTGAGGTCGTCGAAGCCGTCGACGGCACGCCACGCCGTCGGGTCGAAGATCTCGGACACCTGCTGCACGGCCTGCTCGGACATGGCGCCATCCCACCACACGCCCGCGGACGTGCCCCGGGCGCGGCCCCGGGCGAAGGCAGGGTGACCAGCGCCACCTAGTCGGCATACCGGGAGTACGGCTACGGTCTGCGGATGGCACCCCGATACGACGTCAGCGGCAAGGTCGTCCTCCTCACCGGCGCGGCGCGCGGAATCGGCGCGCAGACGGCACGCGTGCTCGCCGCACGTGGTGCACGGCTGGCCTTGATCGGGCTCGAGCCCGATCTGCTCCGGGACCTGTGCGCCGAGCTCGGCGACGGCCACATCTGGCTCGAGGCCGACGTGACCTCGCAGGAGCAGCTCGACGACGCCGCCCGGCGCACCGCCGCGGAGCTCGGTGGCATCGACGTGGTCATGGCCAACGCGGGTGTCGCGTCGTACGGCACCGTGCGCCAGATCGACCCGGAGGCGTTCGCGCGCACGGTCGAGATCAACCTCACCGGGGTGTTCCGCACTGTGCACGCGGCGTTGCCGTACGTCATCGAGCGCCGCGGCTACGTGCTGGTGGTGGCCTCGCTGGCGTCGTTCACCCCGCTCGGCGGGCTGGCGGCGTACAACGCGAGCAAGGCCGGCGCCGAGGCCCTCGGGCTCGCGCTGCGGCAGGAGGTGGCGCACCTCGGCGTCGACGTCGGCGTCTGCCACCCGTCGTGGATCGACACCGACATGGTGCGCGGTGCGATGCACGACCTGGGTGCGTTCCGGAAGACCCGGGCGATGCTGCCGTGGCCGGCGCACTCGACCACCTCGGTCGAGGAGTGCGCGCTGCGCATCGCCGACGGGGTCGCGCGT
>DATMEB010000197.1:0-5961 GCA_035557095.1 Nocardioidaceae bacterium | reverse complement strand
ACGTCGCCCTCGGCCATCACGTAGTCCTTGCCCTCCATACGCACCTTGCCGGCGCCCTTCGCGGCGTTCATGGAGCCGGCCGCGACCAGGTCGTCGTACGACACGATCTCCGCCTTGATGAAGCCCCGCTGGAAGTCGGTGTGGATGACCCCGGCAGCCTCCGGTGCGGTCGCACCGCGCCGGATCGTCCAGGCGCGGGACTCCTTCGGCCCGGCAGTGAGGTAGGTCTGCAGCCCCAGCGTCTCGAACCCGACCCGCGCCAGGACGTCCAGCCCGGGCTCGTCGATGCCCATCTCGGCGAGCATCTCGCGCTCCTCCTGCTCGTCGTCGAGCTCGACCAGCTCGGCCTCGAACTTCGCGTCGAGGAAGATCGCCTCGGCCGGCGCAACCAGCTTGCGCATCCGGTCCTTGAGCTCCTCGTCGGCCAGCTCGTCGGCGTCGCAGTTGAAGACGTACAGGAACGGCTTGGCCGTCAGCAGCATCAGCTCGCGCAGCGGGGCCCGGTCGATCGAGGTGTGCGCGATCGGTGTACCGGCCTCCAGGGCCGTCTGCGCCTCGCGTACGGCCTCCAGGATGGCGGCGTTCTCCTTCTTCAGCCGGGCCTCCTTCTCCAGCCGCGGAAGCGCCTTCTCCACCGTCTGCAGGTCGGCGAGGATCAGCTCGGTGGAGATCGTGTCGAGGTCGTCGTGCGGGGAGACCTCTCCGGCGACGTGCGAGACGTCGTCGTCGCGGAAGACCCGGGTCACCTGGCAGATCGCGTCGGACTCGCGGATGTGCGAGAGGAACTTGTTGCCGAGGCCCTCGCCCTCGGAGGCCCCGCGCACGATGCCGGCGATGTCGACGAACTGCACCGTGGCCGGGATCTGCTTCACGGAGTCGAACATCTGCGCCAGTACGCCGATCCGCTCATCGGGTACGCCGACGACACCGACGTTGGGCTCGATCGTCGCGAACGGGTAGTTCGCCGCGAGCACGTCGTTCTTGGTCAGCGCGTTGAACAGGGTCGACTTGCCGGCGTTGGGCAGGCCGACGATTCCGATGGTGAGTGCCACAGGCGACAAGAGTACGGCGACACCAGGGCACCCACCGAATCGGGACCGGCTGCGGTCGGGTCAGACGTCGTCGCCGGTCCCGAGCTGGCGAAGGCGCACCTTGTGCGCGTCGAGCAGCCCACCCATGATCCTGCCGGTGACGGCATGGCCGTTGTCGTTGAGCAGACCGTCGTGCATCGCGACCGCCTGTTCGCTCGCGTACGCCCGGGCGTAGTCGATCGCCTCTGCCAGTCTCATCCACGGCGCGTCGACGGGAACCAGCAGGAACGGCACCGGCTGCGGAGGCGCGGTGAACGAGTCGCCGGGATGGAAGACCTGGTCCTCGATGCAGAACCCGGTGTTCATGATCAGCGGGATGTCCTCGTGGATCTGGGCGTGCTGCTCGCCGTGCACGCTCACCCGCATTCCGGCGGCGGTGAGCTCGTCGCCTGCTCGTACGACCTGCAGCCGTTCGGCCAGGTCCGGAGCCTGCTCGCGCAGCGCCGTCGCGACACCCTCGCCGGCGAAGACGGGTGCGTCGGCGCGACGCAGCCGCTCGACCTCGAGATGGTCGGCGTGCTCGTGGGTCACCAGCACGGCCGCGACCCCGTCGACCGCCTCCGGCTCGGTGAACGAGCCTGGGTCGAGCACGAGCGCCTGGCCGTCCTGCTCGACGCGTACGGCGGCGTGTCCGAACTTCGTGATGCGCATGGCCCTACCCTGGCACGCCCACAGACCGCCGGGAATTGGGCTGGGGTCACCGGGCGGTGTCTCCGCGAGGTCGTGTCGCAGAGCCGGACTGTCGGTGCCTGTCTGCATGCTGTCGCCATGAACACCTCGACGTTGGTCGCCCTCCTGCTCACGCTGGTCCTCGGCGTGGCGGTCGGCTGCGCGCTGGGCGTGCTCTGGATGCGTGGGCGGGCTGCGGCAGACCTCGCCCGGGTGACCGCCGAGCGCGACGCCGCGCACGACCAGCTCGTCGACGCCGGCCGGGCCCGCACCGAGCTGACCCAGCGCATCGACTCGGTCAGCGGCCAGGCGGTCGTCAAGGACACCCTGGACCGGTTGCACGCCCACCTGCGCGACCTCGAGCAGAACCGCGCGGCCTGGCAGAGCCAGCTCCGGCAGCAGGTCGACCACGTCCGGGCCACCGGCGAGGCGCTGCGCCGCGAGACCGGCGCCCTGTCCACCGCACTGCGCCGCCCGCAGGTCCGCGGTCGATGGGGGGAGCTGCACCTGCAGCGCGCGGTCGAGCTCGCCGGCCTGGTCGAGCACTGCGACTTCTCCACCCAGGTCAGTGCCCACGACGACGACCGGATGCTGCGCCCCGACGTGGTCGTGCACCTGGCCGGTGGCAAGCAGGTCGTGATCGACGCCAAGGTGCCGCTCGACGCGTTCCTCGACGCCACCTCCAGCGACGACGAGGCGGTGCGCCGCGCGCAGCTCGTGCGGCACGCCCGTCAGCTGCGCCAGCACGTCGACACGCTCGCGGGCAAGGCCTACTGGCGCGGTCTCGACGCCAGCCCCGAGTTCGTGGTGCTGTTCGTGCCCGCGGAGTCCTTCCTGTCCCACGCGCTCGAGGTCGAGCCGCAGCTGCTCGAGCAGGCTGCCGCGCAGCGGGTCATCCTGGCGACGCCGACCACGCTCATCGCCCTGCTGCGCACCGTGGCCCACGCCTGGACGCAGGAGGCGCTGGCCGCCAACGCGCGTGAGGTGCATGCGCTCGGCCGTGAGCTCTACGAGCGGCTCGCGACCGTCAGCGGCCACCTGGACAAGCTCGGCCGCTCGCTGACGTCCTCGGTGCGCGCCTACAACCAGGCCATCGGCTCCCTCGAGACCAGGGTCCTCGTCTCCGCGCGCCGGCTGCGCGACCTGAGGGTCAGCGACGATGAGCTCACCGCTGCCGCACCGGTCGAGGAGGCCGTGCGACCCGCGACGGCCGCCGAGCTGCAGATCACCGACGACGTCGATGCGCTCGACCGCTCCTCATGGCCTGCGGGACGTCTGGCCTGGCGCGACGACCCGGCAGCCGGTGAGTGACGACGGGTGAGTGACGGCAGGCGTGAGTGACGACTCGGCCGGCTAGCGGGTTGTGTACGGGCGACGACACGACGTAGACCCTCCGCGCCATTCGTCCGGTTCGGGCCTACGCTGACCTTGTGCACCAGCAGCACCTGCAAGACGGCACGGTGGCGGTCCCGATCCAGGCGGGCCCCGACTCGCGTAAGCACGTGTCCGCGGGTCGCTACCGGGCGGTCTCGGTGCGCGACAACCGCCCGCACCGTTCGCACCACCATCAGCACCAGCACCGGCGTGCCGACGCGTCGCCGGTCACGCACCTCAGGACGTTCCAGGTGGTCGGTGGCGCGGCCGTGGCGACCGCCGCCGTGGTCGCGTTCGACCTGACCCTGACCGGCCGGCTGAGCATGTTCTTCGACCTGTGCTTCGTGCTGGTCGGGCTGTCGGCTGCTCTTCTCGCCACGCGGCAGGGGCTGTTCGCAGTCGGCGTGCTCCCTCCGCTGCTGCTCGGCGGCGTGGTCGCCGTCCTGGCTGTCTCGGCTCCCGCGGCCCTGACCTCCAGCCATCTCGCCTTCGTCAGCACCTGGCTCACGGGGCTGGCCCACCACGGCGGTGCACTCGCGGCCACACATGTCATCGTCCTGACGATCGTGGGTCTGCGCGCCGCCCGGGTCGGCGACTCCCGGCCACGCCTGAACGCCTGAAACCCACCCATCCCGGGCCCTCGGGCAACTGGCGCACCCGGACGCCTTGCTGCTAGGACTATGCGGGGTTCCGAGCGGGCCGCCGGGGGTAGAGAGACGTTCGACGGGGGTCGCGAAAACCGGGAGACCACGATGACCACCAACTCCGGCGGCGAACAGCCCAACCCGACGACCGAGCGCGCCGAACGCGTCGACGTCGAAAGGTCGCTGTTCGGCGGGGCCACCTACCGCGGGCTGGGCGAACAGCGGCTCTCCGAGTCCGAGGAGCGCTTCGAGCGCCGTCGTCGCACCGCCGGCTTCTTCCTGGCACCGCTCGCCACGGTCGTGGTGTTCCTGCTTCCGCTGGACATCCCCGAGACCCAGCACGTCGTCGCCGCGGTGATGGCCGGCGTGATCGTCGCGTGGGTCACCGAGCCGATCCCGATCCCGGTGTCCGGTCTGATCGGCGCCGCGTTGCTGGTGCTGATGGGCCTCGGGGGTGACGAGGGCGCGGACGCCGTCCTGGCCCCGTTCGGCTCCGGAACCGTCTTCACGTTCATCGGGGCGTTCATCCTTGCCCAGGCGATGCTCCGGCACGGGCTGGCGCGACGGTTCGCGTTCCGCATCCTGTCGATCCCCGGGGTCACCAAGAGCACGAACCGCGTGATCATCGCCTTCGGGCTGATCACCGCGCTGATCTCGGGGTGGATCTCCAACACCGCGACCGTTGCGATGCTGCTCCCGACCGCGGTCGGCATCCTCGGCGTCGTCGGTGAGCTCATCCAGGACAAGTACGAGTCCGAGGGGCGCCTGAAGGACTTCGACGCTACGAGGATGCGGGTCGGCTTCGCGATGATGCTGATGCTGGCGTACGGCGCGAGCGTCGGCGGTCTGCTCACCCCCGTCGGCAGCCCACCGAACCTGATCGGTCGCGAGCTGATCGAGCAGGCGACCGGCGAGGCGCTGCCGTTCGGGCAGTGGATGGCCCTGGCCTTCCCGATCTGCGCGCTGATGTTCGTCGCGCTGGTTGTCGTCCTGCTGACGCTGAACAAGCCGGAGATCCAGGAGCTGCGCGGAGTCGACGAGTACGTACGTCGCCAGCGCGAGGAGCTCGGCTCGATGAGCCGGGCGGAGAAGAACACGCTGGTCGCGTTCGGGGTCACCGTGGCGCTGTGGGTCTTCCCGGCCATCGTGGCGGTTGTCGCGGGCGGCGACTCGGCAGCGTACGAGAACGTGTCGAACCGGCTCGACGAGGGCGTCGCCGCAGTGCTCGGCGCCTCCCTGCTGTTCATGCTGCCCGTGAACTGGAAGGCGCGTCAGTTCACGCTCACCTGGGGAGACGCCGCCAAGATCGACTGGGGCACGATCGTGCTCTTCGGCTCCGGCGTGGTCTTCGGGACGATGCTGGAGGAGTCCGGGCTCGCCGAGACCATCGGCAAGGGCGCGTACAACGCGCTCGGCATCGGCAGCGCCGTGGCCATCACGATCTTCGCCGTCGTGCTCGCGATCATGGTGTCGGAGACGACCTCCAACACCGCCTCAGCGGCGATCGTGGTCCCGATCATCATCCCACTCGCCGAGGCTGCCGGAACCAACCCGTTCGTACCCGCGCTGGCTGCGACGTTCGCGGCGTCGTTCGGGTTCATGCTGCCGGTCTCGACGCCGCAGAATGCCATCGTCTACGGCTCGGGTACGGTGCCGATCACGAAGATGGTCCGGTCCGGCATCAGCTTCGACATCATCGGAGCGATCCTCATCCTGATCCTGCTCCCGCTGCTGGTTCCGGTCTTCGGTCTCGGCTAGGGCGTGTTGGTAGGCGGTCGGCCGTCGCGAGCGTCGCATCCACGGGATGCTCGCAAGGCGCAGCCGCGCAGGCATACCGGTGCTGTACGTCGAGCGGCTGCAACGCAGCGAGGCGCCCGTGGGGCGGCGCGCAGCAGGCCATACGGTTTACCAACACGTCCTTGCGACCCAGAAGGAGCCTGATGAGCCAGACACCGCCGCAGTCCGGTCGGCAGCGCATCGCGGTCATCCCCGGAGACGGCATCGGGCACGACGTGCTCGTGGTCGCGCGCGAGGTGCTCGACGCGGCGGCCCGCCGTTACGACCTGTCGTTCGACTACGACACGTTCGACTGGTCGTGCCAGCGGTACGCCGACACCGGCGCGATGATGCCCGAGGACGGGCTGGACACCCTTCGCGGCTACGACTCCATCCTGCTCGGCGCG
>DATMEB010000196.1:0-3957 GCA_035557095.1 Nocardioidaceae bacterium | reverse complement strand
CACCCGGCACAGCGCCGCGACGCCGAGCCTCGGCCCGCTCATGCACGCCATCCGCACCAACCACCCCAAGGCCGACCTCGGCATCATCGAGCGGGCCTACGCGGTCGCCGAGCGCGCGCACCGCGGCCAGATGCGCAAGAGCGGCGACCCCTACATCACCCACCCGCTCGCGGTGACCACGATCCTGGCCGACATCGGCATGACCGAGCCCACGCTGGTGGCCGCGCTGCTCCACGACACGGTGGAGGACACGGCGTACACCCTGGACGAGCTGCGCGGCGACTTCGGCGACGAGGTCGCGGTGCTGGTCGACGGGGTCACCAAGCTCGACAAGGTCAAGTACGGCGACACGGCCCAGGCCGAGACGATCCGCAAGATGATCGTGGCGATGAGCAAGGACATCCGTGTCCTGGTGATCAAGCTGGCCGACCGGCTGCACAACATGCGCACCCTGCGCTACGTCAAGCAGGAGACGCAGGAGACCAAGTCCCGCGAGACCTTGGAGATCTACGCCCCGCTGGCGCACCGGCTCGGCATGAACACGCTGAAGTGGGAGCTCGAGGATCTCGCGTTCGCGACCCTGCACCCGAAGATGTACGACGAGATCGTCCGTCTCGTCGCCGATCGGGCCCCGTCGCGCGACCAGTTCCTCGCCCAGGTCATCGAGCAGGTCGACGGTGACCTCCGCGACGCCAAGATCAAGGCCGTCGTCACAGGCCGGCCCAAGCACTACTACTCGATCTACCAGAAGATGATCGTGCGCGGTCGCGAGTTCAGCGACATCTACGACCTGGTCGGGATCCGCGTGCTGGTCGAGTCGGTGCGCGACACCTACGCCGCGCTCGGCGTCATGCATGCGCGCTGGAACCCCGTCGCCGGGCGGTTCAAGGACTTCGTCGCGATGCCGAAGTTCAACATGTACCAGTCACTGCACACGACCGTGATCGGCCCGCAGGGCAAGCCGGTCGAGCTGCAGATCCGCACCTACGGCATGCACCGCCGGGCGGAGTACGGCATCGCCGCGCACTGGAAGTACAAGGAGGACGTCGGCGCCGGTGTCGACACCGGTCGCGCCCCGGCCACCGGCTCCGACGCGAAGTCCGCCGACATGGCCTGGCTGCGCCAGCTCGTGGACTGGCAGAAGGAGACCGAGGACCCGGGCGAGTTCCTGGAGTCGCTGCGGTTCGAGATCAACTCCGCCGAGGTCTACGTGTTCACGCCCGCCGGTGACGTGATCGCGCTGCCGACCGCGGCCACGCCGGTCGACTTCGCGTACTCCGTGCACACCGAGGTCGGGCACCGCTGTATCGGGGCCCGGGTCAACGGCCGACTGGTGCCGCTGGAGAGCACGCTCGACAACGGCGACGTGGTCGAGATCTTCACCTCGAAGGCGCCTGGCGCCGCTCCGTCGCGTGACTGGCTGATGTTCGTCAAGAGCGCCCGGGCACGCAACAAGATCAAGCAGTGGTTCACCAAGGAGCGCCGCGAGGAGGCGATCGAGCAGGGCAAGGACGCCATCACGAAGCTGATGCGCAAGGAGGGGCTGCCGATGCAGCGCCTGCTCACGCACGAGTCGCTGAACATGGTGGCGCACGACCTCCGCCTGACCGACGTGTCCGCGTTGTACGCCGCCGTGGGTGAGGGCAACGTCGGCGCGCAGTCCGTCGTCCGCAGGATCATGGATCTGTTCGGCGGCGAGGAGGGCGCGGCCGAGGACCTCGCCGAGGCCGTCCGGATCCCCACCGAGCGCGAGCGGCGCAAGCGGCAGCCGCGCGCCGACGCCGGGGTGATCGTCAAGGGCGCCTCCGACGTGTGGATCAAGCTCGCGAAGTGCTGCACCCCGGTGCCCGGCGACAAGATCATGGGCTTCGTCACCCGCGGCGCCGGCGTGTCCGTGCACCGCGCGGACTGCACCAACGCCAGGGCGCTGGCAGCACAGCAGGAGCGCATGGTCGACGTCGAGTGGTCGCCGACGGCGCAGAGCATGTTCCTGGTGGCGATCCAGGTCGAGGCCTTGGACCGGTCGCGGCTGCTGTCGGACATCACCCGGGTGCTCTCCGACGTGCACGTCAACATCCTGTCGGCGTCGGTCGTCACCTCGCGTGACCGCGTCGCGAAGAGCCGGTTCACGTTCGAGATGGGCGACCCGAAGCACCTCGGTCACGTGCTCAAGGCCGTACGCAGCGTCGAGGGCGTCTTCGACGCCTACCGCATCACCCAGTAGCCCCGCCCAGCTGCCGCTGCCACGTCACTGGGCTGCCGCGTCACTGGGCTGCCGCGTCACTGGCCGGAGTCGGGGGTGAAGTCGTCCAGCGCCTTGCGGGCCTCGGCGAGCCACGCGCGCCGGGCCTCGATCGCCTGCTCGGCCTCGCCGGCCTTGCGGTCGTTGCCCTTGGCGGCCGCGGAGTCGCGCTGCTCCTCGAGGTCGGCCAGTGACGACTCCAGCTTGGCGACCGTGTCGGCTGCGCGGGCACGTGCCTCGGGGTTGGAACGCCGCCAGCGGTCGTCCTCGGCGGACTTGACGGCGTTCTCCACGCGCCGAAGCCTGCCCTCGAGGTCCTTCATCGCCGAGCGGGGGACCTTGCCGGCCTCGTCCCAGCGGGCCGCGAGGTCGCGGAACGCCGCTCGCGCCGCGCGGGCGTCCTTGACCGGCAGCAGGCCCTCGGCCTCGACCAGCAGCCGCTCCTTGACGACCTGGTTCTCGGCGTACTGCTTGTCCAGCTCGGCGTTGGCGGCGTCACGCGCCGAGAAGAAGGTGTCCTGCGCCCCGCGGAACCGCGCCCAGAGCCGGTCGTCGACCTCCTTGTGCGCGGGTCCGGCGGCCTTCCACTGCCGCATCAGGTCGCGGAACTGACCCGCGGTCGGTCCCCAGTCGGTGGAGCCGGCGATCGACTCGGCCTCTGCGGCGAGCTTCTCCTTGACCACCCTGGCGCCCTCGCGCTTCTCGTTCAGCTCGCCGAAGTGCTGCTTGCGATGGCGGGTGTACGTCGTGCGCGCCCCGGAGAACCGGCGCCACAACGCGTCGTCGGCGGCTCGGTCCAGCCGGGGCAGCGCCTTCCAGCGCTCCAGCAGCTCGCGCAGCCGGTTGGCGCCGTTGCGCCAGTCGGTGCCGGCGGCGATCTGCTCGGCCTCGCCGGCGATCTGCTCCTTCTGCTCGCGGGCGTCGTCGAGCTTGCGGGCCCGCTCGGCCTTGCGCTCCTCGCGCCGGGCGGCCACGACCGACTCCAGCGCGTCGACCCGGGCGATCAGGCCCTCGAGGTCGCCAACGGCCTGCGCCTCGGAGACCAGCCGGCGTACCTTCTTCATCGCGCTGACGGCATCGTCGGGGCCGAGCTTTCCGCTCTTGACCCGGCGCTCGAGCAGGTCGACCTCGAGCGCGAGGCCGTCGTAGCGCTGGGTGAAGAGCGCCATCGCCTCGTCCGGGCTGGCATCGGGCCACTGACCGACGGCACGCTCGCCGTCGGACGTCTTGACGAAGACGGTGCCGTCCTCGGCGACGCGCCCCCACTCGTTTGTCGTCACGCTGCGCAGTCTAGGGCGTGTCCCGTGAACCTGCTGTCCTGCTGCGCGCCGCCTGGCGGGCACTCCGCGCCAACCGGCAGTCGCTTAGCGTCGTCGCTCGACGATGCCGCGCATCGCCGTCGCTCCTCCGCCTTGCGGTGCACTCCGCCAGACGACGCTCACGACGGACGAGGTCCACGGGACACGCCCTAACGCAAGGGAGCGCCCGTGCAACGGTCACGGGTCGGTAGCAAGCGCCCTTCGCGTGACGTCGTCGCCACCGCGGGGGGAGCCGTCCTGTTCGCTCTTGCCCTCGGGGTGGCCACGGTCGCGCTGCCGCTACTGGCGATCGCCGCCGGCTACAACGGGATCGAGATCGGCATCCTGGCCGCGCTCTCCGCGCTCTCCCAGATGTCCACCCGCCTCGTTCTCGGCCCGGTCATGCGGGTCTTCCCC
>DATMEB010000195.1:0-5263 GCA_035557095.1 Nocardioidaceae bacterium | reverse complement strand
GCCGCGGCCTTCGCGGCGTCGTCGTCCTTGCAGACCACGACGAGTACTTCGCTCCCGCCCGACGTGCGCTCGCCCAGTCGGGAGAGCAGCCGGCGGTACCGGATGGCCAGGCCGGCCTCGTCGACCGCGGCGGGCAGCTCCGGGATGTGCCACGGCCTGTCGTCCACGACGAGCCGGCGCAGCCGCGCGGACAGGCGGGCATCCGGCTGGACGGTCCGCTGCTGCTCGTCAGGCACGTCGATGCCGCCGAGCAGCGGCGAGCCCACGGCCGAGGCGATGTCGTCCTCGCGTCGCAGCCGCTTGTCGTTGCGGGCCGCGTACAGGTGGCCGAGCAGGCCGATGACGACGAACAGCAGGGCGCCGCCGGCGACGAGGTGCAGCATCGTCGGCGCGGCCTCGCTGGTCGGCCGCTCAGCCGGCGCCATCACGACCATCTTGCCCTGGCCGGCGGCGGCGTCGAGGTCCTCGATCCGCGCCATGGCCTCGGCGAGGGTGTTGCGCAGCGACTCGAGCTCGGTGCGCACGCCGACGCTGTCGATCGTGTTGCCGCCGCCCGCCGAGTCGTGCAGCTCGGTGATCCGCCGGTTGGTGTCGGCGACCTGCTGGCGCAGCGACTGCTGCTGCTCGCTGGAGACCTGGGCGGCCGGGTCCGAGGTGTCGGCGATCAGGTCGCGGGAGAACGTGACGAACTGGTCGGCGACCAGATCCGCGAGCCGCTGGGCCTTCTCCGGCGTGTCGGCGTAGCCGGTGACCTTGATGATGTTCCCCTCGGCGACCGCGGCGACGACCGAGTCGGCCAGCTCCGTCGCGTTCACGCCCCACTTCAGCTCTTCGGCGACCGGGTCCAGCACGGCGGAGCTCATCGCGACCTGTGCCTCGGTCATCAGCTCGTCGGGCTCGCGCGGGCCCTGGAGCAGGACGCTCGCCGACGCCGCATAGCCCGGCGAGAGCAGCAGCGACAGGCCGGCGCCCGCGATCGCTCCGGCGACGGCGAACACCACCAGCAACCGCCATCGCCTGCGTAGGACATGCCCGACCATTGACAGTCGTGCTGTGTCGTCGTTCACTGCGAGGGACCCCCTAAATCGGCGTACTTAGGCCCGTGTCGGTTCTTGACAGCGAGCCGGTACTCACGAACCCCGTCGCCTCCGTGGCGGCTTCGGTTACACCTGTTCAGCGACTCTTGGTCAAATTGGGACAGAAATTTTCAAGATGGGTCGTTGATCGCTGACTCATATGCGGCCCGCAGCGCCTCACTCGAGTGCGCCCAGGACAGCGAGCCGGCGACCCGGTTCACACCGATCTCACCCATTCGTGCCCGGCCCGCGGGATCGTCGAGCAGCTGCGCGGTGAGCTTCGCGAACTCCGAGACGTCGTTGGCGCGTGCGTAGACGGCGGCCGCTCCGGCCGACACCCGCGCCTCGCGCAGCTCGAAGGACACGATCGGCTTGCCCATCGCCATGTACTCCATGACCTTGTTCATGGTCGACACGTCGTTGAGTGGGTTCTTCGGGTCAGGTGACAGGCAGACGTCCGCTGTGGACAGATAGCGCACGAGGTCCGCGTCGGGGATCCGGCCGGTGAACTCCACCTGGTCGGCGAGGCCCAGCGTGTCGGCCAACGCCACCATCTCGTCGAAGGTGTCGCCGGCGCCGACGAACACCGCGTGCCAGTCCGTGCGGCCCTGCTCGTCGCGCAGCGCGGCGAGCGAGCGCAGCGCGTAGTCCACGCCGTCCTGCGGGCCCATCACGCCGAGGTAGCAGAGCAGGTGCTGCTTGCCCTTCTTGAGCTCCGGCTCCGGCGCCACGCGCTGGAACCGCTCGACCGCGGGCGCGCTGCGCACCACGAACACCTTGTCCGACGGCATCCCGCCGCGGGTGAGCGCCATGTCGCGGTAGCTCTCGTTGGTGGAGATCACCACGTCCGCCGCCCGGTAGGTGGCCCGCTCCAGCCGGCACACCGCGCGGTAGAGGAAGTCCTCGCCGCGGTCGAACCGAGACAGGTACAGCTCGGGCACCAGGTCGTGCTGGTCGAACACGAACCTCGCGCCGCGCCGCTTGAGCATCTTGGCCACCAGGTACAGCAGGTCAGGCGGGTTGCACGCGTGCACGACGTCGACCTTGCCGACGGTCTTCACGATCCGGCGGGCGAGGCGGTAGGTGTGCCACAGCGCCGAGCCGTACTCCTTGGCGTAGCCGGCCGGGCCGCCGGTCGCCGCGCGCAGCGGGTAGCGGTGGATCCGCACGCCGTCGAGCTCGACGTACGGCTCGGTGTCCCGCTTCGTCCCTTGTGGACAGATGACGTGTACTTCCCAGCCCGCGTCGCGCAGGGTGGTGGACTCCTGCCACACCCTGCGGTCGAACGGGACCGAGAGGTTCTCGACGAGGATCAGCGCTCTACCAGGCAAGGCCCACGTACCCCGACTCGGCCCGGCGCGCCTCGGCGTCGGGGATGCGAACTAGATCGACGATCTCCTTGTCGCCGCCGTGCGGCAGCGCGGCCAGCACGTCCGGGTCCTTGCAGCCGACCAGGATCACGTCGGCGTGCTCGAGGACCTCCTCGACCGAGGAGCGCAGCTGCTGGCCGAGGTGCGGCAGCCGCGCCTCGATGAACTCGCGGTTCGCGCCGAGCAGCCGGGACAGGCTCACGTTGGCGTCGTAGATGCGCAGGTCGTAGCCCTTGCCGAGGAGCCGCTCGGCGAGCTCGACGAGCGGGCTCTCCCGCAGGTCGTCGGTGCCCGGCTTGAACGACAGGCCGAACAGCCCGACCTTGCGCTTGCCGGTGCGGGCGACCAGGTCGAACGCCCGGCGCAGGTGCTCCTCGTTGGACGGGAGCACGTGCGACAGGATCGGCACGGACACGTCCGCGCGGTGGGCCGCGTGCACCAGGCCGCGCACGTCCTTCGGCAGGCACGAGCCGCCGAACGCGAAGCCGGGCCGCAGGTACGCGGGGCTGACGTTGAGCTTGGTGTCGGCCAGGAAGACGTCCATCACCGCGTGCGAGTCGAGCCCGAGCGCGGCGCAGACCGAGCCGAGCTCGTTGGCGAAGCCGACCTTCAGCGCGTGGAAGGAGTTGTCCGCGTACTTGGTGATCTCGGCCACCGGGATCGGCACTCGAAAGATCTCGCCGGGCAGGCCCTCGTACAGCGCCGCCACCACGTCGCCGCTCGCCGCGTCCAGCTCGCCGATCACGGTCTTCGGCGGCTCGAAGAAGTCGCGGACGCTCGTGCCCTCGCGGAGGAACTCGGGGTTCACCGCGACGCCGAAGTCCACTCCGGCGGTCTTGCCGGACGACTTCTCCAGGATCGGGACCAGCAGCTCCAGGCAGGTGCCCGGCAGCATGGTGCTGCGGAAGACCACCGTGTGCCGGTGCGCGGTGTTCGCGAGCGCGCCGCCGATCTCCTCGGCGACCCGCTCCAGGTAGGCGGTGGAGAGGCTGCCGTTCGGCGCGGACGGCGTGCCCACGCAGACGAGCGAGATCTCGGTCGCCGCGATCGCCTCGGCGACGTCGGTGGTGGCGCGCAGCGCGCCGCTGACCACTACCTCCGCGGTCAGCTCGCCGATGCGCTCCTCGACCACCGGGGCGTGCCCGTTCATGATCAGGTCGATCTTCGTCGGGTTCACGTCGACGCCGATTACCTCGTTGCCGCGAGCGGCGAGGCAGGCGGCGGACACACAGCCCACGTAGCCGAGGCCGAAGACACTGATCTTCATGAGCTCACCGTGCTGCGGGCAGCACGAATCAAGCGTGATGTCACCACGCTGCGTCCTCCGTCGGATTGGGAGCCGGTCCCCGAACCAGCACGTCGTGCGGTGACATCGACGCCGACGTCGACGCCGCACCCCTGACTTCGTTCTTTAGGTCGGCGAACCATGGCGTCCCGTTACCGAGGTACCTCGACACTGCGTCACCGGGCAGGTCACCGGCACCGCGGCGCGGGGGATGCCAGCTCGTCCCTGTAGCTTCGTCGTGGACAAGTCGGCCACGAAGGGGAGTGACCGTGTTCGTACGCAGGATCGCGGTAGTCGGCACCGGATACGTCGGGCTCACGACCGGCGCCTGTCTCGCTTCGCTCGGCCACCACGTGGTCTGCGCCGACGTGGACGCGGAGAAGGTCAAGCGGCTCTGCGCGGGTGAGATCGACATCCTCGAGCCGCGCCTCGCGGAGCTCGTGTCGGAGGGGCTCGCGGCCGGCCGGCTGTCGTTCGTGCTCGGCGCGTCCGCGGCCGTCGAGGGCTGCGAGGTCGTGTTCCTGTGCGTGCCGACTCCCATGGGCGTCGGCGGGGTCGCCGACCTGTCCGTGGTGGAGTCGGTCATCGAGGAGGTCGGCACGCTGCTGGCCCCGGGCAGCGTCGTGGTCAACAAGTCGACCGTGCCGGTCGGCACCGCGCAGCGGACGGCGGAGCTGCTGGAGCGCGACGACGTCGCCGTGGTGTCCAACCCGGAGTTCCTGCGCGAGGGCTCGGCGGTGCACGACTTCCTCAACCCGGACCGCATCGTCGTCGGCTGCGACCAGCAGGACGCGGCGGAACGGGTGGCCGCGCTCTACGCCCGGCTCGGCGCGCCGACCGTGCTGACCGACGCCGCGAGCGCCGAGCTGGTCAAGTACGCGGCGAACTGCTTCCTCGCGATGAAGCTGTCTTACGTGAACGCGATCGCCGAGCTCTGCGACCGGCTGGGCGCGGACATCTCCGACGTCACCGAGGGCATGGGCTACGACAAGCGGATCGGCCAGGCGTTCCTGCAGCCGGGGCCGGGCTGGGGCGGCTCCTGCCTGCCGAAGGACACGTCGGCGATGCTGCAGCTCGCGGACGCGGCCGACTTCGAGTTCCGCCTGATTCGGGCCACCATCGACACGAACAACCGGCAGCGCCAGCGCATGGTCGAGAAGGTGCGGATGGCGGTGACCGGCAAGCGCGGCGGCTCACTGTCGAAGGTGCGGCTCGGCGTGCTCGGCCTGACGTTCAAGGCGGGCACCGACGACCTGCGCGACTCGCCGGCCCTCGCGGTCGCCGCGCTGCTGCGCCAGGCCGGCGCCAAGCTGGTCGGCTACGACCCGGCGCTGCGCTCCGGCGACGTCCGCGACGACCTGGACGGCGTCACGCTCGTCGACGACCCGTATGTGGCCGCCGAGGGTGTCGAGGCGCTGGTCGTGCTGACCGAGTGGCCGGAGTTCCGCACGCTGGACTGGTCGAAGCTCGCGAACGTGGTCGGCAGCCCGGTCGTGGTCGACACCCGCAACCTGCTCGACCCGGACGTCGTC
>DATMEB010000194.1:0-2017 GCA_035557095.1 Nocardioidaceae bacterium | reverse complement strand
GGAGCCCTCATCAGTGCTATACCGGACCTATGGCGCAATGCCGCGTGCCCGCGGCCAGGAGATGCCTGCGCAGGGGGCTGCTTCGTCTGCTCACCGCCTGCCTGGTCGGCGTGCTGGCGGGATGCTCCCCCGCGACCACCGACACCTCCGCACCGTCCACCTCGCCGCCGCCGGTCGGGAGCACGCCGTTCTCGCTGCTGCAGATGAATCTGTGCCTGTCTGGACTGGCCCCCTGCCTGGAGTACCCCGAGGTGATCCGCGAGGCGATCACGGTCATCCGTGGACACCGACCCGACGCGGTGACGCTCAATGAGGTCTGCAGCCGTGACGTGGCCCGCATCGCCCAGCGGACCGGCTACCACCGGCGGTTCTCGACTGTGCCTTACGGCGAAGGGCCGCTGCCCTGCCGTGCCCCGAGCGGGCGGGGCGTGTTCGGCAACGCCCTGCTCACAGCGGCGCAGATCGCCGCAACCGGCGACCGCCGGTTCAGCGCACAGTCGATCGATCCCGAGCAGCGCCGCTGGCTATGCGTCGCGACGGCGCAGTCGGTCACCGTGTGCACAACCCACCTGAGTTCCCCGAGTGAGCCAAGGACCGCCGTCCTCCGGCAGTGCGAGGAGTTCACCGACATGCTGGCCGTACGGGCGAGGCGCGGACCCACGATCGCGGCCGGTGACATGAACAAGCTCGGCAGTTGCGCGCCGGCGGGCATGTGGACACGCACCGACTGGGGATGGGCGCAGACGCCGGGGGTCCAGCACGCATACGGCACCGCGTCTCATCTGCGCGCCGCGACGTCGGAGGTCCTGCCCGCCACGTCCACCGATCACGACTTCCTGTACCTCAGGGCGTGGCTGGTGTCACCGGGCGAGCGGTGACAGCAGCCGCGACGCAGACTGGGGGTCGGTGGGGGCGCACGCCCGGGAGTCTCGGACACCAACCGGGAGAACAACGATCACGGTGGGTGGGACCGTGCAGCTGCTCGACGAGCTGACCACGATCCTCGGCGGACACCGGACGCTACGAGCGGGGGCGCTTCTTCTCCGTGTCATAGATCGGCAGCACGTCGACCGTTGCGGAGACGATCCCGCCGCCGACGTCCACGCCCAGCACGTTCCCCACGCTCGCCTGCTCGCTCGCGATCACGGCGAGCCCGATCTTGCCGAACCTCGGGCTGTCCGTCGGGCTCGTGAGGACTCCCACCTCCTCGCCGTCCTTCGTGACCGCCGCTCCATACTCGGGGAGCTCTTCGGCCTCGTAGCGCAGCGTGACGAAGCGGTGGGGAAGGCCCGCGGCGACGGCGCGCAGCGCGTCCTCGCCGGCGAAACCGAGCCCAAGGTCTCCCCGCACCATCCGGTCGAGGTTGAAGTCGAACGGCGTGCGCTCGTGCGGCTCGTAGTCGTAGCCGGTCACGATCAGCCCGGCCTCGACCCGGGCGACCTCGATGGCGTCGGTGCCGATGGGCGTCACGCCCGCGCCGACGACCGCGCTCCAGAGGGTCTCGGCGTCGGCGGGGTCGAGCAGGAACAGCTCGTACCCGAGCTCGCCGCCGTACCCGGTCCGCGACAGGTGCACGTTCACGCCGGCGACCTGGATCGGCCGCGGGATGAACCGGAAGTACCGCAGTGACCCGATGTCCACGTCCGTGAGCTTCTGGACGACGTCGCGCGACCGCGGACCGATCACGCCGAGATGCGGCATCGACGGCGTGATCCACTGGAACTCCGCGTCGAGGTCCTGCAGCAGCTCCCCGAAGCGCTCGTCGTGATCCCGGCCGTTGGTCATCACCCAGCAGTGGTCCTCCCGCGCGGTGTTGAACACGGTCCCGTCGTCCACCATGAGCCCATCGGCATCGAGGAACGCGCCATACCGCACCTGCCCGACCTCGAGCCCGAGCGCGTCGTTGCTGAACACCCGCTGGGCGCCCCTCAGGGCGTCGGGTCCGCGGAACTCCCACTTGTTCAGCGGCGAGACGTCCCACACCGCCACGTCGTCGCGGATCGCCGCGTACTCCTTC
>DATMEB010000193.1:0-2866 GCA_035557095.1 Nocardioidaceae bacterium | reverse complement strand
CTCGAGGACGACCGGCCGGTGCGCACGGTGATCCGCACGGTCGCGCTGCCGGGTCTGGGCACCGGAGTCGGCGGCGTGTCGCCGGAGACGTGCGCCCGACAGGTGATGGCCGCGTGGGACGAGGTGTTCGACCCCACGCGGCAGTAACTCGCTCGCGGCCTCGACGGCCGGACGCTCACGAACGGCTGCGGTGGCCACCTGGGGTAACGGAATTCCTCGGGGAAATTCACACGTTGGGTGGTCGCCAAAATGCCGCGCGGCGGGTTAGCTGAGTGGCGACCGGATTTCCGAGCTAGGAGGTCGAATGTCGTTAACGGTTTCCCCCGCGTTGCTCGAGAAGGCGCAGCGCGGTCCGGTGTCCGACGACGATTTCATCGCGTGCATTCGCGACTCGCTGCCCTACGCCTGGTCAGTCGTCACGGACGTCGCCGAGCGGCTCGCGGCTGGGGGCGGCCCCTTCGCCGACAACCAGACCGAGCCGCCGGACGAGGTGGCCCGCGGGCAGCTGTTGCGCCTGGTAGGCAGCGATTCGATGCGCGCGGCCGTCGAGCGGCACTTCAACGTTCGGCTCGCGTTCCAGAACTGCCACCGGCTCGCGCTGTTCGACCCGGCAGCCCACCGGGAGTACGGCGAGTTCATCAGCCCGCGGTCTCAGCTGCTCAACCAGAGTCCTGAATTAGTGAACTGCTGATCTCGGAAAAGGGAGCCCGGCCCGGCTCCCTTTTTCGATGCCGCATACATGCATTTATCGCGATAATTTCATCTCCAGCTCCAGCTCGTCACGGATCGGGATATCGTCGTGCCCGAGCTCGGGAATCCCCGGCTTGGTCTTCCGCGACTCCTCGACCGCGCCCGCCCGCAACGCGGTGAGCCGGAAGCCGGCGCGCTGGTAGAAACGCAGCGCCCGGGTGTTGTCGTTCGTCGTGGTCACCCGCAGGCGTCTGGCCGTGTCGCGGACCTCCTCGACCAGCGCCGCGACGAGCGCGGCCCCCACGCCGCCGCCGGCGAACGCGTTGATCGTCACGATGTCGATGACGTCGACGCCGGTCCGGTAGGTGAGCAGCCCGGCGACCTCGCCGTCGTCGGCGACGGCAAGCCAGCCGGGGAGGTCGCTCGCGTCGACGAGGCCACCGAGCGACAGGGCCATCACGTCGACCCCGCCCCACTCTCGCTCGAGCAGGGCTACGACGATGCCTCGATCGGCGGGTGAGAGACGCCGGAGGGTGTACGGGCTCACAGTGCCCAAACTGTCAGAACACCTTACGTTTGGTTCATGCGGGCGCCCCACGTGCGGCCGGTGCGTCCCGGCCGCGACCTGAGCCCCTATGTCGAGCTGCGCCGAGAACAGTGGCGCGAGCTTCGCCGGGCCACCCCGCTGACGCTCACGCTCGACGAGCTGGTCGCGCTGCGCGGCCTCGGCGACCCGGTCGACCTCGAGGAGGTCGTGGACGTCTACCTGCCGCTGTCGCGCCTGATCAGCCTGCAGGTGGCGGCCCGGCAACGGCTGTACGAGGCGACCACGTCGTTCCTCGGCGAGGGCGAGGACCAGGCCCCGAAGGTGCCGTTCGTGATCGGTGTCGCGGGCAGCGTGGCGGTGGGCAAGTCCACGACGGCCCGGCTGCTGCGGACCCTGCTGGCCCGCTGGCCCGATCACCCACACGTGGACCTGGTGACCACGGACGGCTTCCTGCTCACCAAGGACGAGCTGGCCCGGCGCGGCATCATGCACCGCAAGGGGTTCCCGGAGAGCTACGACCGGCGCGCGCTGCTCAGGTTCGTCTCGGACGTGAAGTCGGGCGCGCCCGAGGTCCGGGCGCCGGTCTACTCGCACCTGGCGTACGACATCGTGCCCGGCGAGGAGAAGGTCGTGCGCAAGCCAGACATCCTCATCGTCGAGGGGCTGAACGTGCTGCTGCCCGGGCAGGGCCTGACGGTGGCGGACCTGTTCGACTTCTCGATCTACGTCGACGCGCGCACCGAGGACATCGCCACCTGGTACGTCGAGCGGTTCATCGCGCTGCGGGACACGGCCTTCGCCGACCCGAGCTCGCACTTCCACCACTACGCCTCGCTGCCCGACGACGAGGCCCGGGCGGAGGCGACGCGGCTGTGGAAGGAGATCAACGAGCCGAACCTGCTGCTCAACATCCTGCCCACGCGCCCGCGCGCGACCCTGGTGCTGCGCAAGGACGCCGACCACCGCACCAAGCGAGTCCGGCTGCGCAAGCTCTAGTTCGATTTTGTCGGTGGGCCGTGGTTGAGTCCGCGGCGTGGACGAGAAGCGATACCTCACCTGCCTCGACGCCGACTTCCGGCGCCTGCGCGAGGTGGTGGCCGGCGCGCTGGGCGAGACCGTGCCCAGCTGCCCGGACTGGACCGGCGCCGACCTGGCGAACCACGTGGCTGCGGTGTACCTGCACAAGACGGAGACCATCCGCCGCGGCGAGATGCCTGAGCCGTGGCAGCCCGACCTGGGTGCCGACCCGCTGGCCGCGCTGGACCGCGCCTACGGCGAGCTGACCGCGGAGTTCGCCGCGCACGACCCGGCCGAGCCTGCGGCGAGCTGGTACCGCTCGCCGCAGACGGTCGGCTGGTGGATCCGGCGGATGGCGCAGGAGACCACGATCCACCGCGTCGACGCCGAGCTCGCGGCCGGCGTCGAGCCCTTACCCATCCCGGCCGACCTGGCGGCGGACGGCATCGACGAGGTGCTGGTGTGCTTCCTCGCCTACGGGACCACCGAGTACCCCGACTACCTGCGCGAGTACATGGCCGGCTGCGACGGGGACACGGTGCGCCTCGACACGGAGTCGGACAGCTGGCTGGTGCAGCTCGGGCCGGACGTGGTGACCGTGGAGCGGGCGTC
>DATMEB010000192.1:0-7160 GCA_035557095.1 Nocardioidaceae bacterium | reverse complement strand
AGGCGAAGTGCACGCCGAAGCTGTCGTCCTCCCAGGCCGAGGGACCGCAGTGGGACATCAGGTCCTCGAAGCGCTCCTTGCCCTCGGCCGTGAGCTTGTAGACGATCTTGCCGCGCCGGCCCGCCGTCGCCCGGCCCGCCGTCGCCCGGCCCGCCGTCGCCCGGCCCGCCGTCGCCCGGCCCGCCGGTGCCTTCCCGGTGCCCGCTCGGGCCGCGGCCTTGCGGCCGACGGTCCTGCCCGCCGAGGCGGCCGGGGTGGCCGGGGTGGCCGGGGTGGCGGCCTGGTCGGTCACGGGAACGTCCTCGGTCAGCCAGCCCGCGCGGCGCATCTGCTTCAGCGCGGGGTAGAGCGAGCCGTAGGACAGCACCCGGCCCCAGCCGAGCAGTGTGGACACCCGCTTGCGCAGCTCGTAGCCGTGCATCGGCGACTCGTGCAGCAGACCGAGGACCGCCAGCTCGACAGCACCGCCACGCTTGGTCACGGCTGCCTCCGGCTCGCGGTCGGTACGTCTGGTCGCTGACTGTTCGGTGTCTGGGTCGTACATTCGATGCATCGACTACACGTATCGAGATGATACATCGAACACGACATTCTTGGCGTCGCGATTGCGCGAATGCCCGCCGAGCACCCGCCGCGTCATGCAGGCCGACCCGGGCATTCGCGCAATCTCGACGCGACAGCGAGGGTGACTCGGCTCACGGGAACGGGGGTGCGAATTCCCGAACTGCCCGGATGCCCGTACCCTCACATGCTGGACCCGCGGGTGCTCACCCTCGGCAGGCCCCGACCTCGGGTGGGTCTGCTACTTGGTGACGCCCAAGGCAACACCTCGATGGCGCAGACCCAGGAGTGAACGAGCCGATGGCCGGAACCCGCAAGCGCAAGGTGCAGCGCGGTCGCCTCAAGCGCGTGCTGCGCTGGTTGCTGCTGCTGGGCCTGTTCGGGTTCGTGGCGGGCGCGGCGACGGTCGCGGTCGCCTACACGATGATCGACGTCCCCAACCCCAACGAGGACTTCCAGGCCCAGACGACGTCGGTCTACTACTCCGACGGCAAGCACAAGATCGGCACGTTCGCGGTGCAGAACCGCACCGCGGTGTCGCTGTCGGAGGTCCCCGACCACGTGCAGGAGGCCGTGGTCGCCGCGGAGAACCGCGACTTCTGGACCGACCAGGGCATCGACCCGACCGGGATCGCACGGGCGGCGTACTCCAACCTGCGCGGTGGCTCGACGCAGGGCGCGTCGACGATCACCCAGCAGTACGTGAAGAACCTCTACCTCACCCAGGAGCAGACCTACACGCGCAAGTTCAAGGAGATCTTCCTCGCGGTCAAGCTCGAGCAGCAGCTGTCCAAGGAGCAGATCCTCGAGGGTTACCTCAACACGATCTACTTCGGCCGCGGCGCGTACGGCATCGAGGCCGCGGCCCAGGCGTACTTCGACAAGCCGGCGCGCAAGCTGACCGTGAGCGAGGGCGCCGTGCTCGCCACCGTGCTGAACAGCCCCGGCACCTTCGACCCCGCGGTCGAGAAGGACAACCGGGCGGCGCTGCGCGAGCGCTACCGCTACGTCCTCGACGGCATGGCCTCCACCGGCGCGCTCGACGGTGCCAAGGCGGCCAAGCTGGAGCGCCGGCTACCCAAGCTGGCCAAGGACGACGAGTCCGGTGACTCGCTCGGCGGTCCGAAGGGTCACCTGGTCGAGCTGGTCGAGGAGCAGCTGGTCGCGCACAAGTTCACCGAGGACGAGATCTACGGCGGCGGCCTGAAGGTCGTCACCACGCTGAACTGGAAGGCGCAGCGTGCGACCGAGGCCGCCGTGCGCGAGCAGTCGCCCAAGGGTCTGAAGCAGCTGCACATCGGGGTCTCGTCGGTGGAACCGGGCACGGGTGCGCTGCGGGCGATGTACGGCGGTCGCGACTACGTGCAGAGCCAGCTCAACTGGGCGACCGCGGGTGGTCAGCCGGGCTCGTCGTTCAAGGCGTTCGCACTCGCGGCCGGGCTGCGTTCCGGCTTCACGCTCGACACCTACTTCGACGGCGACTCTCCCTACTACCTGCCCGGCGGCGGCGACGTGGAGAACCAGGGCTTCACCGACTACGGCCCGACCACGTTGCAGGAGGCCACGACGAAGTCGGTCAACACCGCCTACGTCGACATGACGCTGCAGATGGATCACGGCCCGACGCGGGTGATCGACGCGGCCGAGGACGCCGGGGTGAACGACGACCCCGACGACCCGCTGCAGCCGGTGGGCGGCGTGGCCCTGGGCGCCTACAACGTCCCCTCGGTCGAGATGGCCGAGGGGTACGCCACCTTCGCGGCCAACGGCAAGCACGCCGACTGGTACGTCCTGGAGAAGGTCACCGACTCCGACGGCGAGGTCCGCTACAAGCACGAGCAGAAGAGCGAACGCAGGTTCTCGCCGGACGTCGCCGCCAACGTGACCGCGGCCATGCAACGCGTGATCGACAACCCCGAGGGCACCGGTCACGGTGCCGTGGGGGTCTTCGGCCGCCCCGCGGCCGGCAAGACCGGTACGGCGACGTCCACGGGCGGCACGGTGTCGTCGTCGTGGTTCGTCGGCTACACCCCGCAGCTCTCGACCGCGGTGATGTACGTCCGCGGCGACGGCAACGACGAGCTGTCCGGCTACCTCGACCCGTTCTACGGCGGGGAGTACCCCGCCCGGACCTGGACTGCGGCGATGACCGGTGCGCTGGAGGGCAAGCCGGTCCGCGGCTTCATGGACCCGCCGGAGCTCGAGGAGGAGACGGAGTCGACCGTCGAGCCCCCGGAGCCGACCTACACCCCCGACCCGGTCTACACGCCACCGACCGAGGAGCCAAGCGAAACGGAGAGCGAGCCGGAGCCGAGCCCGACTCCGAGCCCGACTCCGGAGCCGACGCCGACGCCGAGCCCGACCGAGAGCGAGCCGGAGCCGAGCCCGACGCCGTCGGAACCCAGCCCGACCTGCGGCTTCCTCGATCCCAACTGCGGCAGCGACGGCGATGGGGGCGGCGGTGGCGGCGACGGCGGCACGGAGGAGCCCCAGAGTCAGCCGAGCCCGAGCACACCGCCGGGCCGGCGTGAGTGAGCCCGCCACCCGGTAGACGGTCTTCGCCGGAGGTCGTCGCGCCCACCCACGAGGACCCGCTGGTGCGGGCACTCAGCCCCGGTGTGGGCGGGCCGCGGGGCGCACATGGTGGTGGGTCCTGGTGGACACCGGTGCGCGTCGTGCTCGTGCTGGTGACGGTGTCGTTCGCGCTCGGCCTGGTGCAGAAGGCGCCGTGTGCCGCGCAGGAGTGGCAGGACGGAACCGCCCGCTACACGCAGATGTGCTACAGCGACATCCCGTACCTCTACAGCGGGCGAGGCTTCGCCGAGGGTCAGGCGCCGTACCTCGACAACGGCGACCGCTACGAGTACCTGGAGTACCCCGTGCTCACCGGGGTGTTCGCGTTCTGGGCGGCCGAGCTGACGCATGCGGTGTTCGAGGAGCCGTCGACCGCCGGGCTGACGGTCGAGGAGGTGCAGTCCGACCCCGTCGTCGGCGACAACCTCGTGCCGTTCACCGTCGTGAACGCGCTGCTGCTGTTCGGGTGCGCGCTGGTCGCGGCCTGGGCGCTCGCCTGGGTGCATCGCGGCCGGCCGTGGGACGCGGCGCTGTTCGCGGCCGCTCCGGTGCTGCCGCTGACGGCGCTGATCAACTGGGACCTGCTGGTGGTCGCACTGCTCGCAACCGCGCTGCTCGCCTGGTCCCGATCACGCCCGGTGCTCGCCGGGGTGCTGATCGGGCTGGGTACGGCGGCCAAGCTGTACCCCCTGTTCGTGCTCGGCCCGATCCTGGTGCTGTGCCTGCGGACACGGCACATGCGCGCGTTCTGGCTGGCGCTGCTCGGCGCAGCCGCGTCGTGGCTGGTGACGAACCTCCCGTTCGCCGTCGTGAACTTCGAGGGGTGGGCGACTTTCTGGTCGTTCAACTCCGAACGCGGCGCCGACCTCGGGTCGCTGTGGTACGCGTGGACGCTGGCGGGTCACGAGGTGTCCGCCCACGTCATCAACGTGGGCTCGTGGGTGTTCTTCAGCGGAGCGTGTGTGGCGATCGCGGTGCTGGCGTTGGCCGCGCCGCGTCGTCCGCGACTGGCGCAGCTGGTGTTCCTGGTGGTGGCGGCGTTCCTGCTCGTGAACAAGGTCTACTCACCGCAGTACGTCCTGTGGCTGCTGCCGCTGGCCGCCCTGGCCCGGCCACGCTGGCGTGACCTGCTGATCTGGCAGGCCGGCGAGGCCGTGTACTTCGGGGCCATCTGGCTGCACCTGTCCGGCGACCTCGCCCCGGCCGCCGGCGAGGCGACCCCGGTGCCGTACGTGCTGGCGATCGTCGTCCGGGTTCTCGCCCAGCTGTGGCTGGTGGCGATGGTGCTGCGCGACGTCTGGCAGCCGTGGCACGACCCCGTGCGCGCCGACGGCGTCACCGACGACCCCGGCGGGGGTGTCCTCGACGACTCCTCGGTCGGCCTCCCCGCGCGCTCCTCCTGACGCGCAGCGTCCCTGTTTGGCGTCGTGATGCGTTGGCATGCCCGTGCGTTCCTGCTGCTGCCGGCCCTCCATTGTTTGGCGTCGAGATTGCGCGAATGCCCCGGACAGCGGCCGTCTGGCTGTGAGTGTGCGGGGGCATTCGCGCAATCTCGACGCGAAGGTGGCGGTCGGGGGCATTCGCGCAATCTCGACGCGAAGGTGGCGGTCGGGAATTCGCGTCCTCTTGACGCGAAGGGTGGGTCAGCTGATCGTGACGCGGTCGAAGTGCGTGGTCGTGAACCGGACGTCGAGGTCCACCTCGTCGCCGACGGACGGCACGGCGACCCCGTCCGGCACGAACAGCATGCTCACCTGCATGTGCGGCGGCTCGACGAACCAACGCTGCCGCCCCGCGACGCGGAACGGCGACAACGCGAACCCCGCGGCGTCCAGTCCGCCTCGCGCCGCCGCGACCGCCCGCGACCGCACCGACGTCGCCGCGGTCGGTGCCTCGAGGCCGACGCCGTGTGCGGTGCCTCCGGACACCACAAGCACGTGGCCACGACGCGGGATCCGCCGCTGCCGGTAGCCCACCCGGTCGCCCGCGGCCACCGCGTGCACGTCGAGCACCGTGGCCCGCGGGGACAGCGCGCCCCGGTCGCCCAGCCACAGCTGCGTGCCGATCCGCGGACGCAGCACCACCTCCGGGTGCCGCGTGCGAAGCTCGGCCAGCTCGGTGTCGCTCAGGTGCGAGACGTACAGCGGTTCTACCCGCAGGTGGCGAGCCAAGCTCAACCATGGTTCGGTCTCAGCCACGTGACCACGGTGCTCGGCCACGTGAGCACCGCTCGAACGTCCCGACGGCATCGGCAGGTGCAGAGCGACACCGTCGACCGCGACATCGGACAGCACGCCGGACGTCTCCAGTCCGCGCATCTGCTCGGGGTCGAGCCCGTGCCGGCGCATCGAGGTGAGCCCTTCCAGCAGCACCCGCGGCCGGGTCGAACGCGCCGACGCCACGACGAGCGCCTTCACGTCCTCGACGCGTCCGACCGTGTGCACCAGCCTCGGGTCCTCCGGGGCCCGGACGAACGGGCGCCACGGCGACAGCACGAGCACGTCACCGCCGAACCGCTTGAGCGCCTCGGGCGCCTCGTCGTACGTCCCGACCGCCATCAGGTCCGCTCCCAGCCAGTCCGCGCGGCGCGCCAGTCGGGCGACACCGAACCCGTAGCCGTTGCCCTTGGCCACGGGCACGATGCCGGGATGGGCCCTCGCGACCGCACGCAGATGGTCGCGCCAGCGGTCGCCGTCGACGTACAGGCTCAGCGACATCGGGACTCCTCAGCGCCGGCGCATGTAGAGGTCGAAGGCCTTGTACAACACGCGGGACACCGGCAGGTCCCACTCGCCGGCGTACTCCACGGCCTCACCGCCGGTGCCGACCTTGAACTGGATCAGCCCGAAGTGCGAGTCGTTCTCGTCGAGGGTGTCGGTGATGCCGCGCAGGTCGTACACCGACGCCCCCGCGGCGATCGCGTCCTGGATCATCCGCCACTGCACGGCGTTGGAGCCGCGGACCTCACGCTTGGTGGTCGTGGATGCGCCGTAGGAGTACCACGCGTGCGCGCCCACCCGCACCCATGTCGTCGCTGCGACGAGATCTCCCTCGTGGTGGGCGAGGTACAGCCGGATGCGGTCGGTGTCCTCGGCCTGCAGCACCGCGAACATCTTCTGGAAGTACGACAGCGGCCGCGGGGTGAACCCGTCGCGCTGCGCGGTCTCGGCGTAGATGCGGTGGAACTCCGGTAGGTCGTCCACGCCGCCCTGCGTGACCTCGACCCCACTCTTGGCGGCCTTCTTGATGTTGCGCCGCCACAGCTGGTTCATCGACTTGAGCACGTCGTCCTCGGTGCGACCCTCCAGCGGGATCTGGAAGACGAACTGCGGCTGGCCCACGCTGAACCCGTCCTCGGCTGCCAGCGGCCGCCAGCCGTGGTGGCGCAGTGCCTCCTGGACGCGGGTGCCGGTCTCGTCGGCGACGTCGGGGGGCACGTCGCCGAGGCGGCGCGGGGCCCCGTCGGCGATGGCCTGCTTGACCGTCGCGGCGCTCCACCGCCGGGTCACCACCGGCGGGCCCATCCGGATGCCGAACGCGCCCTGGTCGCTCAGGTGCCGGGTCATCGGTGTCAGCCAGGCGGCCAGGTCCTCGGAGCTCCAGTCGATCACCGGACCCTCGGGCAGGTAGGCCAGCGAGCGCCGGAGCTTCGGCAGCTGCCGGTAGAGCACCAGCGCGGCCCCGACCAGACGCTCGCCGTCGTACCAGCCGATCGACTCACGCCGCCACTCGCTCTTGACCTCGCCCCAGGCAGGCGTCTGCAGGAAGCTCGCGCTCGCCCGCGAACGCAGGAACTCCAGGTGCTCGGCGGGGCTGATCGTGCGGACGCGCAGCGTCGACGTCGTGGCGGTGGCGGTCACCTGCGCGAGGCTACCGGCTCGGTGCGTGCCGACACCGACCCCCGCCACCCGGCTGCGAACGGGACGGACCGTGGCCGGCCGCAGGGATCACCGGTTCCTATTGCCGTCGGCCGCTTCTGCTGTCACCGTCACAGAAGGGGACGAAACTGGGAGGGGTCCACGAAA
>DATMEB010000191.1:0-2111 GCA_035557095.1 Nocardioidaceae bacterium | reverse complement strand
GAGTCGAAGAGGGCGTTCTCGCTGATCTGGTAGACGCCGACGTACCAGACGATCGCGATCGCGGCGACCCACCACGTGCTGACGTCCGGGGTCCGGTGCCGTGGGTGGATCCGGGCGAAGGTGTGCGGGAGGGCATAACGGCGTGCCATGGAGAGACCCGTGCGCGACGCCGGAATGATCGTCGTCTGGGTCGAGGCGATCGCCGAGGTGGCGACGGCGAACAGCAGCACCCAGTCCCAGCCGCCCAGCACCTCACCGGCGATGTAGGCGAAGACGAACTCCTCCTCGCCGGCGTTGTCGCTCAGCCACTGGGTGCCGGCGAAGGCGACCACGGCGTAGGCGACGGCGATGTAGGTGACCACCAGGATGAACGTCGACCACACACCCGCGCGACCCGGAGCACTGGCTCCGTCGCGCGTCTCCTCGCTCAGGTTGACCGCCGACTCCCAGCCCCAGTAGGCGAACACGCCGAGGAGGAGACCGCTGGACAGGGCGGCGCCGCCCTCACCGAACGGGTTCAGCCAGTCGAAGCCCGGACGGATCTCCTCGAGCGAGCTGTTGCCGGCGTACGCCTGGGCGATGGCCACGACCGCAAACACCAGCAGTGCGGCCACCTGGCCAAAGATCAGCGCGTTCTGGAGCCGGGCCGCGATGTCGGTTCCGAGCACGCACAGCCACGTCATCACGACGATCAGCAGGATGGCCAGCGGCATCCGGACCCAGGCGTTGTCGCCCCAGGAGTCGGCTCCGACCATGTAGAGGGTGAACCGGATACCGACGTCGGCAAGGGACCCGATCACGAGCACTCCCGTCATCGTGATCGCCCAGCCACCGATCCAGCCGGCCCACGGTCCCATCGCGCGGGTGACCCAGCTGAACGTCGTCCCGCAGTCCTGGTCGACGCGGTTGAGGTACAGGAACGCGGTCGCGATCAGGGCCATCGGGACGAAGCTGGCCAGCAGCACGCCCGGGGCGTAGACGCCCACGAGGGCGGCGATCGGTCCGATGACCGCGGCCAGCGAGTAGGCGGGACTTGTCGCGGCGAGGCCGATGACCAACGCATCGACGAAGCCGATGGCGTCGCCCTTCAGCTGAGGTGCAGCAGCTTCCGTGTCGGCCATGGCCGCTCCCTCCGGTGTTGCTCAGTTGTACTCCCGGACGGGGCGCAGCCGCTACCGATTCGTCACATCAGGCGCAGGTCGGGGTTGTACGGACCCTTCGGCTCCGACCAGAAGTCGAGCGCCAGGTCCTCCTCGCGTCCGCCGTTCAGGTAGACGGAGAAGTCGGTGACGCCGGCATCCTCGAGCACGTCGTCGTCGATGAAGAACTGGCCGGTCACCTCGTGGGACGGCTTCGTCATGATCTCGTAGGCGGCATCCGCCATGATCTGCGGCGTACGCGAGTGCGTCTCGAGGCCGGCCCCCACGACGTTGCGCACGGCGGCCGTGTCGATCGCCGTGCGGGGCCACAGCGAGTTGGCGGCGATGCGGTCCTCGCGCAGCTCCTCGCTCAGGCCGAGTGTCACCAGACTCATGCCGAACTTCGCGATCGTGTAGCCGGTGGCCCGGCCGAACCACTTCGGATCAATCGAGATCGGCGGCGACAGGGTGAGGATGTGCGGATTGTTCGTCGACTTGCGCAGCCAGGGAATCGACAGCTTCGACAGCAGGAATGCGCCACGGCAGTTGATGTCGTTCATCAGGTCGTAGGCCTTCATCGGCAGGTCCTCGGTGCGCGCGAGGTTGATGGCGCTCGCGTTGTTGACGACGACGTCGATACCGTCGAACTGCGCGGCGGTCTGCTCCACGGCACTCGTGACGAAGTCGTCGTCGCGCACGTCGCCGACGAGGGGGAGCGCGTGGCCGCCGGCATCCTCGATCGCCGCTGCGGCCGTGTGGATCGTTCCGGGCAGCTTGGGATGCGGTTGGTCGGTCTTGGCGAGCAGCGCGACGTTGGCGCCGTCGCGGGCAGCGCGCACGGCGATGGCCTCGCCGATGCCGCGGCTGCCGCCGGACATGATGATGGTGGTTCCGGACAGACCCATGAGTTCTCCTCGCGTCCGGTCGGCGGTATCGTGCTGCCGTGGACAGAAACAGTCAAGCGTGACTGTA
>DATMEB010000190.1:0-13838 GCA_035557095.1 Nocardioidaceae bacterium | reverse complement strand
GCAGGAGGCCCTGCGTGCCTCGGCGAGCCGGCTCGCCCGTGACGAGTTCGCAGCGACGGCGTTCACGCACGACGAGATTCCCTGGACGAACCTCAAAGTCCTTGCAGACGCGGGATTCACCGGCATCACCATCCCCGAGAGATGCGGCGGCCAGGGGGGCTCGCTTCTGGACGCGCTGCTGGTCATGGAGGCCGTCACGCAGGTCTGTCCGCACTCCGGCGATGCCGTGCAGGCGACGAGCTTCGGTGCCATCCGTCAGGTGGCGGCATTCGGCTCGGACGAGCTCCGCCAGGCGCTGCTGCCGCGGCTGATTGCGGGGGACGGGCTCATCAGCGCAGGCATGTCCGAGCCCGATGCCGGTTCGGCGCTGACCGACATGACGACCCGCGCCGAGATCGTCGGCGACGAGGTCGTGCTGAGGGGTCAGAAGATCTGGAACTCGCACGGCCCCGACGCCACGCACACGGTCGTGTGGTGCCGTTTCGGTGCCTCCACGCGGGACATCGGTGCCGTGGTCGTGCCGCACGACGCCCCAGGCTTCAGCAAGGGCCCCGCGGAGCGTTACATGTCCGGTGAACGGCACTGTGCGCTCTACCTCGACGACGTACGGGTGCCGCGCAGCCACCTCCTCGCGGAACGGGACGCGCTGTCGAAGATGCTCACCATCTTCGGCATCGAGCGGATCGGCAACGCGGTACGCGCCCTCGCACTCGCTCAGGCGGCCTTCGACCTCGCCGTCGACCACGCCAAGACGCGCCGGCAGTTCGGTCGCGACCTGTGCGAGTTCCAGGGCATCCAATGGAAGTTCGCCGACATGTTGGTGCAGCTCGACGCCGCTCGCCTCCTGGTCTACCGAGCGGCGGTCAACGCGAGCGACGATGGCGCCCCGCAGCGGGCCGAGGCCCAGATCGCGAAGCTGCACGCCAACGAGACGGCGTTCAACGTCGCCAATGAGGCGCTCCAGATCTTCGGCGCCTCCGGGTACTCCACCGAGTTCCCGATGGAGTACTACGTGCGTCGCACACGCGGCTGGATGATCGCCGGTGGCTCGGTGGAGATGATGCGCAACAAGATCGCCGAGTCCGTCTTCGACCGCCGGTTCAGCCAACGCGCCCCGATCGCGACTGGATGAGTCCGGGGTGACTCCGATCGACCCTTTGACAGATTCTATATTCTCTGTAATGTGAGCCACACTATGTGGGCGGTGTCACATCACCAGTCCTGTGCGTGGATCACCAGCGAAGGGGTAGCTGCATGACCCAGTCCTCGGCCGGCCCCCGGACACGCACGCGAGGCGGCGTCGCGACCGCAGGCGACGACCGCCCTGCACCACCTGACAGCCCGGTCATCTCGGTCCAGGGCGTCACCAAGCGGTTCCGCCGAAAGGGCCAGGTGGTCACCGCCATCCAGGACGTCGATCTCGGCGTCGCGAGCGGCGAGTTCGTCTGCATCGTCGGGCCGAGCGGTTGCGGCAAGTCGACGTTGCTCAACATGTCGGCGGGGCTGATGCAGCCGTCGAAGGGCCACCTTCTGTTCGAGGGTCGCGAGCTCGGTGGTCCCAACACCAAGGCGGGGTACATCACCCAGAAGGACAACCTGATGCCGTGGCACACGGTGGCGGGCAACATCGGCATGGCGCTGAGCATCCGCAAGATGGACAAGCGGAAGGCCAGGGCCAGGGTTGCCGAGATGATCGAGATGGTCGGGCTGACCGGGTTCGAGAAGTCCTATCCGGGCGAGCTCTCCGGCGGCATGCGCAAGCGGGTGACACTTGCCCGCACGCTGGCCTATGACCCACCGGTGCTTCTTGCCGACGAGCCGTTCGGCGCGCTGGATGCGCAGCTGAAGCTGGTCATGCAGGCAGAGATCCAGCGGATCTGGGCAGAGACACGCAAGACCATCCTGTTCGTGACCCATGACATCTCCGAGGCGGTGGCACTGGGCGATCGGGTGATCGTGATGAGCAGCCGCCCTGGCCGGATCAAGGTCGACCGCCGGATCGACCTCCCGCGCCCGCGTGACGTGTTCAAGATCCGGCACCAGCAGGAGTTCGGCGACCTGGCCGAGGAGCTGTGGGACGTCCTGGCCGCGGACATGCACTCCGGGGAGGACATGTGAGCGTCATAGAGGACCAGGGCGCCCGGAGCAACTCCGCCGCCCCTGACGAGGTATGGGACGAGAAGGACCTTCAGACCAGCCGGCGCAAGGACTCGGTGCGGGTTCTCAGCTGGCGGCTCGCCCTGCTCATCGCGGTCGTCGGTGGCTGGGAGCTCGCCAGCGGCCCGTGGGTCGACCCGTTCTACGTCTCCCGGCCCAGCGACATACTGGAACGGCTCAACGAGTGGGCCTTCGACGGCACCATCGTCACGAACCTGTACGCCACGCTTCAGGCGACCCTGGTGGGTTTCGTCATCGGAGGTCTGGTCGGCATCGGCGTCGGATTCGTCCTGGGTCGCTCACCGGTCGTGGCTCGGGTGGTGGACCCGTTCATCATCGCGGTCTACAGCCTGCCGAAGGTGGCCTTGGCGCCGCTGTTCATCCTGTGGTTCGGCATCGGTATGACCAGCAAGGTCGTGCTGTCCGCGACCATCGTCTTCTTTCTCGTCTTCTACAGCACGTACGCCGGTGTCCGCGCCGTCGACAACGACCTGATCGACGTGGTGCGGATGATGGGTGGCTCGCGGCGCGACATCCTTCGCCGGGTGGTCCTGCCCTCTTCTGCGACCTGGATCTTCAACGGGTTGAAGATCTCCGTGCCGTACGCCCTGATCGGCGCCGTCGTCGGCGAGCTGACCGCCTCCGACCGTGGGATCGGATATGTCCTGAAGCGTGCCTCCGGCACCTTCGACACCGCGGGGGTCTTCGCCTCGCTGGTGATCCTCATGATCGTCGCGACGATCCTCAACCAGCTGGTCGTGTACGGCGAACGGTACGTCGACCGCTGGAGAAGCACCCCGACCGGATAAGGCCAGACGGCGCGTTAGCTGTGGTGCCTTACACCGTTCGACTCACGCCGAATCCGGACCGAGTCAATGGCCCGTCGTACCGCAGGGCCGTCCACTGAAGGGACCCACAATGCCTGCAGCCAGCCGCATCACCCGCCCACGCGGGGCAGTGTTCGTCGTCGCCACTGCCGTGAGCAGTCTGATCCTTGCCGGCTGCGCCGGGCGGGCAGACGAGGGCGCATCCGTCAAGGCGTCGGAGAAGGGGTGCGACGGCGACAAGCTGACCCTGACCCAGTCCACGACCGGCTTCCTGTACTTCCCGTCGTATGTCGCCGAGGAGGCCGGGTTCTACAAGGAGCAGGGTCTCGAGGTCGACGCCAAGGACCTCGGTGGTGGCTCGGAGAACGTCGCGGCCGTGGTGAGTGGCAGTGCCGACGTGGCGCTCACGGCGTACTCCTCGATCATCAGCGCGCGGGAGGAGGGTGCGCCGATCGTGGCGATCGACTCGATCATGGACCAGTACGCCTCCAACGTCGTGATCAGCAAGGAGGCTGCCCAGAAGGCCGGCGTCACCGAGGACTCGTCCGCCAAGGAGAAGATCGCGGCGCTCGAAGGCCTCAAGCTCGGCATCACCTCGGCCGGCTCCGGAACCGACCAGCTCTTCCACTACCTCTTCGAGCAAGGCGGGATGAACGCAGACGACGACGCGCAGCTGCTGCCCATCGGTGAGGAGTCGGCGATGATCGCGGCCTTCAAGACCGGCAAGATCGACGGGTTCTCGCTGTCCTCACCGACATCGGACCTGGCGGTGAGCCAGGGCGGCGTCATGCTCTTCGACCTCTCCAGCGGTGAGTACCCGCCGCTCGATCCCTTCCTCTACATCGTCGCGGTCGCGAACTCGGACACTCTCGACGAGAAGGCGAGAGTCCTCACCTGCTTCTCCAAGGCCATCGGGCAGGCCCTCACGCTCATCGACGAGAACCCGGGCCGAGCCAGGGAGCTGGGCCGGGTGGCATTCGCGGACATCGACGGGTCGCTGTACGAGACGGCCTTCGAGCGCAACGTCGCCGGCTACCCGTCGAGTCCGGTCATCGACAAGGGTGAGGCCTCCAAGGTCTTCGACTTCGTGGCCTCGTTCGAGGACGGCCTCGAGACCGCGACGGTCGGTAACACCGTCAACCCCAACCTCGCTGCAGCGGCGAGGTAGCGGTGCCGATGGTCGACCGCCGCCCGCTGACGCGCGACCTGGCCCGCTGGGCGGTCGACGCACGACAAGCGCCACTGCCACCCGAGGTGGAGCATCATGCTCGACGGGTCCTGCTGGACTACGTCGCGGCCGTGCTCGCGGGGTCTCACTCGGAGTCGGCGGTGCGGGTGCAGCAGTACCTCGAGACGTCCGAGTCGCCGGGTCGAATCCCGGTGTTCGGCACCCCGCTGAGGTTCTCACCAGGGCAGGCCGCGCTGGCCAACGGCACCGCGAGCCACGGGCTGGAGGTCGACGACGGCTACACCCCGGGCGCCTTCCACCCCGGTGCGCCGGTCATCTCCGCCGCACTCGCTGCCGCCGAGGACCACGTCTCGTCGATGGGTGACCTGCTGCGCGCGATCAGCCTCGGCTTCGAGCTCTCCTGCCGGCTGGCGGGCGCGGGCCATCCGGTCACCTGGCAGCGGGGACTGCACAACACTCCACTGGCCGGTGTGTTCGGTGCGGCGACGGCTGTCAGCACCCTGCTCGGCGCAGACGAACAGCAGACCGTCGACGCGCTCGGGTTGGCCGGGTCGCACGCCGGCGGGCTCTTCGAGTTCCTCGGCACCGGCGCGGAGGTGAAGCGCCTGCATGCCGGGAAGGCCGCCCGTGACGGCGTGGTCTGTGCCGAGCTGGCCGCACGGGGACTCTCGGGCCCCGGCACCGTGATCGAGGGCGACGCGGGGTACGACCGGGTCTTCGTGGACGGCCGGCTCGACGAGGCCCACCTGTTGGACGACCTGGGCACGACCTGGCGGATGCTGCGCACGTACGTCAAGCCGTACCCCTGCTGCCGCCACCTGCACGGTCCCATCGACGGCATCCTCGAGCTCAGCGCCGAGTACGGCTTGCGCGCCGACCGTGTCCGTGCTGTCGACGTCGGCACCTACCCCGTGGCCACCAAGCACGGGTTCGCCGACGTCGACGACTTCGTCGACGCGCAGATGAGCATCCCGTACGCCGTTGCGGTGGCCCTGCTGTTCGGAGCTCCTGCCCTGCAACACTTCGGCCGGGAGTTTCGCCGCGATCCCGACGTGCGTCGGATCCTGCCGCTGGTGCATGTGCACGAGGCGGCGGAGTGCACCCGTGACTACCCGGCGATGCGCCCAGCGAGGATCAGGGTGGTGACCGACGAGGGCGTCCTCGAGACCCGCATCGACCAGCCGCTCGGCGAGCCCGACAGACCACTCGATGACGCGGACATCACGGCCAAGCTGCACCGCCTCGCGGATCCCGTCTGCCCTCCGGGGACGGTGGACGCAGTGGCCGACGCGATCTGGACCGGTGACGAGTCGGCTGCTCTCTTCGCAGCGCTGGACGCGGTGAGTGTGGGGGAGCGGGTGGCCCCGTGACGCAGGTCGCGCAGCCAGGAGTGTTCCGAACGTCGCGCGCAGCCAGCTGAGTCGGCAGCGAGCGCGGACGCGACGCTCAGCCTACGAATCAGCCTACGAACTTGCGTCGGAGTCTGCGTGCGTTGAGCACGTGCTCCTCCATCCGCTGTCGCGCCAGCGCCGGGTCGTTCGCGCGTACTGCCGTGATGATCCTGCGGTGGTCGCGGTGCAGAGCGGCCGCGATCTTCGGGAAGCCCCAGACGGTCACCGTTGGTGGGAAGGCCTCCCAGACGCCGATGACCTGTTGCAGGACCACCTGCGACCCTGCCCCGGCGATCAGGAGGTGAAGGTCGCGGTTGAGCCGGTACATCTCGGCGTGGTCTCGGGCGGGGTCCAGAGCCTCCAGCTGCTTGACGATGAGCTCCAGCTCGGACGCCAGATCGGCGCCGCGCCGCTGCACCGACAGCTCGCAGGCGAAGCCCTCCATCTCGGCGCGCAGCCGGTAGAGGTCATCGCCGTCCGTTGGGTGCATCTCTCGGACCGTCGCGCCCCGGTTGGGGGAGTAGACGATGGTCCCGGCCGCCTCGAGGATCCGCAGCGCTTCGCGCACCGGGGTGGGCGAGACTCCGTAACGGCTGGCGATCTCGGTCTGGCGCAGCGGCGCGCCGGCCACGATCACACCCGCCGCGATCTCCTCTCGCAACCGTTCGACGACGTAGGCCGTCTTGCTCTGGGGAGGGCGCGTCCGGTGGTCCGGGATGACACTGTCAGTCACTGTGGCCGTCCCCTCCAGCGCCGGTCGAGCGTAGGGTCCTGCAGGCATTACACACAATATAGCCTTTCGGACGCCCCCTCCGGCGTGAATCCGCGTGGGCGACGGGGAAGTCCGGCCTGGCGCCGAGTCGGTTTCGAGCTGTCGACGCCGTCCCTCCTCGCTGTGGCTACGCGCCGGGCGGTGGGTGGCCGCCGGCCATCGGTTCGGCGAGTGCGGCTTCGGCGATCCCGGCGGCGTCGTCGCGGTGCCGGGAGAGGGCGTCCTCGATGGCGCGCAGCAGCGGGTTCGGGGTGCCATGACCCAGCGGATCATCGGCGGGTCGTCGGCGAGCTGCTGCGGTGTTCGGGTCCTTAGCGTTTCGCGTGCCAGGGAGAGCGGCGAGTGTCGCCGTTTCGGGTGGGCCAGGTCGGGGATGTCATCGGGTTCACTTCGGTCAGGCGGTGCGGTCGAGTGCGCACGGTCGCAGCGGACACGGGCGCGGGCACCATCATGCCGAGTGCGTCGCAGCCGCGGTCGGACACCATGCTCGCAAGGCGACTGTCGCGGAGTCGGGACGCCCTGTGAACGGACCGCTATCGGTTGGTCATGGACTCCTCGGCGGCGGTCTCGTAGGCGGCGGCCAGGTCCTGCACCGGGATCGTCGCCTTGTCGGGTGCCCCGGAGTCGAACGGTGGCTGCGGGTCGTACTGCGTCCACAGCTGGACCGCCTCCGCGACCTCACGGTCGGCGATGAGCTCGACGAGACGCAGGGCCATGTCCAGCCCGCTCGAGACTCCGGCGGCGGTGATGATCCGGGCGGCGGGGTCCTCGACGACGCGCTCGGACGTGGGCACCGCGCCGAACAGCGGCAGCTTGTCCAGGTGGCGGTAGTGGGTGGTGGCCTGCAAGCCGTGCAGCAGTCCCGCGGCTCCGAGGACGAGGGAACCGGAGCACACAGAGGTGGTCCAGCGAGTGCTGGGGTGGACCTGCGCCAGCCATCGCGGCAGGGCCCCCTCCAGCACTCGGACCGTCCCCGGCCCACCGGGGACCACCACGACGTCCGGACGGCTCACCTCGGCAAGCCCGATGGCCGGCACGGACAACGAACCGCAGTCGTCGGTGACCGGGCCCGGTTCCTCGGCGGCGAGCAGCACGCTCACACCGGGCGTGAACGCCAACATCTGGTACGGACCTACGACGTCGAGCGCCGTGAATCCTTCGTAGAGAGGGATGACCACGATGGTCATGCGGGGGCTCCTTCGATCGCCGGGCAGCGGGACCGTGCTCGGATCAGCAGTGGGCGTACTCGTTGCGGCGGCGCAGGAGCACCGCACCCATGGCCACGAGCATGAGGACGTGCGCAGCCACCATGAACGTCATGGCGTCCATCAGGCCGGTCCACACCAGCGGCAGCAGCGCTGCCGGGACGTACATCGCGGCGGCCATCTCGAGCGTTCCCGGCCAGCTGTGGCGGCGGAAGCGCATCCAGGCGACCATCCCGATCGCCATGTCGGTGGCCATCAGCACGTACGACGTGCCCGGGTGCTCGGCGAACGGCACCGTCCATCCGAGCGCGTCGCGGACGCCGCCGAGAACGAGCATGCCGACGGTCATCGCGAGGACCATCTCGAGGTAATGCCGGACGAGTGCTCGCCGGGCGACGTGTGTGGCGCGGGCTCCGACGGGTGTGGTCTGCCCGGTGATGTTCGTGGGTGTTGTCGTCATGGGCTTCAGGTTTCGTGCTCGGCGGTCCTGCCGCGAGGGCCCGTGCGACTGTGGTCCGAAATCTTGGGGTGCCAGTCTGTCGGACACGCAGTGACGGAGGTCGGAACGCCGTACCGTGGCTGCATGGACCAACCACGCCGCGTGCTCATCGTCGGCTATCAGGCTGCGGAGCTGCTGGACATCGCCTGTGTGGTCAGCGCCCTGCAGATCGCGAACTACCTGAACGGACACGCGGTCTACCACGTGTCGCTGGCCTCTCCCGGGCGGGCACCGATCCACACCGGAACCGGCCTCACCGTGAACGCGCAGGAGTCCCTGCAACGCGCCACCGGGCCACTGGACACGCTCCTCGTCGTCGGCGGCATCGGCTACGTCGACGCGATGGACGACCGGCTCCTCGTCGCGCACGTGCGGCGGTTGGGCGCCGAGTCCCGTCGCGTTGCCTCGGTGTGCACCGGCGCCGGCATTCTCGCGGCGGCCGGTCTCATCGACGGCCGCCGGGTCGCCACGCACTGGGACCAGGCGGCCGTTCTGGCTGCGCGTTTCCCGGCGGTCGAGTTCGACAGTGACCCGATCTTCGTCACCGACGGGCGGGTGTGCACCTCTGCGGGCGTGACCGCGGCGCTGGACCTCACCCTGTCGTTCATCGAGGACGACGGTCATCCGGAGCTTGCCAGGGACGTGGCCCGGCAGCTGGTCACCTACCTCCAGCGTCCCGGCAACCAGGCCCAGATGAGCATGTTCACCGCGCCCGACGCGCCGCGCTACTCACTGGTCAAGGATCTCGTTGCGCACGTCGCCGCGAACCCCGGCAGTGACCTGTCGACGGCTTCGTTGGCTGCACGTGTGGGCGTCAGTGAGCGTCACCTGACGCGGCTGTTCCTTCGCGAGCTGCAGGTCACGCCCGGCCGGTTCGTGCGTCGTGCACGCGCCGAGGCCGCGGCCCACCTCCTGACCGGAACGGACCTGACCGTGGAGACCATCGCGGCCCGCTGCGGGTTCGGCACGGTGGAGACCCTTCGCCAGGCGTTCCAGAGCCTGTACGGCGTGTCCCCCTCGCACTACCGGGCGACGCAGTCCCGGCGTACGTCGGCGGTCTCGTCGGCGGGCTAGAGAATCAGTGTTGCTAGACGAGCCCGTGCTCGTAGGCGTAGGCGGTTGCCGCGGCGCGTGAGGCGAGATCGAGCTTCGCGAAGATGTTGCTCAGATGTCGTGACACGGTCTTCTCGCTGAGGAACAGCGCGCCGGCTATCGCCCGGTTGGTCATGCCGGTGGCCACTAGACGAAGCACCTCCAGCTCGCGTGCGGTCAGCGGTCCCGCGGCTCCCTGCTCCGCACGCCGGGAGAGCCTGCGCGCACGCTGCAGGTCGGGGACCGCGCCCAGCTGATCGAACACCCATGCCGCGGCCTCGAGTTCCATCTCCGCGGGGGCCTGTTCGCCGAGGAGACGGTGGGCCTGCGCCGCGAGGACCCGGACCCTTGCGGACTCGTACGGCGCATCGACCCGCTGCCAGGCCGCCCAGGCGCTGCGGAGCGTCGCCAGCGCCGCCTCGCCGTCGCCCTCGGCCAGCAGACAGGCACCCGCGGCGTGCTCGGCCAGCGCGTGCAGCAGGGGAGCATCGAGCTCGCGGTCGAAGCGCCGGAGCTCGTCGGCGCCGGCCCGTGCGGCCTCGACGTCACCGTCGGCCAGCATGATCTCGACATGGGCGCCGAGCAGCCGGCTGCGCTGGCTTCGACGTCGCTGCGGGAAATCCTCTGTCGAGACCTGGTCGGCTGATGCACCGTCGTCCTCGGCGACCGCGCGCCGGCTCGCCGCGGCCGCCTCCTCGACCCGGTTCTGCGCCAGCCGCAGCAGGGCGAGCCCCGGCTGGGGCGTGGCGACGAAGCGGCTCGCCTCGCGGTAACAGCGCTCGGCGTCGGTCAACGCGCCCCGCAGGCGGTGCAGCTCGCCGAGTGCGTAGAAGGCCGCGCCCCCGGCCGGCGTGCCGTCGAGCAGCGCGCAGGCGTTGCGTGCCTCGTCGACCGCCTCCTGCCACGAACCCTGGAGCTGCATGATCTCGGCACGATGCACGAGGCACTGGCCCCGATAGGGCACCAGGCCCGGCTGCGTGTCGCACCAATGGTTCAGCACCGTGGTCCATTCGCGTGCCCGGCGCAGGTCGAAGGCGGCCTGGCTTTCTTCGATGACCGCGCAGTACACGATGCCGGTGAGGACAGGGGAGACGTCGTCAGCGGTGACCGCGACCATGGCCTCGTCGAGGAACGCCATGCCTTCGGCGACGAGCCCCTGGGCGAGCAGCGCCTGACCTCGGCCGAGGCGCCCGATCGCCTTCAGATCGGGGTCGTCGAAGCGGTCGCCCAGGTCGGAGAGCTCGCCGAACGTGCTCAGTGCTGCCCTCGCACGCCCCGCTACCAGCTGCTCGAGGCCTCCCGGCAGCAGGACGTAACCACGCTCGGCCATGTCCCGATCGCCGACCAGCTCGGTCGCCCGGGCGTACCACGCTCCTGCACGCACCCCCTCACCGCGGAGCAGGAGCTGCAGCCCGAGCCAACATGCTCGCCGTGCCGCCGCAGCAGGCTCGCCCGCCCGCAGCCAGGCGTGGTACGCGCGCCCGGACAGCTCGTCGGAGTCGTCATCACGCCCGACGAGATACGCAGCGGTGCACAGCAGGTCGAGCTCGGCCGCGCCGAGCGGAGCCTCGCCGTCGGCTGCCGACAGCTGGGCGAAGGTCTCCGGCCACAGGCGGTGCCGGTAGGAGTCGCGAGCCCGGTCGATCAGCTCTGTCGTGCGGTCCATCGCAGGCCCTCCCCTGACCACCCGTCCTCCCCGGACCACCTTGCCACCGGACCTCGGGGTGGGTCTCGCGACCGGACGTACAGCGAATTACCCAATTGCCGGCCGTTGGGAGGTTGCCCGACGCGCCACGGGTCTGCGCTGCCTAGCGTCACGTCATCGACCACTACTCGACCACGCGGAGGACGCCATGAACACATCCACCACCCATGCCGGGTCGACTGTCGGGGCGACTGCCGGACTGACCGGCGGGTTGACGCGGAGGCAGCTGCTCGCCGGCGTGCCCGTGGAGGACCGAACGCTCTCGATGGCAGGGGTCGCCACGTCGCTGCTCGTCGGCGGAGCGGGTCCGCCGATGGTGCTCCTGCACGGTCCCGGCGAGTTCGCGGGGACGTGGGTCCCGGTCCTCGGCGAGCTCGTGGAGACGCACCGGGTGATCGCGCCCGACCTGCCGGGCCACGGTGCCACCGAGACACCCGACGCGGTCGACGCCGCCTGGGTGGACCGCTGGCTGGACGAGCTGATTGCGCAGACCTGCTCAGAGCCTCCGGTGCTGGTCGGCCGGGTCGTCGGGGGCGCCATCGCGGCGCGGTTCGCCGCGGAGCACCCGGGATCGGTGTCGCAGGTCATCCTCGTCGACTCGACCGGCCTGGTCCCGTTCGAGCCCGATCCCCGGTTCGGCCTGGCGTTGCACCGGTTCGTTGCCGATCCGACGCACGCGAGCTTCGAACGGGCGATGGACTTCTGCGCGTTCGACCTCGACGGGATTCGATCACGGCTCGGCGATCGCTGGGAGCCGTACAGCCGGTACGCCGTCGAGCTGCTGAGGACGCCGCGCGTCCAGGGCGCCATGGGTTCCTTCATCGACATGTACGCCACCGTGATTCCCCCCGACGTGCTCGACCGGATCGACGTGCCCACGACGTTGATCTGGGGCAGGCAGGACCTCGCCACGCCGCTCGGGGCGGCAGAGGCGGCCTCGCAGCGGTACGGGTGGCCCCTGCATGTCATCGAGAACGCCGGCGACGACCCGCCGCTCGACCAGCCCGAGGCGTTCGTGCAGGCCCTGCGTACGGCACTCAGCCGCCTCGGAGCAGTGTCGTGAACGCCGAGCCGTACGACGTGATCGTCGTCGGCGCACGGTGCGCGGGGTCTCCGACGGCGATGCTGCTGGCCCGCCGCGGTCACCGGGTGCTCCTTCTCGACCGGGCGAGGTTCCCGAGCGACACCGTGTCCACCCACCTCGTGCATCCAGGGGGAGTCGCCGCCCTTCGCCGGTGGGGGCTGCTGGACCGCGTGGTGGCGAGCGGATGCCCGCCGATCGACACCTACAGCTTCGACTTCGGCCCGTTCAGCCTCAGCGGTGCCCCAGGCACCGTGGACTCACCGGTGGCGTACAGCCCACGTCGCACGACGCTGGACGCGATCCTTCTGCAGGCTGCCGCCGATGCGGGGGTCGAGGTGAGGGAGGGGTTCTCGGTCACCGACCTCGTCGTCTCGAACGGATGCGTCGAAGGGATCCGGGGCCACGCCAAGGACGGGCCCACGGTGACCGAGCGGGCAGCCGTCGTGGTCGGGGCCGACGGAGTGCGCTCGTTCGTGGCCGCTCAGGTGCGGCCCGAGCGGTACCGAGAGCAGCCGCGGCGGCTGGTCGCGTACTACGGCTACTGGAGCGGTCTGCCGATGGACGGGCGGTTCGAGGTCTACACCCGGCCGGGACGCGCGTTCGCGGGCTGGGAGACCAACGACGGCCTGACCGTCGTCGTCGGCGGGTGGCCGTACGCCGAGTTCGAGCGGAACCGAGCCGACCTCGAGAACGCGTTCGCCTCGATGTTCGACCTGGCACCCGACTTCGCCCGGCGGATGCGGGCCGCCACGCTCGAGACGCGCCTCGTCGGAGCCGCGGTCCCGAACTTCTTCCGCAGGCCCTTCGGCCGCGGCTGGGCACTGGTCGGGGACGCGGGATACAACAAGGACTTCATCACCGCCCAAGGCATCCAGGACGCGTTCCGGGACGCAGAGCTGTGCGCGTCGGCGATCACCGAGTCGCTGGCGGGGGAGCGCGCCTTCGACGTGGCGATGGCCGGCTACCAGGCGACGAGGGACGCCCGCGTCTCGTCCATGTACGAGCTGACGCTGGACCTGGCCGCTCTGCAGCCGCCTCCGCCGGAGATGGCGAGGCTGCTGTCCTCGATGCAGGGCGACCAGCAGGGCATGGACGCGTTCGCCCGGATGAACGCGGGGATCATGTCGCCCGAAGAGTTCTTCGCCGGAGCAGGGGCCGCCTCGTCAACGGCCTGACGACTGCGAAGCGCAGCAGTAGCGAGGATCCCGGTAGGTCGCGGTGCGTCATCCGGGGGTCGTCGCGACGTGCGGGTGAACCCCGTCCGGGTCGGGTGTCGCGGGTCCCGACGCGCTGATGCCGGTTCCCAGTCCGACGACGGTAACTGCGACGACTCCCACCAGTGCGAGCCGTCCGAGGTGCTGTGCGGCGCTGGGGCGCCATAGCCAGTCGGGGGCGCGCAGCAATGCCACGGCTGCTACGAGCGCGTCCACCTCGAGTACCGCGGCCGCACCGTCCACGAGGCCAACCTGCTGGGCGAGGCCGGGCTCCGGGCCGAACGGCAGTCCGATCGTTCGGGACAGCATCCACACGAGCAGTGGGACATGCGGGGCTACGCGCGACGGGCGCTCGGGTCGTCGAGCAGGGTCCCCGCCTGACCCGGGACCGCCTGCCGAGCGAGTGAGCGGCAGGTATTGATGCGACGGCGTAGCTCACCTAAGGTGTTCCGCTATGTCGTCCACTGGTTTGAATAATGAACCGAGCACCGGAACGGTGGTCCGCGCCGCCCGGCTCCTGGAGATGTTCACCCCCGAGCATCCGGAGCTGAGCCTCAGCGCGCTGACCTCCCGGCTCGGCTACAACAAGGCCACCACCTACCGGCTGGCGCAGACGCTGGTCTCCGTCGGCTATCTCGAGCAGGACGAGACCAGCCGGGCCTACCGGCTCGGGCTGGCGCTCATCCGGCTCGGCCAGGTCGCG
>DATMEB010000189.1:0-2136 GCA_035557095.1 Nocardioidaceae bacterium | reverse complement strand
CGCAGCCGGCACCTACACCATCACCCTGGTCGTCACGGACAACTGGGGCCGGACGACCACCGTCACCCGTGGTGTCACGGTGACGTAAGGCGGCCGCGAGACATGGGCGCGGCGAAGTCCGTGCGCTGCGGCAGGGATGCCGAGCGCACGGACTTCGCACGTCAAACTCCAGCGCGGTGACCGGTTGCGAGCTTGGCGGACGAGTTGAGTGACAACGACGGCTGGGTTGACGTCGACTAGACGCTCGTCGAGGTTCGCATGTGCGTTCATCGCTGACCGGACGAACGGCAAGAGCGCCGGTCCGGCAGGTTGCTCGGTCCAGGTAGCGGAGGTTGCGTGGTACAGCTCACTGACCACACGTGGGGGCAGCATCTTGCCGGCCAGGAGCGCTGCTCCGAGGGCGGCGCCGAATGCGCCATACCGTCCGGTGGCAGGGCCGACGGTACCACGGCACCCTGACAGGCGGTTGATGCCCGTTTGCCGGCAAACGACCTTGGAACGGCAGCAGCCCGGCGGAAGTGACCCGCCAGGCCGGTGACCAGGGCTGTTGTGGGGTGGAGGTGAGGGGATTTGAACCCCTGGCTTCCTCCGTGCGAGAGAGAACCGGGGTGCCTGGCCGACCAGCATCGGTCCCCTGGATAGGGCGGCTGACCTGGGACGACGACTGACCCTCGTTGACCGCTGTTGTCCCTGGTGGTCCGGCCGTGTGTGGCCCCGATGTGGCCCCAGGCCGGGCGAGAACGACGTGTCGATCAGGCTGCGGCGTCGGCGCCGGCTGCACTGAACGGTGGGGCCGGTGCCTCGGTGACGGTCGCGGCGCTGCCGGGCCGGAGGGCGGCCGGAGGCCGCCCGCAGGGCCGGCCTTGAGGGTGTAGAGAAAAGTCTCCCAGCTCCCTCAACAGCACGGACACGACGGAGCGGAACGCCAGCATGCTTCGCCCACGTCCCGCACCCGTCGCATGTGAGCGTCCATCAATGCCCCGGCCGGGACATGATCACTATCCGGAAGGAGATCGTCCGGAATGGGCTCTATAATGCCGGGCATGACAGAGATCGGAACGGATTGGCGGGTGGTCGATGGCGTTGCGACGGCATGGTTCGACGCGCCTTCGCTGATCGAGGGGGCTGCGCTGGCCGGGCGCATCGTGGAGCTGTCGGCCGAGATCGTGGTCGACCTGCGCGCGACAGGCATGCGGGTGCGCCTCGACTCAGACGAGCACGCCGAGGCGGTGTCGGCGGCCGCGCGGGATCTCGGGCTGGCCGCGAACCCTGCCGTGCTGCAGCACCTGAGCGTCGTGTTCGAATCCGCGAACCCGTCTGTGGTGAGGCGGTTCTGGCAGCGCGTGCTCGACTACGCGCCTGGGGAGGACGGCGGTTTGGCGGATCCGTTGCGGCGCGACCCCGCGATACGGATCCGGCAGTCGACGGAGCCGCGGCCGCTTCGAAACCGCATCCACCTCGACGTGGTGCGGCCGGCCGCGGCGGTCGAGCAGGCGAGTCTTGGTGAGGCATCGGGACCGTTCGGGGTCTGTCACACCGACCCCGACGGCAACGAGGTCGACCTGGTGCCGGGCGCGGCGCTCGGCGAGAGGATCGGGACAGCCGACTGGCAGGCGGTGTTCAGCGCGATGGCGTGCTACCGCATCACCTCGCCGACGCAGCAGCGTGACCTGGCCGCCGCAGCAGCGGCGCTGGCCGACGACACTGGCTTCCCGCTGCTGGTCGACCTGCGCCCCGGGCTCGTGATCATCGACAGCGGTAAGGACCAGTGGGAGGACGACGCCCACGGCCTCGAGCTCGACTTCACCGACCTCGCCGGAAACCTCCAGACCGCTGCCCGCGAACTCGGGGCCACTGCGGATCCGGGGCTGCCGCGCTTCGCTCAGCTCTTCCTCGACGCCGCCGACGTCGCCGCGGTCCGCGCGTTCTGGGTCGCCGCACTCGGATACACCCACGACCGGCGAGCCGGGGTCAGCGACATCCACGATCCGCGGCGGCTGAACCCGGTGCTGGTGTTCCAAGAGCTCGACGCTTCGGAGACGGAGCGGCGCCGGCAGCGCAACCGCATCCACTTCGAGCTCGCTGTGCCGTCGGACCTCGCGCAGACGCGCCTCGCCACGACCGTCGCAGCCGGTG
>DATMEB010000188.1:0-24406 GCA_035557095.1 Nocardioidaceae bacterium | reverse complement strand
CGATGACCTCCACGACGGTCCAGCGCCGGCACGCGGCCCGGATGGCTTCCTCAACCTCGGCCACGGGCACCCGGTACGACTCGTCACCCTTCGGTCGCTCCCAGACCCCGATCACGTCGAAATGCGGCTCGGGCGCGATCGTGGCCACCAGCAGCGCGGTGGTGTCGTCGGAGAAGCTGCCGTCGAGGGCGACCACGACCTCGCATCCCTCAGGTACGCCGTCGCCGGTTGCGAGGCTGTCCCACACGCCGATCGGCAGGAACGCGCCCTCGGTGTCGGTGACGAACTGGCACAACCGGGCGCGGCGGAACGTGGCCTCGCGGGTCTTCGGCGGCAACAGGGCGAACATCGCGTCGGTGTGCAGGAAGTCGCCGAGCGCGGGGTTCGCCAGCTCCCAGCAGTGGGCGCAGTCAACCGGGTGGTCCTCGTACCCGGCGGCGGAGAACTCCCGCCACACCGTCGAGGCATCGTCGGGATGCTCGACGGCGTAGCGCCTCATATCCGTCAGCACCGAATCGGTCGGGTCCGGGCCGGGGGTGCCGATGCCCAGCAGCGTCGAGGTCGCCCGCTTCCCGGAGGCCAGGGCCACGACCTCGTACACGTCGCGGCTAATCACCCCGATCTCGTCGAGGATGGCGAACGTCGGGTCCAGCCCCTCCAGCCGCCGCGGCTCAGCCGGCAGACACACGAACGAGGCGCCCCGCTCCGGCACGTACAGCCGGTCCTTGAACACCTGCACCCGGCTCGACAGGTCCTCGGACAGCTCCACCATCCGGGCGGCGGTCTTGAACACGATCCCGGCCTGGCGCTCGTCGGTCGCCGCGACCACGACCGAGGCGCCCTCCTCCCCGAGCATCAAGTCGTACAGCCCGAGCGCGGCGACCAGCGTGGACTTGCCCTGACCACGCGGCATCATCCAACCGGCGGTACGCGGACGCGGGTCGGCGTCCAGCACCGAGGCGACCAGCTCGACCTGCCACGGTCGCAGTCGCATCGGCTTACGCGCCCCGGCGCCCTTCGGCGTGACGACGAACCGCTCACAGAACCGGGCGAACCGAGCGGCACCGACCGACCTCAGGCGGAACGGCAGCGGGGACGGGTCAACGGCAGCCTTCGGACCGGCCTTCATGAGAGGCTCCCGTCATGGCATTCAAGGTCGCGTTCCCCAACGGCAAGGTCGAGTCCTACGACGCTGACGGCGCCCGCTACTCGCTCAACGATGCAGGCGTGCTCACCGTCCTCGACGGCAACGGGAAGTCCTTCACCTTCTCGCCGTCCGGCTGGTGGTGCATCGAGGCAGCGGCGCCAGAGGAGTCCGACGGGCCTTCTGTCTACTGACACGCATACCCCCCGGTGGTGTGTGACGGCTCCTGCGGCTTGTGACGTACTGGCGATGACGTCGCGGAGGGGTCCTGTCCCCTGGGTCGAGCCGGGCCGCGGCGGAGGTTGCACAGCCGGCAGACGACATCGACGTCACGCAGCCGGATCGGCTTGCCCGCGGCCTTGCGTCGCCAGGCTCGCTCGGAGTGGTCAACGGTGAGGTCGTCGGTGGTGTAGCAGTCCGAACACCACGGCTGGATGCGCTTGGCGCGTGCGGCGAGCTTGCGCCAGCGGTAGTCGTAGCCGAGTTCCTCGCGGCTGGGCCGGTCGTGGCGGAGCCGGTGGTCGGGGCAGCGGCTGGCGTCGGTCGGCTCACCGCAGGTCAGGCAGGGCTTGGTCACGTCTGCTCACCCGCGATACGGAGCAGGTAGTCGGTCATCAGCTTCATCCCGAGGTCGGTGCGTACCTCGGGAACGATCGAGTTGTACGTCATCAGCAGCGCGACCACGAGTTCGGTCGCCCGGTCGGCTTCGTTGGCTTCGTCGAGTACGGCGTTGACGCCAGCGCCGTCGTCGCGTCCGAAGTGGATGATGAGCGCAGCGGCACGCCGGTAGTCGGCGAGCGTGTCGGCCCTCTCTTGCTCGGTGGTCATTGGCCGTGCTCCCTGTCGTCGGTGGTGTGCAGGCGCTTGCAGGCGCGGAGGATGGACGCGGCCTGAGACAGCGGCAAACGCAGCCGCTCGGTATCGAGCAGCAGCGCCTCGTCGGCTAGGTCGAGCAGCTCGTCAATGCGCTCGGCCGCGTAGGTCAGGGCCTCGACGTCGTTGCGGAAGTGCAGCGCCGCCTGGTGGCGGCGGTCACGGCGGGCTAGCAAGTCGTGGATGGTGGCGCTCATGCGGAGTTCTCCCACCTGCGTGGCTGGTCGATAGCGGCCTCGGTCGTGGCTGGTTTCTCGTAACTGCCGACGTTGCGGTCTGAGCCGTCTGGGGAGGGGTTCGCTGTAGTACTGGTGGGACCCCCGGGGGTCCCGCTTTCCCCGGCAATAGCGGGACGGTTTTCGGTACCTAAAAGGGGGCTAGATTTCGTCCCCCTTTTCTCGTCTGCGAACAGCACCGCGTAGACCGCGGTGCGACCTCGGTGGCCGGGGCTGACGGTGTCCAGCAGCCCGGCGTCGTGGGCTGCCGTGATCCGTTCTGTTATGCGTCGCTCCGACCGGTTGAGCCACCGCGCCAAATCCTTGCGGGGGACGGAGACCTGCAAGTTGTGGTCCCTAACGTGCTCGGCCAGCACGAGCAGCAGGACTCGGGTCGAGTCGGTGATCTGCGACGACCGGAGCACCGCACGGCGCCAGTCGCGGACGGTGCGACGGGCTCTCACGCGGTCTCCACGACGTTGACGACGATGCGCTGGTGCTGTGCGTAGGCCTCCACGTCGGGCAGCCGGCGCAGGTCGATGACCCAGCCCTTGCCGGCCGCGCTCCACAGCGGCTTACAGCCGGCGTCTACGGCCAGCTCCTTGGCCTGCCAGCCCCGCAGGAGCACGACCTTGCGGGCCTGGTCCACGCGGGCGGAGATGACGTGCCGGCGGCCCATCTACGCGGCCTCCCGCATCAGCGCCTCGTCATCGGGGTGGTCGCGGTTCACGCCGGCCGCCCGATCCCGGCGAGGATGTCGCCTGTGCGCAGCGCTTCCACCCACTTGCGTACCGCGTGGGGCTCGCCCGCTACCGCGATGTGCAGTCGCTCGACGTGGCCGAAGTTGAACAGCACGTCGATCACCCGCGGGTTTGGTGCCAGCGCGCCGACGACCAGGGTGAGCCGGGCGCCGTCGGGAGCGCTGTCGATCTGTCCGAGACGGCGGTAGGCGCGTTCGGGATCGACGTCGCGGAGGTCGCCATAGACCTCGCCGGTGACGGCCATCAGGTGACCGGCTCCGGGTTGTCGAGCTGCAGCATCCGACGCAATGCGGCCGTGGGCACAAGCAGCCGCCGGCCGACGCGGATCGTCGGTATCTCGCCGCGTCTCGCCGCGTCGTATGCCGATGCCTTGCTGAGACCGAGAATCGCGGCCGTCTCGGGCCAGACGGTCAGGGTCGCCCGCTCGGCCGGGTCAGGTACTCCGAGACGCTGGGTTTCGTTCATGGCTGGTATCTTGCCTGGTCTCCTGCTAGGTTCACTTAGCAAGTGCACGCCAACTTTTTTGCTAACCGAGGGAGGCCCGATGCGTGAGCGGGTGAAGGTCCGCGAGGACTGCAAGAGCTGGGACATCAAGCGGCTGGGGAAGGACCGGATCGTCCCGCGCCGGTTCGTCGTCGCCGTCTCATACGAACCGGAGACGAAGCACGAGCGACCGTGGCCGGCGTTCGAGATCACTGTCGAGATGGTCTGCGGTGTGCCGCAGTGCCGCGGGGTCAGCATGACCAGCGCGGACGACGGCCAGGAGGTACTCAGCCGCCACCTGCGTTGGCTGAAGCTCGAGGACTGGATCACGACCGGCGTGGCGATGATCGCCATGCAGGTGCAGCACGTCGATGAGCACGGGGTGGAAGCCGTTGACGCGCAGTCCAGCGACGAGCAGATCGACGCGACCATCCGGGACCTGCGTGCGGCCCGGAGGCAACCGAGACGGTCGGCGACGGAGGCGCGGCACCGTGAGGTCGCCGAGATCTACCGGACCGCGGTCACGCACGCGCCGACCGCTGAGGTCGCCACACACTTCGACGTCGCCCCCCGGACAGCAGCGCTGTACGTGAAGCAGGCGCGGGAGGCCGGCTACCTCGGTGCGGCGATCAAGGGGAAGGCGGGAGAGGCATGAGGGGCAGCATCGTCAAGCGGGGGAAGGGGTACAGCGTCGTCGTCGAGCTGGACGCTGACCCGATCACCGGGAAGCGCCGACAGAAGTGGCACTCGGGATACCGGACTAAGCGCCAGGCCGAGGATGCCCTGTCCGAGCTGGTGAACGGGGTCAAGACCGGCACCTACGTCGCCAAGACCAAGCAGACTCTCGCGGGGTACGTGGGGGAGTGGCTGACGGCCATCGAGCCGACCGTGCGCCCGGCCACGCACTACAGCTACGGCAGGAATCTGCGCCTGCATGTCCTGCCGTACCTCGGGAGCACCGAGCTGCACGCGGTAGACGCGGGGATGCTCAACGGCCTGTACGCCACGCTGCTGCGCGAGGGACGACGGGATCACGAGCAAGGCGGTCTGTCCCCGCGGTCGGTGCGGTACGTCCACACGATCGCGCACCGGGCGTTTAAGGATGCGGTGAAGTGGGGGCGGCTCGCCCGCAACCCTGCCGACGCGGCCGACCCGCCGCGGGCCAGCTCGTCGGACCGCCCGGAGTCGGTGACGTGGACGGCGCAGCAGCTCGGGACGTTCCTCCAGGGCACGTGCGGCGACAGGCACCACACGGCCTATCTCGTCCTCGCCACGACGGGGATGAGGCGAGGGGAGGCGCTCGGGCTTCGGTGGCGTGACCTGGACCTGGACGCCGGCCGGGCGTCCATCCGGCAGACGGTCATCGCCGTGCATCACAAGCCGACGCTGGGCACGCCGAAGACGGCCAAGGGCCGCCGTACCGTCGTGCTGGACCGTGCCACGGTCGCGGCGCTGCGGGAGCACCGCAAGCGCCAGGCCGCCGACCGGCTGCAGATGGGTGAAGGGTGGACGGACCACGACCTCGTGTTCTGCCGGTTGGACGGGACTCTGCTGCACCCGGAGCGGTTCAGCCGCTCGTTCGGAGACGCGGTGCGGCGCCTCCAGCTCCCGCCGATCCGCCTGCACGACCTACGCCACGGCTGGGCCACGATGACGCTCTCGGCGGGCGTGCATCCCAAGGTCGTACAGGAGCGGCTCGGGCACGCCAACATCGGCATCACCCTGGACACCTACAGCCACGTCACGGGCAGCTTGCACGACGATGCCGCAGAGACCGTCGCGGCGCTGTTCACCGAGGCGCGTTAGCAATCCGTTAGCAGCGGCCCTGAAAACAGCGAACCGCAGGTGCTCTGACCTGCGGTTCCGGGGTGTCCGAGGGGGGACTTGAACCCCCACCCTCTATACGAGGACTAGCACCTCAAGCTAGCGCGTCTACCTATTCCGCCACCCGGACAGGTGGGCATCTCTGCCGTCGTGCGGCGGCAACTGTAGCAAACCGGCACACGGGTTCTCGCGTGGATGCCCTAGAGGCAGGATAGCCCTATGAGCGACGCATCGAGCCGCCCCGAGGACAGGCCGGAGTACGACCCGTCGAGCGAGGTCACGCAGATCTGCAGCGACCTGATCCGCATCGACACGACCAACTACGGCGACCAGGACGGGCCCGGAGAACGCAAGGCCGCCGAGCACGTCGCGGCCCTGCTCACCGAGGTCGGGATCGAGCCGCAGATGTTCGAGGCCGAGCCCGGGCGGACCACGATGGTGGCCCGCTGGGGGGAGACGGCCGACAACCGGCACCGGGAACCGTTGCTGGTCCACGGTCACCTCGACGTCGTGCCCGCCCGTGCCGAGGACTGGCAGGTCCACCCGTTCTCCGGCGAGGTGCGCGACGGGTACGTCTGGGGCCGCGGCGCGGTCGACATGAAGGACTTCGACGCGATGGTGCTGTCGACCCTGCGCGCCCGCGCCCGCGCCGGGGTCACGCCGAACCGTCCGCTGGTGCTGTGCTTCACCGCCGACGAGGAGGCCGGCGGCAAGAAGGGGGCCGGCTGGCTGGCCGAGCACCATCCGGACACCCTCGAGGGTTGCACCGAGGCCGTCGGTGAGGTCGGCGGCTTCAGTGCCACGATCAACGACCAGCGCATCTACCTCGTCGAGAGCAGCGAGAAGGGCATCGAGTGGATGCGGCTGCGGGCCAAGGGCAACGCCGGACACGGCTCGATGCGCCATCTCGACAACGCGGTCACCGCGCTGAGCCAAGCTGTGCATCGGCTCGGCTCGCACGAGTGGCCGACCCACGTGCGACCGGCGATGGCCGAGCTGCTCAAGATCGTCGCGGACGTGGTGGGCGAGGAGTACGACGAGCAGAACCCCGAGCCGCTCGTCCGGCACTTCGGCTCCGCCGCGCGGATGATGGACGCCGTACTCCGCAACACCACCAACCCGACGATGCTCGAGGCCGGCTACAAGCTGAACGTGATCCCCGGGGATGCCGTCGCGCACGTCGACGGCCGCTTCCTCCCCGGTTTCGAGGAGGAGTTCTACGCCACCATCGACGAGATCCTCGGTGACCGGGTGACCCGCGAGGCGGTGCACAGCGACATCGCGTTCGAGACGACCTTCGACGGCGCGCTGGTCGACGCGATGCGCGAGTCGCTGGTGGCGGAGGACCCGGGCGCACTGGTGGCGCCGTTCCTGATGAGCGGCGGCACCGACGGGAAGTACTGGCACAAGCTGGGCATCCGCAACTTCGGGTTCACGCCGCTGAGGCTGCCGGCCGACCTCGACTTCACGGCGCTGTTCCACGGGGTTGACGAGCGGGTACCGGTGGACGCGCTGGAGTTCGGCGCCCGGGTGTTCGACCGGCTCCTGGACCGGGCCTGACACGACGGGGAGCTCAGAGGGTGCTCCGCATGCGGATGATGCGGCGCCGAAGCACCACCCGACGCGTGCCGTCGGTGAACAACCGGAGACGGTCGAGCTCCCAGCCGCCGTACTCCGCCTCCGCGCTCAGGAGCTGACGCAGCGCTGAGCGAGCCATCGTGCGCGGCACGAACATGCGCCGGAACTCGAAGTCGTTCATCGCGGTACCCCTATCGCTTCGGCCTAGGGCTCCGGGTCGGCCATGTCGCCCAGGGAGACGTCGTCGAGCGCCTCGAGGATGGCGCCCGGCAGCGTGACGTCCTCGGCCGACAGCGCCCCCCGCAGCTGGGCGGCCGTACGAGCGCCCAGCACGGGGGCGGTGACGCCGGGACGGTCGCGCAACCACGCCAGCGCCACCTCCACCGGCGCCAGGCCGAGGCCGTCGGCGGCCTTGCACACGGCCTCGACCACCTGCGCGGAGTCGGCGTCGAGGTAAGGCTCCACGAACGCCCGCAGGTGCGGCGACGCCGCCCGCGAGTCCGCCGGGGTGCCGGAGCGGTACTTGCCGGTGAGCACCCCGCGACCAAGCGGCGACCACGCGAGCACGCCCATCCCCATGGCCTGCGCGGCAGGCAGCACCTCGCGCTCGACCTCGCGGTTCAGCAGGGAGTACTCAACCTGGGTGGAGGCCAGTGGCGTACGCCCGGGCCAGACCCGCTGCCAGGTGGCCGCCTGTGCGGTCTGCCAGCCGGTGAAGTTGGAGACTCCCACGTAGCGGGCGCGTCCGGAGGCGACCGCGGCGTCGAGCGTAGCGAGCGTCTCCTCGAGCGGGACCTCGTCGACCCACATGTGCACCTGCCAGAGGTCGACGTGGTCGACGCCGAGCCGGTCCAGTGACCGGTCCAGCGAGCCGAGCATGGCCCCGCGCGAGGTGTCGTGCTGCCAGCTGCCGCGTTTGTCCGGCGGGCCGAAGCCGGCCTTGGTCGCGACCAGCACGTCGTCACGGTCGACCGTGTCGCGCAGCAGCTCGCCGATGAGGTGCTCGCTGGCTCCGTCGCCGTACGACGAGGCCGTGTCCAGCAGGTTGCCTCCGGCGTCGACGAACGTGGCCAGCTGGTCGCGGGCCTCGTACTCGTCGGTGTCCTGGCCCCACGACGTCGTGCCGAGGGCGAACCGCGACACCTTCAGCCCGGTCCGGCCGAGGAAGCGCTGCTGCATGGCGAAGAGGCTAGCCGAGGTACGCCGGCGGCGGGCTAATAGGCTCGACCGTCGGGGTGCCCGTCGACGGCGCCCCGCGACCGGCCGAGACGAGGGAAGGGACGGACCGCGTATGCGTCTGGGCGTGAGCCTGGGGTATGTCGCCGGCGGCGGGGTGCACGACTCGGTGGCACTCGCGCAGGAGGCCGACCGGCTCGGCTACTCGGTGGCGTGGGCGGCCGAGGCGTACGGCAGCGACAGCCCCACGGTGCTCAGCTGGGTCGCGGCCAAGACCGAGACGATCGACGTCGGCAGCGCGGTCATGCAGATCCCCGCCCGCACACCGGCCACCACCGCGATGACCGCGGCCACGCTCGACATGCTGTCCGGCGGGCGCTTCCGCCTGGGGGTGGGAGTCTCCGGCCCGCAGGTCTCCGAGGGCTGGCACGGAGTGCGGTTCGACCGCCCGCTGGCGCGCACCCGCGAGTACGTCGAGATCGTGCGGATGGCGCTGGAGCGCCAGACGGTGGCCTACGACGGCAGCGAGTTCACGCTCCCGCTGCCCGACGGGGCCGGCAAGCCACTGCGGCTGAGCGTGCACCCCGTGCGCGAGCGGGTTCCCGTCTACCTCGCAGCGGTCGGGCCGCGGAACCTTCGGCTCGCCGGTGAGATCGCCGACGGCTGGCTGGCCATCTTCTTCTCGCCCGAGTACGCCGCCGACCTGCTCGGGGACGTCGACACCGGCCTCGCGACCTCCGGACGCAAGCGCGACACGTTCGACGTCGCCGCGAGCGTGCCGGTGGTCATCGGCGACGATGTCGCGGCCTGCGCCGAGCCGCTGCGCGCCAACGCCGCGCTGTACGTCGGCGGCATGGGCAGCCGCGAGCAGAACTTCTACAACCGGCTGGCCTGCCGGATGGGGTTCGCGGACGCCGCGCGCGAGGTGCAGGACCTGTACCTCGACCGGCGGCACCGTGAGGCGATGGCCGCCGTACCGCTGGAGTTCATCGACCAGACGTCCCTCATCGGACCCAAGGAGCGGATCATGGAACGCCTGCAGGCCTACCACGACGCCGGCGTCACCACACTCAACGTCGCGACGCACGCACGCACCCAGGAGGCCCGAGTGCAGACGCTGCGGACGATGGCCGAGGTGCTGGACGCGTCAGGGCTGGGGGAGTAGCAAGTGGACCTGTTCCAGGCCGTCTTCCTGGGGATACTCCAGGGGCTCACCGAGTTCCTGCCGATCTCCAGCAGCGCCCATCTGCGGATCTTCCCCGAGCTGTTCGGGTGGGAGGACCCGGGCGCGGCGTTCACCGCGGTGGTGCAGATCGGCACCGAGGCAGCCGTGCTCCTGTACTTCTGGCGCGACATCTTCCGCATCGGGTCGACCTGGGTGCGGTCGCTGTTCGACCGGAGCCTGCGCGAGCACCAGGACGCGCGTATGGGCTGGTTCATCATCGTCGGGTCGATCCCGATCGTGCTGCTCGGCATCGCGTTCAAGGACGTGATCGAGCGCGACTTCCGCAACCTCTGGATCATCGGCACCGCACTGATCGTGCTCGGGATCGTGCTGGGGATCGCCGAGCGCGTCGGACGCAAGACGCAGTCGATCGAACGGCTCAACTGGCGGGACGCCGTCCTGCTCGGCCTCGCGCAGGCGGCGGCGCTGGTCCCCGGGGTCTCCCGCTCCGGCGCGACCATCAGCATGGGGCTGTTCCTCGGCTACGAGCGCGAGGCGGCCACCCGCTATGCCTTCCTGCTGGCGATACCCGCCGTCGTGGGTGCCGGGCTGTTCGAGCTGCCGGAGATCCCGCACGGTGCGGACGAGTACGGCGTCGGCCCCACCATCGCGGCCACGGTGGTCGCGTTCGTGGTGGGCTACGCCGCGATCGCGTGGCTGCTGCGCTACGTGAGCACGCACTCCTACGCACCGTTCGTGATCTATCGCATCGCGCTCGGGACCTTGACGCTCACGCTGCTCGGCGCGGGGGTCATCTCGGCCTAGCCGCGGGGTCGGTCTTGTCCGAGCCACCTGGCACGCTTGAACAGGTGGTGCAGAGTCAGGCAGACGACGACCATGACGCCGACTATCACGACGAAGCCGTACCGGCTGTCCAACAGCGGCAGGAAGCGGAAGTTCATCCCGTAGATGCCCGCGATCATCGTCGGCACGGCGACGATCGCGACCCAGGCGGAGATGCGCCGCATGTCGTCGTTCTGCTGCACGCTCACCCGCGCGAGGTGCGCGTTGAGAGCGGCCGAGAGCAGGTCGTCGAGCGCCATCACCTGGTCGGTCACCCGGACCACGTGGTCGAGCACGTCCCGGAAGAACGGCGCCGTGTCGGCGGGTACGCCGTAGACCGAGCCGTTGGCGAACCGGGACATCGGGTCACGCAGCGGCGCGACCGCGCGGCGGAACTCCTGCACCTCGCGCTTGAGCGTGTAGATGCGCTGCGCGTTGTTGGTGCGCTCGGTGCTGAACACCGACTCCTCGATCTGGTCGACGTCGACGTCGAGCGAGGCCGCCACCTGCTCGTACTCGTCGACGACCCGGTCGCAGACGGCGTAGACGACCGCCGCCGGGCCGTGCCCGAGCACCGAAGCCCGCTCCTCGAGGTCGCGCCGTGCGCCGGTCAGGCCCGCGCCTGCGCCGTGCCGGACCGTGACGACGTAGCCCTCGCCGACGAATATGTTGATCTCACCGGTCTCGACCTGGTCGTCCTCGTCGACGTACCAGAGCGTCTTGAGCACGAGGAACAGCCCCTCGCCGTACCGCTCCAGCTTGGGTCGCTGGTGCGCGTTGACGGCGTCCTCGACCGCGAGCTGGTGCAGACCGAACTCGTGAGCGACCGAGTCCAGCTCCTGGCGGCTCGGCTCGTGCAGGCCGACCCACACGAAGTCGTTCTCGTGGTCGGCCGCGGCCAGCGCGGCGTGCATGTCGTCCTTGTCGAACGGCAACGCCAGCCGCTCGCCCTCGCGGTACACGGCGCAGTCGACGATCATGGCGCCATTCTCCACGCTGTCCACGTGAGGGACACGATGCGAGCGCCGCGCGGCGCCGTCACGAGGACGTGTTGGTAAACGCCCTAGGGTGGCGATGTGGCAACCGTCCTGCTCGTCCGACACGGACGTACGACCGCGAACGACAGCGGCATCCTCGCCGGGCGGAGCCCCGGCGTACACCTCGACGAGGTCGGCAGCGCGCAGGCCGACGCGGTCGGCAGGCGTCTCACCGAGCTGCCGTTGAGCCGGCTGGTCACCAGCCCGCTGGTGCGCTGCCGGCAGACCCTGGCCGCGATCGTCGCGCACCAGGCCGCGCCGCCGGAGACGCTCACCGACAGCAGCATCACCGAGTGCGGGTACGGCGAGTGGACCGGCCAGCCGCTGAAGAAGCTCGCCAAGCACCCGTTGTGGAAGACGGTGCAGAACCAGCCGTCCGCGGTGACGTTCCCCGAGGGCGAGTCGATGCGGCAGATGCAGGAGCGTGCGGTCTCGGGCATCCGCCGGCACGACGAGCAGGTCGAGGTCGAGCACGGCCAGGACGCGTTGTGGATCGGTGTCTCGCACGGTGACGTGATCAAGTCGATCCTCGCCGACGCTCTCGGCCTGCATCTCGACCTCTTCCAGCGGATCGTGGTCGACCCCGGCTCGGTGTCGGTCGTGACGTACACCTCGGGCCGGCCGTTCGTGCGCCACCTCAACGACCAGGGCAGCGACCTGCGCGGGCTGCGGCCGCCGAAGCGGCGGCGGCGCCGGTCCCGCGGGGACGCCGCAGTGGGCGGCGGGGCTGGCGCAGACGCGCGTGAGCGCAGGATCTAAGGTCGGTTGCCATGCCAGTCGTCCACCTGTTCGATCCGCCCGAGCGCTTCGTCGTGGGCACGGTCGGCGAGCCCGGCCAGCGCACGTTCTTCCTGCAGGCCCGCGCCGGGACCCGGTTGACCAGTGTCACGCTCGAGAAGGAGCAGGTCGTCGCGCTCGCCGAGCGAGTGGACGAGATGCTGGACGAGATCGTCCGGACCAGCGCGGGCGACAGCCCGGTGCCGGCGGTGACGCCGGTCGAGATGGACGACGCCGAACCGCTGGAGCAGCCGATCGAGGAGGAGTTCCGCGTCGGCACGATGACCCTCGCGTGGGACAACGCCGCCGAGCAGGTGATCCTGGAGATCTTCTCGGTGGAGTCCACGGTCGAGGAGGAGGAGGAGCAGCCCGAGTCCGAGGAGGACCCGGACGACGAGGCCGCCGAGGTGCTCGAGGTGCACCTCAGCGCCGCCAGTGCCCGGGCTTTCGCCAAGCGCGCGGGCAGCGTCGTGGCCGCCGGCCGCCCGTCGTGCCCGTTCTGCGGCAACCCGCTGGACCCGCAGGGCCACATATGTCCCCGTGCCAACGGGTTCCGCCGCCTGCAGGCATGAGCTCGTACTCCACCTCGTCAGAGGGCCAGAGGCTGCTGACCGAGGGGTCGCTGGAGCTCGAGGGCCGGCTGCTGACCGCCTCCAACGCGACGTTCGTGGGCGCGGTGACGCTCGGCGACGCGTCGTCGGCGTGCGTGTACAAGCCGATCCGCGGCGAGCGGCCACTGTGGGACTTCCCGGACGGGACGCTGGCCTACCGCGAGCGTGCCGCCTACCTCGTGTCCGCGGCCACGGGTACGTTGCTGGTGCCGCCGACCGTGCTGCGAGACGGCCCGTTCGGGCCCGGGATGTGCCAGCTGTGGATCGACGACGACACCGAGCAGGAGATGGTCGACGTGGTCGCCGAGGGGGATGTCCCCGACGGCTGGCTGCACATCCTGGACGCCGAGGACCAGCACCGCCACGCGGTCAGCCTGGTGCACCGCGACGACCCGGGGCTGCAGCAGATGGCTGTGCTGGACGTGATGATCAACAACGCCGACCGCAAGGGCGGGCACGTCCTCGTGGACGCGCAGGGCCGGCTGTTCGGGGTCGACCACGGGGTGTCGTTCCACAGCGACGACAAGCTGCGCACGGTGCTGTGGGGATGGGCCGGAACCCGGCTGCCGGACCCGTGCGTGGCGGCGCTGCGCGGCGTGCAGAAGGCACTCGACGACGACCTCGCGGCCGAGCTCGCCGGCCTGCTCTCGGTGCAGGAGGTGCGCGCACTGGTGGGTCGCGTCGAACGACTGCTGCGCACGATGCGATTTCCATCACCGTCCGCGCAGTGGCCGGCCATCCCGTGGCCCGCGTTCTGAGCGCACGCCGTTAGGCTGCATCGCATGCGCGCCTGGTCTGCCCCGGAGGTCCCGGTACTCACCGACGCCTTCGGCTTCGCACCCACCGTCGTCGTGCACGACACGGCTGCCGGGCGCCTCGTACCCACACACCCGAACGGCACCGCCCGGCTGTACGTCTGCGGGATCACGCCGTACGACGCGACGCACATGGGGCACGCCGCGACCTACCTCGCCTTCGACCTCCTGGTCCGCGCCTGGCGCGACGCAGGGCACGACGTGCTCTACGTGCAGAACGTCACCGACATCGACGACCCGCTGATCGAGCGCGCGAACCAGACCGGCGAGGACTGGGCCGAGCTCGCCGAGCGCGAGACGCGCCTGTTCGCCGAGGACATGGCCGCGATGCGGATGATCCCGCCCGACCACTTCGTGGGTGCCGTGGAGTCGATCGACCAGATCGTCGCGCTGATCGGCAGGCTGCGCGACGCCGGCGCGGTCTACGACGTCGACGGTGACCTGTACTTCCCGGTCGCGGCCGACCCGTCGTTCGGCAGCGTCTCGCACCTGGACCGGGCGGCGATGGTCGAGCTGTCCGCCGAGCGCGGGGGAGACCCGGACCGCCCGGGGAAGAAGGACCCGCTGGACTGCCTGCTCTGGCAGCTCGAGCGACCCGGCGAGCCCGCCTGGGACTCCGCGCTCGGTCGCGGCCGGCCCGGCTGGCACGTCGAGTGCAGCGCGATCGCGCTGGAGTACCTCGGGATGGCCTCCGACGTGCAGGGCGGTGGCAGCGACCTGGCGTTCCCCCACCACGAGCTGTGCGCGTCGGAGGCGCACGTGGCGCAGGCCACGCGACCGTTCGCACGCAGCTACGTGCACGCCGGCATGGTCGGCCTGGACGGCGAGAAGATGTCGAAGTCGCGCGGCAACCTGGTGTTCGTGTCGGCTCTGCGGCGTGACGGTGTCGACCCGCGGGCCATCCGGCTCGCGCTGCTGGACCACCACTACCGCGACGACTGGGACTGGAGCGACGACGACCTCGACCGTGCCCGCGAGCGCCTCGAGCGCTGGTCCGCGGCGGCCGGGCTGGCGACCGGCCCCGACGCGTCCAACGTGCTGATCGACGTACGCAGCGCGCTCGCGCACGACCTCGACGCGCCGCGGGCGCTGCTGGCGATCGACCAGTGGGCCGACCTCGCGCTCGAGACCGGCGGACCAAACCCGGCCGCGCCGGCGACGGTGCGCAACCTGGTCGACGCCCGCCTGGGCATCGACCTGTAGCCGGCCTGGACCTGTTGCGGGCAGCGGCGGGTCAGGACTCGGCCTGACCGCCCTGGTGACGGCGCTTGAGGTAGCGCTCGAACTCCTTGGCGATGGCCTCGCCGCTGGCCTCGGGCAGGTCGGCGGCGTCGCGTGACTCCTCGAGCGCCCGGACGTACTCGGCCACCTCGCTGTCCTCACGCGACAGCTCGTCGACTCCGCGCTCCCAGGCTCGGGACTCCTCGGGGAGGTCGCCCAACGGAACGGACACCTCCAGCAGGTCCTCGATCTGGCCGAGCAGCGACAGGGTCGCCTTCGGACATGGCGGCTGGGCGACGTAGTGGGGGACCGCGGCCCAGAACGACACCGCCGGCATGTCCAGCCGGAAGCAGGCGTCCTGGAACACCCCGACGATCCCGGTGGGTCCCTCGTAGCGCGACTCCTGCAGCTTGAGCTTTTCGACCAGGTCGGGGTCGGTGGCGGTGCCGGTGACCGGGATCGGCCGGGTGTGCGGGGTGTCGGCGAGCAGTGCGCCGAGGGTGACGACCATCTCCACGCCGAGGTCGTCGGCGGTCGCCAGCAGCTGGGCGCAGAACTCGCGCCAGCGCATGTTCGGCTCGATCCCGCGCAGCAGGACTATGTCGCGCTCGGAGCCGGGGGGACGGCACACCGCCATCTGCGAGGTGGGCCAGGTGATCTGGCGGTCACCGTCGACGCCGATCGAGACCGTGGGGCGGTTGACCTGGAAGTCGTAGAAGTCCTCCGGGTCGATCGCCGCCACCGTCTGGGCCGACCACGCCGAGATCAGGTGGTCGATGGCGCCGGAGGCGGACTCGCCCGCGTCGTTCCAGCCTTCGAAGGCAGCGATCATGACCGGATCGACCAGCGTCGGCACTTCCTCGAGTTCGATCACCCTTCGAGCCTACGGTGCCGCGGTGTCCCGCACGCAGCCACGCGCCAGGACGCCGTATGGTGGACATCTGTACCAGTGGATGGGACGAATGGGCCGGGCAGAGCCGGGGCCATAGGCTGTCGGGGGTCGCCTCGTCGTACCCCCATCGTGAGGAGCACGCCCTTGAGCACGTCAGCCAACAGCCTTCGCCGGGCACTCGCCGAGCGCGTTGTGGTCGCCGACGGGGCCATGGGGACGAGCCTGCAGGGGTACGACCTCGGCCTGGACGACTTCGAGGGCCACGAGGGCTGCAACGAGATCCTCAACGTCACGCGGCCCGACGTCGTCGCCGAGATCCACGACTCGTTCCTGGCCGTGGGCGCGGACTGCGTCGGCACCAACACGTTCGGCTGCAACTTCGGCAACCTCGGCGAGTACGACATCACCGACCGCATCTACGAGCTCACGGTCGCCGGCACGCGGATCGCCCGGGAGCGCGCGGACGCCTGGTCGACCGACGAGCAGCCGCGCTGGGTGCTCGGCTCGGTGGGTCCGGGCACCAAGCTGCCCACGTTGGGCCACGTCGACTTCGCCACCCTGCGGGACGCCTACCAGGAGGAGACGCGCGGACTCGTCGACGGCGGCGCCGACGCCGTCCTCGTCGAGACCGCCCAGGACCTGCTGCAGGCCAAGGCGGCCGCGATCGGTGCCCGCCGGGCCCTGGTCGCCGCCGGCTCCGACATGCCACTGATCGTCAACGTCACCGTCGAGACCACCGGGACGATGCTGATGGGCAGCGAGATCGGGGCGGCGCTGACCGCCCTGGAGCCGCTGGGCATCGACCTCATCGGGCTCAACTGCGCCACCGGCCCCACCGAGATGAGCGAGCACCTGCGCCACCTGTCCCGGCACTCCCCGATCGGGGTGGCGTGCATGCCCAACGCCGGGCTGCCCCAGCTGACCGCCGACGGCGCGCACTACCCCCTGACGCCGGAGGAGCTGGCCGACGCCCACGACACGTTCACCGCGGAGTACGGCCTGGCACTGGTCGGCGGCTGCTGCGGCACCACCCCCGAGCACATCCGCCTGGTGGTCGAGCGGGTGCGCGGGCGTGCCCTGCCCGAGCGCTCGCCGCAGACGGAGGCCGGGGTCGCGTCCCTGTACCAGCACGTGCCGTTCCGGCAGGACACGGCGTACCTGTCGATCGGCGAACGCACCAACGCCAACGGCAGCAAGGCGTTCCGTGAGGCCATGGTCGCTGAGAAGTGGGACGACTGCATCGAGATCGCCCGCGCGCAGATACGCGACGGGTCACACCTGCTCGACCTGTGTGTCGACTACGTCGGGCGTGACGGTGTGGCCGACATGCGTGACCTGGCCTCCCGGCTTGCGACCTCGTCCACGCTGCCGATCGTGCTCGACTCCACCGAAGCCGCTGTCGTACAGACCGGGCTCGAGCACCTGGCCGGGCGCTGCGTGATCAACTCGGTCAACTACGAGGACGGCGACGGCCCCGAGTCGCGCTTCGCGAAGGTGATGCCGCTGGTCCGCGAGCACGGCGCCGCGGTCGTGGCGCTGACGATCGACGAGGAGGGGCAGGCGCGCACCAGGGACTGGAAGGTCCGGGTCGCGACCAGGCTGATCGAGGACCTGACGACCAACTACGGGATGCGGGTGCAGGACATCCTGGTCGACTGCCTGACCTTCCCGATCGCCACCGGCCAGGAGGAGACCCGCCGCGACGGCATCGAGACCATCGAGGCGATCCGCGAGCTGAAGCAGCGCTACCCCGACGTGCAGACCACGCTCGGCGTCTCGAACATCTCCTTCGGCCTAAGTCCTGCCGCTCGCAAGGTGCTCAACTCCGTGTTCCTGCACGAGTGCGTCGAGGCCGGCCTTGACTCGGCCATCGTGCACGCGGCCAAGATCCTGCCGCTGTCACGTATCCCTGACGAGCAGCGCGACGTCGCGCTCGATTTGGTGTACGACCGGCGCCGTCCGGAGACGAAGGAGGAGCCGGCCTACGACCCGCTGCAGCGTCTGCTCGAGGTGTTCTCGGGGGTCAGCGCGGTCGACGACCGGGAGAGCCGTGCGGCCGAGCTCGCCGCGCTCCCGCTCAGCGAACGTCTGCAGCGGCGCATCATCGACGGCGAGCGCAACGGTCTCGAGGCCGACCTCGACGAGGCCCTGGAGTCGGGTGCCAAGGCGCTCGACATCGTCAACGACGACCTGCTGGCGGGCATGAAGGTGGTCGGCGAGCTGTTCGGCAGCGGAGAGATGCAGCTGCCGTTCGTGCTGCAGTCGGCCGAGACGATGAAGACGGCGGTCGCCTACCTCGAGCCGCACATGGAGAAGGTCGAGGACGAGGAGGGCAAGGGCACGATCGTCCTGGCCACGGTCAAGGGCGACGTGCACGACATCGGCAAGAACCTCGTCGACATCATCTTGAGCAACAACGGCTACAACGTCGTCAACCTCGGCATCAAGCAGCCGGTCAACGCCATCCTCGAGGCCGCGGAGGAGAGCCGCGCCGACGTGATCGGCATGTCCGGGCTGCTGGTGAAGAGCACCGTGGTCATGAGGGAGAACCTCGAGGAGCTCAACCAGCGTGGTCTGGCCGAGAAGTGGCCGGTGCTGCTCGGTGGTGCGGCCCTCACCCGTGCCTACGTCGAGGAGGACCTCGGGGGGCTGTTCAAGGGCGAGGTCCGCTACGCCCGCGACGCGTTCGAGGGCCTGCGGCTGATGGACACCGCGATGGCGGTCAAGCGCGGCGTACCCGGTGCGGAGCTGCCGGCGCCGCGCAAGCGCCGGGTGAAGTCGAAGGCCGCCGCCGCGCCGGGCGCCGGCCAGCCGGTGCCGGAGCGCTCCGACGTGGCGACCGACAACCCCGTGCCGACGCCCCCGTTCTGGGGCGACCGGGTGGTCAAAGGGCTGCAGCTGGGCGACTTCACGTCCTACCTCGACGAGCGGGCGACGTTCATGGGGCAGTGGGGCCTGAAGGGCTCGCGCGGCGACAGCGGCCCGACGTACGACGACCTGGTGGAGTCCGAGGGCCGGCCCCGGCTGCGGATGTGGCTCGACCGGATCAAGACCGAGGCGGTCATGGAGCCGGCCGTCGTCTACGGCTACTGGCCCTGCTACAGCGAGCGTGACGACCTGGTCGTGCTGGACGCCGAGACGCAGTCCGAGGAGGTCGGGCGGTTCACCTTCCCGCGCCAGCAGCGCGACCGGTTCCTGTGCCTGTCCGACTTCTTCCGGCCCAAGGGCTCCGGCGAGCTCGACGTGGTGGGCTTCCACCTGGTCACGATGGGCGCGCGCGTCAGCGACGTCACCGCCGAGCTGTTCGCGAAGAACGCCTACCGCGACTACCTCGAGCTGCACGGGCTGTCCGTGCAGCTCACCGAGGCGCTCGCGGAGTACTGGCACGCCCGGGTGCGCAAGGAGCTCAGCTTCGACGGCGAGGACTCGGACGACCTCGACCAGATCTTCCGGCAGGGCTACCGCGGGTCGCGCTACTCGTTCGGCTACCCCGCCTGCCCGAACCTCGAGGACCGCGAGACGATCGTGCGTCTGCTGCGGCCGGAACGGATCGGCGTGGAGCTGTCCGAGGAGCTGCAGCTGCACCCGGAGCAGTCCACGGACGCGCTGGTCGCGCACCACCCCGAGGCGAAGTACTTCAACGCCAGATGAGCACTGCGGGGCGGCGGCTGCAGGCGGTGCTGTGGGACATGGACGGCACGCTCGTGGACACCGAGCCGGTGTGGATCGCCGCGGAGTACGAGCTCGCCGCCAAGGCCGGTGCCACCTGGAGCGAGGAGCACGGCATCGATCTCATCGGTCGCGACCTGCTCGACTCCGGCCAGTACATCCGCGACCACATGGGGCTCGACCTGACCGCCGAGCAGGTGGTCGAGGAGCTGCTCGACAGAGTCGTCGACGTGGTCAGCGGCGGCCTGACCTGGTGCCCGGGTGCACGCGAGCTCCTGACCGAGCAGGCCGAGGCAGGTGTGCCGGCGGCCCTGGTCACGATGTCGTACCGCCGGCTGGCGCAGGCCGTCGTCGACGCGCTGCCGGCCGGCACCTTCGGCGCCGTCGTGGTCGGTGACGAGGTGACCCGGGGCAAGCCGCATCCCGAGCCGTACCTCAGCGCCGCGCGGCTGCTGGACGCCGATCCGGCCCGGTGCGTCGCGATCGAGGACTCCCGGCCCGGTGTGCAGTCGGCGCAGGCCGCCGGCTGCCACGTGCTGGCGGTTCCCAACCATCAGGGCATTCCGGACGCGCCGAAGCGCACCGTGCACGAGTCGCTGGGCTCGGTGCGGCTCGCGGACTTGGAGCGGATGCTCGACGGCTCCGTGGCCGCCGGAAGCCCAGCGTGCACGGGGGGAAGCCCGGCGTCCGGCAGGAGCACCTGCTCCGACTGACCCCCGGCGCGAGAAATTGTTGCCGGATTGCGACCCGCCATCGTGCCTTCTGCTGCTGCTTTGCGTGGTGCGCCCGGGGTAGTGTCCCTTCGGTTTCGTCCACATAGTGGTCCCCCGGTTGGTGGGATTGTGCGACTCGAGAGGTGCAGAACGTGGTGAGCAGACGACTGCTGGCAGTAGCCGGCGCGGGCGTCCTGGCGGCATCGCTGGCCGCCTGCGGCGGCGGCGACTCGGGCTCCGGAGGGGGCGGCGACGCGGCCGGCGGCGGTGCGCCCTGGGTGCTGGGCACGACCGACACGGTGACATCGCTCGACCCCGCGGGTTCCTACGACCTCGGTTCGTCCACGCTGCAGTACCAGATGTACCAGCAGCTGCTGACGATCCCGGCCGGATCGAACACACCCGAGGGCGACGCCGCGGAGTCGTGCTCGTACGACGACCCCACGACGTTCACCTGCAAGCTGCGCCCGGGGCTGACGTTCTCCAACGGCAACGAGCTCACGTCCTCGGACGTCAAGTTCACGTTCGAGCGCAACCTCAACATCGCCGACCCCAGCGGCGCGTCGGTGCTCCTCGCCTCGGTCGACTCGATCGAGACGCCGGACGACCAGACGGTGACGTTCAACCTGAACAAGCCCGACACGACATTCCAGTTCGTGGTGACGCACGCGTCGGCCGGCTCGATCGTCGACGAGGAGACCTACCCCGCCGACGAGCTGGTCGCCAACGAGGAGGCCGTCGGCTCCGGCCCGTTCGTGATGGCGGAGTACCAGGACGGCAACCAGGCCACGCTGGAGAAGTCCGACTCGTACAAGGGCCCGCGCGAGGCGAAGTCGTCCCGGGTCTTCGTGAAGTACTACAAGGAGCCCTCGGCCCTCAAGCTCGCCGCAGACAACGGCGAGGTGCAGGTGGCGTGGCGCAGCCTGAGCCCGACCGACATCAAGGACCTGCAGGGCAGCGACAGCGTCGAGGTGATCGAGGGCGCGGGATCGGAGATCCGGTACTTCGTCTGGCAGCTCGGCACCAACATGGGCAAGGAGAAGTCGGTCCGCCAGGCTGTCGCCGAGGTGATCGACCGCGAGGCGATCGCGCAGCGCGCGTACGACGGCACTGTCGACCCGCTGTACTCCATCGTCCCGCCCGGGTTCCCCGGCCAGGTCGACGCGTTCCAGGACATGTACGGCCAGAACAGCGTCTCCGAGGCGCGCGGCATGCTGCAGCAGGCCGGCATCCAGACGCCGGTCAACCTCACACTCGGCTACACCCCGTCGCACTACGGCCCGAACGCGGTCGACGAGGCCACCGAGCTCAAGCGCCAGCTCGACGCGTCCGGCCTGTTCAACGTGTCGCTGAAGAGCGCCGAGTGGACGCAGTACCAGGACCTGTACAAGCAGAACGCCTACGACCTGTTCCAGCTCGGCTGGTTCCCCGACTTCCTGGACGCCGACAACTACCTGGCGCCGTTCTTCGTCGACGGGGGCTTCTACGAGAACAACTACTCCAACGAACAGGTCAACCAGCTGGTCGCCAAGGAGCAGGGCACCAACAAGGACGCCACGCGGGAGAAGACCTTCCAGCAGCTGCAGCAGATCGTCGCGGAGGATGTTCCGGTGGTGCCCAGCTGGGTAGGTAAGAACACTGCGGTGGTCGCTCCGGGGATGCAGGGAGTCGAGGAGACGCTCGACCCGGCCTTCATCTTCCGGATGTGGACCGTCAGCAACGAGGGCTGAGACAGAAGGACCACCACTGGGGGAGGGGGCGGCCTCGGCCGTCCCCTCCCCCTTGACTTGCGAAGGACGACATGGCCTCGCGTTCGGGCTCGCTCCCGCGCTACATCGTTCAGCGCGTGCTGCTGATCATCCCGATGGTGTGGATCCTGCTCACGATGGTGTTCCTGTTGATGCGGGTCGCACCGGGTGACCCTGTCTCGGCCAGCGTCGGGGGCCGCCTCACCGAGGCGGCGATGGACGAGCGGCGGGCCAGCCTCGGCCTCGACCGGCCGCTGCTGACGCAGTACTTCGAGTACCTCGGCGGCATCCTGCGTCTCGACCTGGGCCAGACCATCAGCGACAACCGGCCCATTATCGACATCGTCAAGGAGAACGGCGGCGCGACGCTGACGCTGACCGTCGCCGCCCTGCTGATCGCGCTCGTGGTGGGCATTCCCGCCGGCCTGATCGCCGGTCGCTTCCGCGACACCACGGGCGACGTGGGCATCCGGATGTTCGGCATCCTCACGTACGCCGCGCCGGTGTTCTTCACCGGCATCCTGGTGCAGCTGCTCGTCGCGGAGTACGGCGGCGACTGGCCCACGAGCAGCGCCTCGTCCCCGATCACGGAGTTCACGGTCCAGTCGCGGACCAACATCCTGCTGGTCGACGCGATGCTGATGGGCGACTGGTCGGCAGTGCTCGAGGTGCTGCAGTACCTCCTGCTGCCCGCGCTGACGCTGGGGCTGCTGATCTGCGGCATCTTCATCCGGCTCACCCGCGTCAACGTCCTCCAGACGCTCCAGGGCGACTACGTCGAGGCCGCGCGCGCCCGCGGGATCAAGGAGTCGAAGGTGGTCCGCTCGCATGCGTTCCGCAACGCGCTGGTGCCGGTCGTCACCGTGATCGGGCTCCAGGTCGCGCTGCTGCTGAGCGGTGCGGTGCTCACGGAGAAGACCTTCAACTGGCCCGGCATCGGCAGCGAGCTGATCGACTACATCGAGCTGCGTGACTACGCCGCCGTCCAGGGGATCATCACGGTGTTCGCGCTGGTCGTGATTCTGATCAGCCTGCTGATCGACGTCATCAACGCGTTGATCGACCCGAGAGTGCGGTACTGACATGGCGATCGGCCGACGACTCCTCGCGCCCATCCAGCAGACAAGCGGCATGGGCCGATGGGTGCTGGTCGGCGGTGCGCTCATCACCGTCATGTTCGTGATCCTGGCGATCTTCGCGCCCTGGATCGCGCCGTACGGCTACGCCCAGCAGTCCGCCGACGGCAAGCCGTTCCCGAAGCTCGCGCCCCCTGGCGGCGAGCACCTGATGGGCACCGACCGGGGCTTCTTCGACGTCTACTCCCGGGTGGTCTGGGGTGCCCGGACCGAGCTGACCGTGGTCGTGCTGGCGGTGGCTGCCTCACTGCTGATCGGCGTGGTGCTCGGCGTCATGTCGGGCTACATCGGGGGCTGGCTCGACCGCGTCCTGGTGCTGGTCATGGACGCGCTGTACGCCTTCCCGTCGCTGCTGCTCGCGATCGTGTTCGCGTTCCTGCTGACCGGGCTCCTCGGCGGCAGCATCACCGCTGCCGCGCTGTCGCTGACCGTGATCTACATGCCGCAGTACTACCGGGTCGTGCGAAATACCACGGTGAGCGCGAAGGAGGCGACGTACATCGAGGCCGCCCGCGCCCTCGGCGCCCCGCGGCGGACGATCATGGGCCGCTACCTGTTCGGCAACGTCATCCAGAGCGTGCCGGTCATCGGCACCCTCAACGCTGCCGACGCGGTCGCGACGCTGGCGGCCCTGGGCTTCCTCGGTCTAGGCATCCAGCCGACCGATGGCGCCGACTGGGGCTACGACCTGAGCCGGTCCCTCGACGACGTCTCGTCCGGGATCTGGTGGACCAGCGTGTTCCCCGGCATGGCCATCGTGCTGCTGGTCACCGGGCTCACACTGGTCGGGGAAGGTCTCAACGAGACGCTCAACCCCACGCTGCGCAAGCGGAGGCTGACCAGGATCATCGCCCCGAAGCGGGAGCGGACCGAGCAGGAGGCCATCCGATGACCGCGCTCGACCCGGTCCTGTCCGTACGCGACCTGCGGGTCTGGTATGGCAGCCCCCGCGGGGCCGTCCGGGCTGTCGACGGGGTCACGTTCGACCTGCGGCCGGGGGAGACCCTCGGGCTCGTCGGCGAGTCCGGGTGCGGGAAGTCGACGCTGGGGCGCGGACTGCTCGGGCTGCTGCCGCGCGGCGCGTACGTGGACGGCGACATCGAGTTCAAGGGCGAGCCGATGCCGCCCATCGGCAGCAAGGCACAGCGCGACATGCGCGGCGGCGAGCTCGGGATGATCTTCCAGGAGCCCATGACCCGGCTCAACCCGCTGATGCGCATCTCGGGGCACTTCGAGGAGACACTGCGCGCGCATGTGCCGAAGATCTCCAAGGACGACGTGAAGCACCGCGCGCTCGAGGTGCTGCGGCTGATGGGGATCCCGCCCACGCGCTACCGGTCGTACCCGCACGAGTTCTCCGGCGGCATGCGGCAAAGGTTGATGATCGCGCTGGCGCTGGTGCTGCGGCCGGCGTTCGTCGTGGCCGACGAGCCGACGACCGCGCTCGATGTTCTCGTCGAGGCGCAGATCATCCGGATCCTGCACGACCTGCGTCGCGACTTCGACACCTCGCTGCTGCTGATCACGCACAACCTCGGCATCGTCGCCGAGGCCTGCGACCGCGTCGCGGTGATGTACGCCGGGCGGATCGTCGAGATCGGGGACGCGCACACGGTGTTCCGAGCACCGCAGCACCCCTACACCCGCGAGCTGCTGCGGTCGACGATCTCGCTGTCCACGACCGGCCTCAACTACATCGAGGGAGCGCCGCCAGATCGGAAGAGC
>DATMEB010000187.1:0-55664 GCA_035557095.1 Nocardioidaceae bacterium | reverse complement strand
CGGCATTCCGCTCTCGCGGAGTGCCCTCGTCCCGTCGTGCATTGCCTGGGGCTGATGCCTGCGTGTCGCAACGGGTCAGGCCACGATGGGTCAGCGGCGACGAATCAGGTGCCGTTCGGTGGTGCCGTGAGCTCGGCAGCGTTCGCGGCGCGGTAGAGGTCTCGAAGGGCCGCTATCTCTGCGCCGTGGTGGATGATCTCCCTGTTGATGTGCAGTACGAGGGTGGCCCGCGGTTGCCGTGCCCACGGACCTTCGGCCTCGCCCACTCCTCCGCCAGCCCTCGCTCACCCCAGGCGGTGACGCCGGCCACCCACCGCTGATATGCGTCGTCGAGAGTGGCGATGCCGTCGACGGCGGTGCCCGGCCAGCTCATCGTCTGCAGCCGCTCGCCGTACTCCTGTTGCGACATGCCGTCGAAGTGTGCGGCGACACGCAGGCCGAGCACAAGCACGCTGATGTGTGCCATCCGCCACGCGATGGTCGTGACCGGCGGCGGGCTGGGCTCTGCCGGCGCCCAGTCGCAGGAGAAGCCGCCGTCTTCCCTGGGCCGGATGGACCAACAGCCGTCCACGGGTTCCCAGAAGTACTCGGCGTCGGTCAGGCCGTCCAGCCGCGGACGGAACTGGTTCTTCCAGTACCACTGGAGCTGTTCGAGTAGCTCGTGGTGATAGTCGATATCCATGGCGTTGACGCCGGCACGGTCGAGTGCAAGGGCGATCCTCCTCGGTCGAGGCAACCACACCTCGCGGCTACTTGCAGACTTGGCACACGGTCTTGCGGGATCCGCATGACCGAATGCAGGCCGTTCCGGTGACCGCTCACCGATGAGTTTGTGGCTCCCGATTCGTCGGACAGAGAGGAGCGAACACCGCGATGTGAACGGAGCAGCTTCAATGCACGAGCTGGTAGTGGACTTCATCACCTCACTCGACGGTTACGGTGCCGCGGAGGGCTGGCCCGGGTGGTGGGGACTCGAAGGGCCCGAGTATCTCGCCTGGCTGGACCAGCAGCCCGAACGCGGCTACACGATCCTGATGGGTGCCAACACGTACCGTCTGATGTCTGGATTCGCCAACGAGTTCGAGGCACAGGAATCGGAGCAGCCAACCGACGAGGAGGCTGCCATCGCCGAGCTCGGCCAAGCGTCCAAGGTGGTGTTCTCCTCCACGCTGCAGCCCCCGTTGGCGTGGCCCAACACGCGGCTGGTCAGCGGAGATGCGATCCAGGCCGTGGAGGAGATGAAACGGGAAGGCACCAGCTCGATGGTCACCCTCGGCAGTCTCGCCCTCTGCCGCTCGCTGCTGAAGGCGGGTCTGGTGGACCGTTTCCGGGTGGTCGTCTTCCCCGTGATCACGGGGGCAACCGGCCAGGACCGCATCTACGACGGCTTTCCCGATGTCGCACTCGACCTGGTGAACAGCCAGACCTTCGACGGCGGACTGCAGCTGCTCGAGTACGTCCCAACTGTGCTTACCGGTCCGCCCGGCACCTGACCGACGGGCTGTTGCCCAGGCGCTCAATCTCCTCGCGCTGTCCCTGCAGCTCCGCTTCGTGTGGCCCAGGACTCACCCCTGCCGGATTCTGCGAACCCCCCACTCCTTCGGGGGAGACATTTCGCCGGCATCTGCGGGCCTAGCCGCCCCCTCGCGAGGGTCACCCGGCGGTTCAGGGACCACCACGCGAGTCGGCAGCTTCCGGGTCGATACGAGGTACTCGGCGACGCGGCGGAGCTTGAGGTTGTGCTCTTGGGAGTAGCGGCGGAGCACTTCAAAGGCTCTGGCCTCGTCCAGTCCGTACCGCTCCATCAGGAGGCCCTGGGCTTGGCCGATGAGCTTGCGCGTATCCAGGGCGACGTTGAGCCCTTCCTTGTTCATCGCCGAGGACAGGGCAAGTGCGGCGTGCCGGGCGAGGATGTTCACAAACGCAACATCGTCTGCGGTCACCGTCCGAGGCTGGGTCCAATACACGTTGATCGACCCGATCCGCTCGTTCTCGACCGTGGTCAGCTCCACAGCCAGGAGACTGCAGACACCCCACGCGGCCAACTTCGCGGCCCACCCAGGCCAACGCTCCTCCGAAGCCAGGTCGCCGACGATCAACGTCTCGCCGTGCCACGAGCTGTCCCGGTGCGGACCCTCGTCCAGTTCGTTCTGCAACGCGTCGGCCTTTTCCACCAAGGAGTTGGTGGCTGCAACCGTTCCGAGCCGCCCACGAGCGCGTATCACCGTGATGCCGGCGTCGTCGGCGACGAGCTGCTCGCGAACGTAGGCAACAATCTGTTCAGCCGTACTGGCCGGTGTGGGCGCGGACTGAAGCGCCTGGGCGATCCTCGCGAACTCCATCGCGTCAATAGCACGGGTCATGACCGACACCTCTCAGCATGAACTTAAGAGGCGCTCGCCACACCGTGACAACGCTCTCGACGTTCTCGCGGGGAACATTCCCACACCACACCCTGCCCACACCAGTCTGCGACATCCCGTCCGCTCAAACTTTACGACCGGTGAAGCTGTCCGCGTAGGGCACGCATATGCCAAGAATTTCAGCTTCGAGACCCGCGCGCACCACCGTGCCTTCGGTCTTCATGAGTCTGCAAGCTCTGGATGCCCGGGTTGCATGCTCGTAGTTCCGGGTGGCTCGCGTTGCCTAGCAACCGCCATCTCGTGCCAGCGCCTCGCTGCAATCGCTACCCGTCGAGCATCTCGGGTGGGAGATACGCGGGGTTGTCCAGCCACACTCCCTCGACAATCAGTTTCGGATGCGTGCTGACGAGATCGATCATGAGCGCGCCGTCCAGACTGCCCACGTCGTACATGCACAACGTCGCCGCTGGGTAGCGCCTAGAGAGCAGATTCAGGGCCGACTCGAACTCAAGGATCTGCGAAATGCCCGAGACCTGCGGCAACCACCAGCCGAGCTCCGCCGCGACCCGAACACGCTCGTAACCCCCAGACTCCACCACCGGGGACTGCGCGCTCTCCCAGAACTCGACCATCTTCGCGACCGAAGCCGTCTCCGGGGAAGTCACGCGATCATTCACTCCAAGCAACCCCAACTGGCGGGAAAACAGCCACCGCCTAACCTCGGCTCGGCTACCCAGGCGCCCCTCCAGATCGCTGAGGTCCGGGTCTGTCACCGCGGCCAGGCACTTGTGGCCCGCTGCCAGGCCCTCACGCAGAAACGGTACGAGAACATCGTTGCGCCGCTCAATGGACGTATGCATCGAGCCGATGTGGTCACCCGACGCGATATCGTCGACGCCCCCGTAGGGGCCAGTCATGTCGCGCCTCCCATGAATCCGCCACCGCCCGCCAGTATGTCGATCCCGGCCCGCTGCGGGCGTCGACTACGGTCCACACTCGGCTACAAGCTCTCCCCGTGTACACATCTGGTACGCATCTCGCACAGACGTTGAGCAACGTCGCAACACGTTAGCCCAGGTCAACGGCCACTTTCCGTGTGATCGCCAAGACGGTGCTGTGCGCCGCCTCACATGTTGATCATGTGGCCGGCGGCTCCGTGGATGGCCTCCTTGACGGCCTCGGACAGCGTCGGGTGCGCGTGCACGTTGCGCGCCAGCTCGTGCGCGGTGAGGTCCCACAACTGGGCGAGGGTCAGCTCGGGCAGCAGCTCGGTCACGTCGGGCCCGATCATGTGCGCGCCGAGCAGCTCGCCGTACTTCGTGTCGGTGACCAGCTTGACGAACCCGGCGGTCTCGCCCAGGCCGTGCGCCTTGCCGTTGGCCATGAACGGGAATTTCGTCACCTTGACCTCGTGCCCGAGCTCCTTGGCCTGCTCCTCGGTGTAGCCGAAGCTGGCGATCTGTGGCTGGCAGTACGTCGCCCGCGGCATCATCGCGTAGTCGAGCTCCATCGTCTCCGCGTCGGCAAGCGTCTCCGCGGCCACGACACCCATCGCCTCGGCGACGTGCGCCAGCAACAGCTGGCCGGTGCAGTCGCCGATCGCGTAGATGTGCGGGACGTTGGTACGCATGCCGCCGTCGATCGCGATCGCGCCGCGCTCGCTGAGCTCGACCCCGGTCTTGTCCAGCCCGTAGCCGTCGACCCTCGGCGCGAACCCGATCGCCTGCAGCACCTTGTCGGCCTCCAGCGTCTGCTGCTGGCCCTCCTTGCTGACGGTGATCGTGACCTTCTCACCGCTGTCGTCGATCGACTCGACCTTGGTGGAGGTGAGTACGTCGACACCGAGCTTCTTGAACTGCTTGGCCAGCTCCTTGGAGACCTCGGGGTCCTCCAGCGGGACCATGCGGTCGAGGAACTCGACGATCGTGACGTTGACGCCGTAGTTGGCCATCACGTAGCCGAACTCCACACCGATCGCGCCGGCGCCGGCGATCACGATGCTCTCGGGCAGCCGGTCCTCGAGGATCTGCTCCTCGTAGGTCACCACGCGCTCGGACAGCTCCGTGCCCGGCAGCAGCTTGGTGGTCGCGCCCGCGGCGATGATGCAGTTGTCGAACGTCACCGTCTGGTTGCCGCCGTCGTTCAGACGCACGTCCAGCGTGTTGGCGTCGGTGAACGTGCCCCACCCGTCGATCTCGGTGATCTTGTTCTTCTTCATCAGGAAGTGCACGCCCTTGACGCGCCCCTCGGCCACGGTGCGGCTGCGTTCGTACGCCTTGCCGAAGTCGGCGGTGACCTCGCCGCCGACCGAGATGCCGAACACCTTCTCCGCGTCGTGCTTGATCAGGTGCGCGAGCTCAGCGTTGCGCAGCAGTGCCTTGCTGGGGATGCAGCCGACGTTGAGGCACACACCGCCCCAGTAGCGCGACTCCACGACCGCGACGGACTTGCCGAGCTGCGCGGCACGGATCGCGGCGACGTAGCCGCCGGGCCCGGCGCCGAGGACGACGACGTCGAAGTGTTGCTGGCTGCTGGGCTGGCTGTTGGGCTCGCTCATGGGCCCCAGCCTAAGACCTTCGGCCGGGGCCCAGGAGCCAGGCGTTTGCTCAGCCGCCGGCTTACTTGGCGCCGAGGTATCCGTTCGGGTCGAGGACGTACTTGCGCGACGCGCCCTGGTCGAACTCCTGGTAGCCGCGCGGGGCGTCGTCGAGCGTGATCGCGGTCGCGTTGACCGCCTTCGCGATCTGCACCCGGTCGTGCAGGATCGCCATCATCAGGCCGCGGTGGTACTTCATCACCGGGCACTGGCCGGTGGTGAACTCGTGCGACTTCGCCCAGCCCAGACCCAGCCGGATCGACAGCGAGCCCTCCTTGGCCGCCTCCTCGGCCGCACCCGGGTCGCCGGTGACGTACAGCCCCGGGATGCCCAGGGCGCCGCCGGCCCGGGTGATGGTCATCAGGGAGTTCAGCACGGTTGCGGGTGCCTCGTGGCTGGCATCCTTGCCGTGGCCGCGCGCCTCGAACCCGACGGCGTCCACGCCGCAGTCGACCTCGGGCTCACCGAGGATCTGCTCGATCTGGCCCTGGGGGTCGCCCTTGGAGACGTCGACGGTCTCGCAGCCGAAGCTGCGTGCCTGCGCCAGCCGCTGCTCGTTGAGGTCGCCGACGATCACGACCGCTGCGCCCAGCAGCTGCGCCGACGCGGCCGCGGCCAGGCCGACCGGTCCGGCACCGGCGACGTAGACGGTCGACCCGACGCCCACGCCGGCGCTCACGCAGCCGTGGAACCCGGTCGGGAAGATGTCGGACAGCATCGTCAGGTCGAGGATCTTCTCCATCGCCTGGTCCTTGTCCGGGAACTTCAGCAGGTTCCAGTCGGCGTACGGCACCATGACGTACTCCGCCTGGCCGCCGACCCAGCCGCCCATGTCGACGTAGCCGTAGGCCGAGCCCGGCCGGTCGGGGTTGACGTTGAGGCAGATGCCGGTCTTGCGCTCCTTGCAGTTGCGACAGCGCCCGCAGGCGATGTTGAACGGCACCGACACGATGTCACCGGTCTTGATGTACTCCACGCCGGGACCGGTCTCGATCACCTCGCCGGTGATCTCGTGCCCGAGAATCAGCCCCTGCGGTGCGGTCGTCCGGCCGCGGACCATGTGCTGGTCGCTTCCGCAGATGTTGGTGGCCACCGTCCGCAGGATGGCCCCGTGCGGCAGCTTGCGGCCCACGTTGGCGGGGTTCACCCCCGGGCCGTCCTGGAGCTCGAAGGTCGGATAAGGGATGTCCTGGACCTCGACCTCTCCCGTTCCGACGTACGCCACTGCCCTGTTACCAGCCACGAAGGCCTCCCCTTGGTGCTCGGCGTCGGCCGGAGACCGACGCCTCCTGACCCGTACACCTGGCACGGAAGACGCGTCGTCGCGCCTCCTTCGCACCCTTCTCCTGGGGCGTGGCTACGTCAATCCCCCTCGGGGGATCAACGATCGCGCCCGTGGGTCAGCGCTGCCGACGCCAGGGCCCGGTGACGGCGAACGTGGTCCCGGGGTCGTAGACGTTGAAGTACATGACCCGTCCGTCCGGGGAGAACGACACACCCGACAGCTCGCCGGTCTCCCCCGGCGAGATCTGCTGCCGGTTGCGGGCGAAGGCGAACGGCTCGCCGTCGTCGGTGGTACCGATCAGGTAGTTCTCGCCGCTGGAGTCCTCGCAGATCATCAGCCCGCCGTACGGCGACACGCACATGTTGTCGGGACGCTCGCCGATGTCGTCGGTGGTCGCGCCGCCGGTGAAGATCAGCTCGAGCGTGAGCGTGTTGGCCTTCGTGTCGTAGCGCCACACCTGCCCGTCATGAGCACCGGTGGAGCCGTCCGCGGGGGTGGCGAACGACGAGACGAAGTACGCCGAGTCGTCGGCCTCGCCCCACCATGCGCCCTCCAGCTTCTGCCCGCGGGTGATCGGCCGGGGGTAGTCCTGGGCTCGCGTCGGGGTCGTGGTGGCGTACGGGTCGGGCACGTCGAGCCACTCGATGCCGTCGAAGGTCGCGCCAGCCTCGGTGACGGTCGACAAGTCCTCCAGGCCGGGCACCCGCAGTGCCTGCAGCGTGCCGCCCGCGCGCAGGCTGCCGTGACCACCGAGCGGCCGGTTGGGCAGGAAGCGGTAGTAGGTGCCCAGCGGCGCGCCGCTGAAGGCGTCCTCGGTCTCGTACATCACGCCGTTGGACGGGTCGACCGCCACGGCCTCGTGCATGAACCGGCCCATGTCCTTCAGCGGGAACGGGTCGGCGTTGCGCCGGTTGTCGTAGGGGTCGACCTCGAAGATCCACCCGTGGTCCTTGCTGTAGCCGTTCGTCCCGGCACGGTCCTCGGTCTCCTCGCAGGTCAACCACGTTCCCCACGGGGTGATGCCCCCCGAGCAGTTGATCGCGGTGCCGCCGAGGCTGACGTACTCCTGCTGGGTGCGCATCGTCGGGGACAGCACGACGTTGGTGGTGCCGCCGCCGGCGTCGGGGTCGTAGGTGGTGGGGAGCCCGTCGGTCGGGACCCAGTGCGGCGCGTCCGGGTAGACCTCGTGGTTGCGGACCAGGTGGGTGCGCCCGCGCGACGCGCGGAAGCTGCCCATGCCGTCGAAGTTGCTGGGTATGACGCCCTCGCCGGACTCCATCGGCATGCCCTCGCGGGACAGGATCTTGTAGCGGAAGCCGCGGGGCAGGTCGAGGATCCCCTGCGGGTCGGGCACCAGCTCGCCGTAGCCGCGGGCCGGGCCACGCGCGCCTGCTGCCGGAAGCGCCGTGAACAGCGACTCGACGCTGCCGGCCAGGCCCACGGAGAGCCCGGCGGCGCCGGTGCGGACCAGGAAGTCACGTCGGGACAACGGCATTGCGGGCTCCTCGCGTCGGGGTTCGAAGGTCGAGCCGACCCTATGCCGAAGATGAACGGAAAGTGAACAGGCGAGCGCCCACCGTGTCGCCGGCGCGCCCCGTCGGGCGTCCGACGGGTCAGGCAGGCTGGGTGACGCCGGCGATCGGCAGCAGCTTCTGGCCGGTGGGGCCGATCTGGATCTCGGTGCCCATATCGGGACACACGCCGCAGTCGTAACACGGCGTCCAGCGGCAGTCGTCGACCTCGACGGGGTTCGGGTCGAGCGCGTCCTGCCAGTCCTCCCAGAGCCAGTCGCGGTCCAGCCCGGAGTCGAGGTGGTCCCAGGGCAGCACCTCGGACTGCTCCCGCTCGCGGGTGGTGTACCAGTCGAGGTCGACCGGCGTGTCGGCCAGCGCCGACTCGCAGGCGGTCACCCAGGCGTCGAACGAGAAGTGCTCGCTCCAGCCGTCGAAGCGACCGCCCTCGCGCCACACGTGCTCGATCACCCGGCCGACGCGGCGGTCGCCGCGCGAGAGCAGTCCTTCGATGATGCCCGGACGCCCGTCGTGGTAGCGGAACCCGATGGCCTTGCCGAACCGCTTGTCGAAGCGCACGGAGTCGCGGAGCTTCTTCAGCCGCGCGTCGGTGGTCTCGTGGTCGAGCTGTGCGGCCCACTGGAACGGCGTGTGCGGCTTGGGCACGAAACCGCCGATCGACACCGTGCACCGGATGTCGCGGCGCCCGGCCACCTCGCGGCCGGTCTCGATCACCCGCTTGGCCATGTCGCCGATCGCGAGCACGTCCTCGTCGGTCTCGGTCGGCAGGCCGCACATGAAGTACAGCTTGACCTGCCGCCAGCCGTGGGAGTACGCCGTCGTGACGGTCTGGATGAGGTCGTCCTCGGAGACCATCTTGTTGATCACCCTGCGCATCCGCTCCGAGCCGCCCTCGGGTGCGAACGTGAGCCCCGAGCGGCGCCCGTTGCGCGAGAGCTCGTTGGCCAGCGTGATGTTGAACGCGTCGACCCTCGTCGAGGGCAGCGACAAGGACACGTTCTTGCCCTCGTAGCGGTCGGCCAGGCCCTTGGCGACGTCACCGATCTCGGAGTGGTCGGCGCTGGACAGCGACAGCATCCCGACCTCCTCGAAGCCGGACTTCTCGATGCCGTTCTGCACCATGTCGCCGATGGTGTTGATCGACCGTTCGCGCACCGGCCGGGTGATCATGCCGGCCTGGCAGAACCGGCAGCCGCGCGTGCAGCCGCGGAAGATCTCGACCGAGTAGCGCTCGTGCACCGTCTCGGCCAGTGGCACGAGCGGCTTCTTGGGGTACGGCCACTGGTCGAGGTCCATCAGCGTGTGCTTGTGCACCCGCCACGGCACGCCGGACCGGTTGGGCACGACGCGCTTGATCCGCCCGTCGGGCAGGTAGTCGACGTCGTAGAACTTGGGCACGTAGACGCCGCCGGAGACCGCGAGCCGGTATAGCAGCTCGTCGCGGCTGCCCCGGCTGCCGTCGGCGCTGCCCGGCCGGCCCTCCTGCTTCCACTCGCGGATCACCTCGCTGATCGCGAGCACGACCTCCTCGCCGTCGCCGAGCACCGCGGCGTCGACGAAGTCCGCGATCGGCTCGGGGTTGAAGGCCGCGTGCCCGCCCGCGAGCACGACCGGGTCGTCGTCACCGCGGTCGACGGCGTACAGCGGCATGCCCGCGAGGTCGATCGCGGTCAGCACGTTGGTGTAGCCCAGCTCGGTCGCGAACGACACGCCGAGCACGTCGAACTCGCCGACCGGGCGGTGCGCGTCGACGGTGAACTGCGGGATCCCGTGCTCGCGCATCTTGGCCTCGAGGTCGGGCCACACCGAGTAGGTCCGTTCGGCGAGGATCCAGTCGCGCTCGTTGAGGATCTCGTAGAGGATCGCCACGCCCTGGTTGGGCAGGCCGACCTCGTAGGCGTCGGGGTACATCAGCGCCCAGCGGACGTCGACGGAGTCCCAGTCCTTGCTCTCGGCGTTGAGCTCTCCGCCGACGTACTGGATCGGCTTCTGCACCGACGGCAGCAGCGGCTCGAGGCGTGGGAACAACGAGTCGGCGGGCATGGGGTCGAACACTCCAGACGGGGTGACTACACGGCTACGCGAGGTGTCGCGGACTCCCCAGGGTACGACGGGCGGCCAGATCGGTCCCAACGCGCCGGGTCCACGCCCTAGAAACGAGAGCGCGCCACCCGGGAGCGCACCACGCCGCCGATCCCGAGCTGGTGGTCGGTGCGCAGGTGGATGTTCTGCAGCAGCCCGATCGCGAGCAGCGTGACGAACATCGACGTGCCGCCGTACGACACCAGCGGGAGCGGGACGCCGGTCACCGGCATGATGCCCAAGCACATCCCGATGTTCTGGAACCCCTGGAAGCCGAACCAGCACACGATCCCGCCGGCCACCAGCCGCCCGAACATGTCCTCGGCGTGCTTGGCGATCCGCAGCGCCCGCCACAGCAGCAGCGCGAGCAGCGCGATCACCGCGGTCGACCCGACCAGGCCCAGCTCCTCGCCCACCACGGTGAACACGAAGTCGGTGTGCTGCTCGGGGACGAAGCCCGACTGCGTCTGCGTGCCCTCGAACAGGCCCTGCCCGAACAGCCCGCCGTTGCCGATCGCGATGCGCGCCTGCTGGGTGTTGTAGCCGGCTCCCAACGGGTCGAGCGCCGGGTTGGTGTAGGCGAGGAAACGGTCGACCTGGTAGTCGTCGAGCACCCCGACCTGCACACCCACGACCGCGGTCACGACCACGCCGACGACCAGCCCCACCAGCCAGCGCCCCGGCGCACCGGCGAGCGCGATGACACCGAACACGGTCGCGCTGAGCACGAGCATCGTGCCCAGGTCGGGCTGCATCAGGATCAGTGCCGCGGGCACGGCCGCGATCGACAGCAGCATGAGGACGTCGACGTGGCGCAGCGAGCCGGAGGCCATCGCCGTACGCCGTCCCTCGGCCTTCTCCGCGACCACAAGCGCCATGCTGACGATCACCGCGAGCTTGGCGAACTCGGCCGGCTGCAGCGACAGCCCGCCGAGGTCGATCCACGACCGCGATCCGTTGATCTCCGCACCCACGCCGGGGGTGAAGACCAGCGCGAGTCCGGCGATCGAGGCGAAGTAGACGACCGGGGTCCAGATCCGCACCCAGCGGTAGTCGGTCGCGGCGACGATCAGGCCGAGGACGATCCCGATGCCGAGGTTGACCATGTGCCGTACGGCGTACGCCGTCGGCTGGCCGCCGGTGAGGTCCTCCTGGTTCACGGTGGCCGACCACACCAGCGTCGTGCCGATCCCGGCCAGTGCCAGCGTCGCCAGCAGGAGCACCCAGTCGACCCGGGCCCAGATCGACTGTCGGGCCTGGGTGATCTGCAGCCGGCGCGGACCCGACCGGACGTTGGCGCGGTTGGAGGTTGCCAGGGCCATGGTCACCGCCCTCCCGGTGGCCGGATCGACCCGTTGGGTGCGAACGTCGGCAGCGTCGCGGGCGGCCTCGCGTTCGGCTGCGCGGCCTGCTTGGGGTGCACGGTGCCGCCACGGATGCCGTACAGGCTCTCCCAGATCTTGCGGACCGCGGGGCCGGACGTCCCCGAGCCGGTTCCGGCCTGCTCCACCATCATCACCACGACGTACCGCTTGTCGTAGCTGGCCAGCCACGAGGTGCTCTGCTTGCCGTAGACCTCCGCGCTACCGGTCTTGGAACGGATCTTGACCTGGTCGAGCGGGAACCCGAGGAACCGCCAGGACGTGGTGCCGGTGCGGGTGGTGCCGATCAGCGCGTTGTCGATGTAGTTGAGAACCCGCTTGGGCACCGGCACGCGGGAGGCCTTCTTCGGCTTGATCCGCTTCACGACCCTGCCCTCGGGCGAGATGATCGCCTTGCCCAGGCGCGGCTTCCACAGCGTGCCGCCGTTGGAGATCGCGGCGTACGCCCGCGCCAGCTGCAGCGGGGTGACGATGGTGTCGCCCTGCCCGATCGCGAAGTTGACCGCGTCCCCGGCGCGGTAGCGATAGCCGTCGGTGCAGAACTCGCGGGCGAAGATGTGGATGTAGTCGTACTTGTTCTCCTTGCCGAGCTTGCAGTAGTAGTCCTTCTGCGACTTCCAGTACTCCAGCTTCCACCGGCGGTCGGCAATTCGTCCGGAGGCCTCGGACGGCAGGTCGATCCCGGTCTCGGAGCCGAAGCCGAACGCCTCGGCCATCTTCACCAGCGGGTCCCTGGCCTTGACGTCGGTCTCGTCGCCGCCGCTTTGCAGCCAGTAGTGGTAGCCGACGCGGTAGAAGAAGGTGTTGCAGGAGATCTGCATCGCCTTGGCGAAGGTGATCGGGCCATACGCGGCGGACTCGTAGTTCTGCCAGGTCCGGTTGCCCACCGTGAGCCCCGACGAGCAGTCCAGCAGGCTGCTCGGGCTGAACCCGTGCGTCAACGCGCCGGAGCTCATGAACGGCTTGAACGTCGACCCCGGCGCGAACTGCCCCTGCGTGGTGCGCGACAGCAGCGGCGTGCCGGCCTTCTCGGAGTACAGCCGCGACAGCTCCTTGCTGGCGATGCCGCCGACCCACACGTCGGGGTCGTAGCTGGGGTTGCTGGCCGCGGCCACCACTCGTCCGTTGGTCGCGTCCATGACCACGACCGCGCCCGAGTCGGCGACGTAGTTGCGCCCGGTGACCGGGTCGAACGTGTTGCGTGCGGTCTGGATCGTCTGCCTGAGCTGCCGCTCGGCCGTCGCCTGCACCTGGGCGTCGATGCTGGTGACGAGGGTGTTGCCCGGGCGTGGTGCCTGGACGCCCACGGTGTCGAGCACGCGCCCCATGCTGTCGACGGCCTTCTTCTCGATGCCTGGTCGCCCGCGCAGCCACTTGTCGTAGTAGCGCTCCAGCCCCGACCGCCCGACCAGCGAGATCCGGTTGAGCGTGGGGTCGTTGCGCTGCTCCGCCCGGGCGAGCTCGCTCTCGGTGATCGGCGACAGGTAGCCGAGCAGGTGGGCCGCGCCGGCCCTCATCGGCTCGGGATAGGCCCGCACCTGCCACTGCTCGGCGGTGACGCCCGGGTAGTCCTCGCCTTGCTCCTGGATGGAGACCGCCAGCTGCTGGCTGACGTCCTCGGCGACCGGCACCGGCTGGTACGGCGAGCCGTTCCAGCACACCGGGGGCGGCTGGGCGCCCGCCTCGCCGCAGCGCTTGCTGCGCGCGATGACCCGCTTGTACCTCATGTCGAGCGTGCGGGCCACCCGGTGCAGCACCCGGCTGCGCTTGGCGTCGCCCATCTCGTCGATCACGGTGCGGTCGACGGTGACCACCCACGACGGGCGCCCGGCCACCAGCGGCCGGCCCTGCGAGTCGAGGATCAGTCCGCGCTCGGGCGGGGTGATGACCTCGCGTACGGCGTTCTCGGCGGCCTGTGCCTGGTAGTCGTCGCCGGTGAGCACCTGGATGTACCACAGTCGAGCGAACAGCGTCACGAACAGCGACAGCACCAGGGCCTGCACCACGAACAGCCGCAACCGGCGGCGATCGTTCATTCCCTCCCCCTCACAGGCGCACAGAGGCCGGCTCGAGCCGTCGCATCATCGCCAGCACGACGGGCACGACCAGCGGAGTGAGCACGATGTCATAGAGCAACGCGATCGGCAGCACGTGCATCACCCCCTCGAACGTCACCCCGCTGTCCTGCAGCACGAGCCCGGACAGCGCGAACAGCGACGTACCGATGAACGAGCCCGCGGCCACCACGAGCACGGCGGCCACGGCGGAGGCGCGCGCGTCGCGACGCGCCAGCCCGGCGAGGTAGCCGACCACGACGAAGGCGAGGGCCCACCGTCCGGCGACATGGTCGGCCGGCGGGGCCAGGTCGAGGGCGAGACCGGCGGCGAAGCCGACCAGAGCGCCGAACTCCGGGCCGCGTGCCAGCGCGAGCGCGATCACCACGACCAGGACCAGGTTGGGCACCACGTCCGAGATCGCGATCGCGGGCATCACCCCGAGCTGGACGGTGACCGCGAGCATCACCAGTGCGGTCACGACGAGAGCGCGTACGGCGGTCAACGGGGACCTCCGTCCGCGGCGGAGGCGGTGGCACGACGAGGCCGCCGGTCGTCGGAGGCGACGACACCGACCAGGTCGAGCGAGGAGAAGTCGACGAAGGGCTCGATGAGCACGTTCTTGGACAGCTCGCGCGGACTGGTCCGCACCTGCCGGACGGACCCGATCGGCACGCCGGCGACGTAGGGCGCGCCGTTGCGGGAGCCCCAGGTGACCACGGTGTCGCCGGCCTTCGGCTGGGCCACCCGGTCGACCAGCTGCATCCGCAGGTGCCCCTCCTCGCCGATGTCGCCCTCGCCGTTGATGAACCCGAGCTCCATCGAGTCGCCGAGGCGGCCGCCCACCACGGAGTCGGGGTCGATCAGCAGCAGCACCGAGGCGGTCGACGAGGTGGCACTGATGACCCGGCCGACCAGGCCCTGGCCGTTGAGCACGGTCATGTCCTGACGTACGCCGTCACGCCGCCCGGCGTCGATGGTCACGGTCCGCGAGAACGTCTGGCCGGCGCCGATCGCGGTGACCTGGGCCGGAACCAGCCGCTGGTCCTGCCGCCGGCCGACGTCGAGCAGCCGGTCGAGCTCGACGCCGCGGTTGCTGACGAAGGCGCGGGTGCGCAGCCGCGAGTGCAGCCGGTCGTTGCGCTCGCGCAGCTGTTCGTTGGCCTCGCGTAGCTCCGCCATGTCGCCGAAGTAGCCCACCAGCCCGGTGAGCGGGCTTGTCACGGTGGCCGCGCCCGTCTCCAGCGGTCCGAACACCGCACCCGCCGCCGTGCGCATGACGTCGACCGGCGAGTCGGCGGCGCGACGTGCGTCGAGCGTGATCACGATGAACGACGCGAGCAGCAGGATCACCAGCATCGTGCGGGCGCGCCGGTCGCCGGCGCGCGGGTCGTCAGCGCTGCCAGGGCCACCGGGGACGCCACCGCGGCGCGGGGCCGCCCGGTCATCTCGACGCATGGCTCACCTACGGGGTTCCGAGACCAGCACCTGCTGCAGTGCCTCGAACTCCTCGACGCACTTGCCCGCGCCCATCGCGACCGAGTCGAGCGGGTCGGGCGCGACGTGCATCGGCATGCCGGTCTCGTGCCGCAGCCGCTCGTCGAGCCCGCGCAGCAGCGCACCCCCGCCGGTCAGCACCACGCCCCGGTCCATGATGTCGCCGGCCAGCTCCGGCGGCGTCTTGTCGAGTGTCGTGCGCACCGCGTCGATGATCGCGTGCAGCGGCTCCTCGAGCGCGAGGCGGACCTCGGCCGAGGAGATGTTCACGGTCTTGGGCAGGCCGCTGATCAGGTCACGTCCGCGGATCTCGGCCTCGGGCTCGGCCGGCAGCGGGAAGGCGGAGCCGAGCGCGACCTTGATCTCCTCGGCCGTGCGCTCCCCCAGCATCAGGGAGTACTCCTTCTTCATCCAGCTGATGATCGCCTGGTCGAGCTCGTCGCCGGCGATCCGGATCGACTGGCTGGTGACGATGCCGCCCAGCGAGATCACCGCGACCTCGGTGGTGCCGCCGCCGATGTCGACGACCATGTTGCCGGTGGCCTCGTGCACCGGCAGCCCGGCGCCGATCGCGGCCGCCATCGGCTCCTCGATGATGTAGACCCTGCGGGCGCCGGCCTGGTAGCCGGCCTCCTTGACCGCACGCTGCTCCACCGCGGTGATGCCCGAGGGCACGCAGATCACCAGCCGGGGCTTGGTGAAGTACTGGCGGCGGTGCACCTGCTGGATGAAGAACCGCAGCATCTGCTCGGTGGACTCGAAGTCGGCGATCACGCCGTCCTTGAGCGGGCGGATCGCGACGATGCTGTCCGGCGTACGGCCGATCATCTTCTTGGCCTCGGCCCCGACGGCGAGGATCTCGCGGGTCTGGGCGTTCAGCGCCACCACCGAGGGCTCGTTGAGCATGACGCCGCGTCCGCGCACGTAGACGAGTGTGTTCGCGGTCCCGAGGTCGACGGCCATGTCACGACCGATGAAGCTGTTCGCCATACTCTTAAGCGATCCCCTTGACTGGTCTGCCACCGGTGCGGGCCAAGCCTAAGTTGACACCCCCGCCAGGCGCAGGAGGACACGCATCTTCGTCCCGCGCTTGGGCGGCCCGCCGGGCCGGACGTGACGCACGCTACCTTCGCTCGCCCGGGCGGTGCCAGTCGGGCAGGGCCGGCAGTCGCGGCGAACCGGGACGTACGGGACGGGCTAGAGATCGGGAAAGAAGATCTTGATCTCGCGCTCGGCGGAGTCCGGGGAGTCGGACCCGTGCACGAGGTTCTCCCGGTTGGACAGCGCCAGGTCGCCGCGGATCGTGCCCGGCGCCGCCTTGCGCCCGTCGGTGGCGCCGTTGAGCAGGCGTACGACCTCTACCGCCTCGTCGCCCTCGAGCACGGTGGCCACCAGCGGCCCGCTGGTGATGAACGCCCGCAGCGGGGGGTAGAAGTCGCGCTCGACGTGCTCGGCGTAGTGCACGTCGGCGAGGTCGCCGTCGATCGTGCGCTGGTCCATCGCGACGATCGCCAGGCCCTTGGACTCGTACCGGCGCAGGATCTCCCCGACCAGGCCGCGCCGGACGGCGTCGGGCTTGAGCAGGACCAGGGTGCGCTGAGCGGGCGGGGGCGCCGGTGACGTCGATGACATGGCGGGCAGCCTAGCGAGCCGGTCAGGCGGGGTCCTGCTGGGCCTTCGCGGTGTCCACACGGCGGCCGAGCACCAGCGCCATCACCCAGAGCAGGGCGAAGATCGCGCCCAGCACGAACATCGCGGGCACCACCAGCCCGAGCGCAATCGCGGCCACCTGCAGCACCGACCCCAGGACGAAGCCCCAGGCGAAGCGCAGCATCCCGCTGAGCAGCAGGGCGAGTACGGCGAGCCCCAGGCCGACCGCGATCGCCGGACCCGCGGAGACGTCGGAGACCTGGATCATCACCGGCGTGCTCAGGAACAGCACGACCGACTCCAGGGCCAGCACCGCGCCGGCCATCCGGCGCGTGAGCTTCGCCTCCGCCGCCTGCATCAGCTGGCCCTCCCGGTCACGTTCGCCTGCGCCCACTCGCTGCGCTCGCGCGCTCGGCTCACCGTTCGGCCCTCCCGGTCACGTTCGCCTGCGCCCACTCGCTGCGCTCGCGCGCTCCGCTCACCGTTCGGCCCTCCCGGTCACGTTCGCCTGCGCCCACTCGCTGCGCTCGCGCGCTCCGCTCACCGTTCCGTGGCCTTCAGCAACGTGCGGGCCTCCCCGGCCGTGATCACCGAGCCGGTCACGAGCACCCCGCCGGAACCGAGCGCCTCGCCGAACATCCCGCCCTCCTCGGCCAGGCCCATGGCCGCGTCGATCGCGTCGTCGAGACGAGGGGTCACCACGACCCGGTCGGGGCCGAAGACCCCCCGGGCCAGCTCACCCAGCGACTCGGCCGGCATCGAGCGCGGCGTGGAGTTCTGTGTGCACACCACGGTGGCCATGACCGGCTCGAACACGTCCAGCAGCCCCTCGACGTCCTTGTCGCCCATCACCCCGAGCACGCCGACCAGCGGACTGAACGCGAACGACTCCTGCACGGCCTCGACCGCGGCCTGTGCGCCGTGCGGATTGTGCGCCGCGTCGACGACCACGGTCGGGCTGCGGCGTACGACCTCCAGGCGCGCGGGCGAGTCGGACTGGCCGAACGCCTCCCGGACCACCTCGATGTCGATCGCCTCACCGCCGCGCAGCGCCTCGACGGCTGCCAGCGCGCAGACCGCGTTGTGGGCCTGGTGGGCGCCGTGCAGCGGCACGAAGATCTCGGCGTACTCCCCGGCCAGCCCCTGCAGGGTCACCATCTGCCCGCCGACCCCGGGCACTCGGTCGAGCACACCGAACTCGAGACCCTCCCGGGCCACCGTGGCCTCCGCCTCGACCGCGCGCCGCAGCAGGACCTCGGCGACCTCCACCGACTGCTGGGCCAGCACGGCGAACGTGCCCTGCTTGATGATCCCGGCCTTCTCGCCGGCGATCTCCTCCGGCGACGAGCCCAGGTAGTCGGCGTGGTCGACCGCGATCGGCGTGATCAGCGCGACAGTCGCGTCGGCGACGTTGGTGGCGTCCCAGCCCCCGCCCATCCCGACCTCGAGGATGATCACGTCGACCGGTGCGTCGGCGAACGCGGCGAACGCCATCGCGGTCATCATCTCGAAGAACGACACCGGGTGCGGGCCGGAGCGGTCGACCACCTCGGCGTACGGCGCGACCTCGGCGAACAGCGCGGCGAACTGCTCCTCGCCCAGCGGCTCCCCGTCGATGCAGATCCGCTCGCGCATCGACTCGACGTGCGGGCTGGTGAACCTGCCGGTGCGCAGACCGAGTCCGCGCACCAGGCTGTCGGTCAGCCGGGCGGTCGAGGTCTTGCCGTTGGTGCCGGTCAGATGGATCACCGGGGCGGCCTTCTGCGGGTCGCCCAGCAGGTCGCACATCGCCCGGATCCGGTCCAGCGACGGCTCGAGCCGGGTCTCGGGCCACCGGGACAGCAGCGCGGCCTCGGCCAGCGGGTACGAGGGCGCGGGTGAGCCGGGGGCACCAGGCGTGGGGATCGTCGACATCGACGCCGAGTCTATGTCGAGCCATGCCGGGTCAGCCTGGTCAGGGCGCGCCGGCCGAGCACGGTCGATCGACCCGCCGCCGCGGGTAAACCGCCTCGTGACCACCGCCTGGGGCCCCGTAGGATCGACTGCCATGAGCGACCCGCAGGACTTCCCCCCTGACCCGGCGCCGGAGGACCCGTCAGACGCTGCGCCCCAGGCCGCGACCGGCGCCGCGCCGGAGCCCGCTCCTGCCCCCACCGTCCGTGTCCCGGACAAGCCCGCGCTCGAGGGTCTCGAGGACAAGTGGTCGAGGGTCTGGCAGGAGCAGAACACCTACCGCTTTGACCGCACCGTGAGCGACCGGTCGCAGGTGTTCGCCATCGACACCCCGCCCCCGACCGTGTCCGGGTCGCTGCACGTCGGGCACGTGTTCTCCTACACCCACACCGACACGGTCGCCCGCTACCGCCGGATGTCCGGCCTCGAGGTCTTCTACCCCATGGGGTGGGACGACAACGGCCTGCCGACCGAGCGCCGTGTGCAGAACTACTACGGCGTCCGCTGCGACCCCTCGCTGCCCTACGACCCCGACTTCACCCCGCCGGAGAAGCCGGACGCCAAGCGACAGGTCCCCATCAGCCGGGGCAACTTCATCGAGCTGTGCGAGGAACGTGCGTCCGAGGACGAGAAGGCGTTCGAGGGCCTCTGGCGCAAGATGGGCCTCTCGGTCGACTGGTCGCGCACCTACACCACGATCGGCGAGGTGTCCCGGGCAGCCTCGCAGCGGGCGTTCCTGCGCAACTTCGCCCGCGAGGAGGCCTACCTCTCGCACGCGCCCACGCTGTGGGACGTCACGTTCCAGACCGCGGTCGCCCAAGCCGAGCTGGAGGCCCGGGAGTACCCCGGCCACTTCTACCGCGTCGCGTTCCACGGCGACTCCGCCCCGGTCTACGTCGAGACCACCCGGCCCGAGCTGGTCCCGGCCTGCGTGGCGCTGATCGCCCACCCCGACGACGCGCGTTACCAGGCGCTGTTCGGCACCGTCGTGCACTCGCCGCTCTTCGGCGTCGAGATCCCGGTGATCGCGCACAGCGCCGCCGAGCCCGACAAGGGCGCGGGCATCGCGATGTGCTGCACGTTCGGCGACCTCACCGACGTGCAGTGGTGGCGTGAGCTGCAGCTCCCCACGCGCACCGTGATCGGTCGTGACGGGCGGCTGCTGCGCGAGACCCCGGAGTGGGTCGCCGAAGGGCCGGGCGACACGGCGTACCAGCAGCTCGCCGGCAAGACGGTCTTCAGCGCCCGCGAGCAGATCGTGCAGCAGCTGCGCGACAGCGGCGACCTCGACGGCGACCCCGCCCCGACGCAGCGGATGGCGAACTTCTTCGAGAAGGGCGACAAACCGCTGGAGATCGTGGCCACGCGGCAGTGGTACATCCACAACGGCGGCCGCGACCCCGGCCTGCGCCAGGAGCTGCTCGAGCGCGGCGCCGAGATCACCTGGGTGCCCGACTACATGCGGCACCGCTACGACAACTGGGTCGGCGGCCTGAACGGCGACTGGCTGATCAGCCGGCAGCGCTTCTTCGGCGTGCCGATCCCGGTGTGGTACCCCCTCGACCGCGACGGCGAGCCGGTGCACGACTCCCCGATCGTGCCCTCCGAGGCCGAGCTGCCGGTCGACCCGCAGGCCGACCCGCCGACGGGCTACGACGAGGACCAACGCGGCAAGCCGGGCGGGTTCGTCGGTGACCCCGACGTGATGGACACCTGGGCGACGTCGTCCCTTTCGCCGCAGATCGCCTGCGGCTGGGAGACCGACCCCGAGCTGTTCGCGCTCACGTTCCCGATGGACCTGCGGCCGCAGGCGCACGACATCATCCGCACCTGGCTGTTCTCGACCGTGGTCCGGGCGCATTTCGAGCACCACACCGTGCCCTGGTCGCACGCCGCGATCTCCGGGTTCGTGGTCGACCCCGACCGCAAGAAGATGAGCAAGTCCAAGGGCAACGTCGTCGTGCCGACCGAGATCGTCGACAAGTACGGCTCGGACGCCGTGCGCTGGCGGGCCGCGATGGGCCGGCCCGGTGTCGACTCGCCGTTCGACGAGAGCCAGATGAAGGTCGGCCGGCGGCTGGCGATGAAGGTGCTCAACGCGAGCAAGTTCGTCCTCGGGCTGGGCGCCGTCGACCCTGCGCCGTCCGCGGTGACCGAACCGATCGACTGCGCCATGCTCGGCGGCCTGGCGGCCACGACGCGCCAGGCCACGGAGGCGTTCGAGGCCTACGACTACACCGGGGCGCTAGAGGTCTCCGAGCGGTTCTTCTGGCAGTTCTGCGACGACTACGTCGAGCTGGTCAAGGAGCGCGCGTACGGCGGCCGCGGCGAGCTGCCGGCCGGCTCGGCCAAGGCGGCGCTCGCGCTGGCGCTCGACGTGCAGCTGCGGCTGCTCGCGCCGTTCCTGCCGTTCGTGACCGAGGAGGTCTGGTCGTGGTGGCGGGAGGGCTCGATCCACCGCCAGCGCTGGCCCGGTGCCGACGACCTGGGCTCGGCCGCGGCCACCGACGCGGGGATGCTGGGCGCGGCCGCAGCGGTGCTCGGCGCGCTGCGCGGTACGAAGTCGGCGGCGAAGGTCTCGATGCGTACCGAGATCACCCGGGCCGACGTCCGTGGCCCGGACGCGCTGCTGTCACTGGCCCGGCGCGCGACCGGAGACCTGCGCGCCGCCGGGCGGGTGGTCGGCGAGCTCACGCTGGTCAGCGACGACGCGGCAGAGGACGTCACCGCCGACGTCGACCTCGCCCAGCCGCCGGGCTGAACCCTCACGTGGCGCACTCTGCGGGCTCACCCCCTGACGTCGCCCCTTTGGCGTCACCCATTTGGCGTCGAGATTGCGCAAAGTGCCCAACCGCAGGCGGTCAGCCTGCGCACCTCTGCTGGGCACTTTGCGCAATCTCGACGCGAAAGTAGGTGAACACACCCCATCGGCGGGGCACTTGCGCAATCTCGGCGCGAAGGATGCGGTCACACGAGCGCCCCGCCTCGCGGGCGGGGCGTTCGTGCGCACTCCGTGGTCTGTGGGGGGTGGTCTGTGAGGACTAGGCCGACTTCTCCCGGCGCTCGCGCTTCTTGTCGTCCTTTCGCGGGACCAGCGTCGGGTTGACGTTGGACGACACGACATCGCCGGTGACGACGACCTTGGCGATGTCCTCGCGGCTGGGCACGTCGTACATGACGTTGAGGAGGACCTCCTCCATGATCGCGCGCAGCCCGCGAGCGCCGGTGCCGCGCACCATGGCCAGGTCGGCGATCGCCTCGACCGCGTCGTCGGTGAACTCCAGCTCCACGCCATCGATCTCGAACAGCTTGCGGTACTGCCGGGTGAGCGCGTTCTTGGGCTCGGTGAGGATCTGGATGAGCGCGTCGCGGTCGAGCGAGTTGACCGTCGCGATCACCGGGAGGCGGCCGATGAACTCCGGGATCAGGCCGAACTTCAGCAGGTCCTCGGGCATCACGTCGGAGTAGGCGTCGTCGCTGCCGGTCTCCTCGTGCGCGTGCAGGATCGCGCTGAAGCCGAGCGACTTCTTGCCCGAGCGCGACTCCACGATCTGCTCGAGGCCGGCGAACGCGCCGCCGACGATGAACAGGATGTTCGTGGTGTCGATCTGGATGAACTCCTGGTGGGGGTGCTTGCGGCCACCCTGCGGCGGCACCGACGCGCTGGTGCCCTCCAGGATCTTCAGCAGCGCCTGCTGCACGCCCTCGCCGGAGACGTCACGGGTGATCGAGGGGTTCTCGCTCTTGCGCGCGACCTTGTCGATCTCATCGATGTAGATGATCCCGGTCTCGGCCTTCTTGACGTCGTAGTCGGCGGCCTGGATCAGCTTGAGCAGGATGTTCTCGACGTCCTCGCCGACGTAGCCGGCCTCGGTCAGCGCTGTGGCGTCGGCGATCGCGAACGGGACGTTGAGCATCCGCGCCAGCGTCTGGGCGAGGTAGGTCTTGCCGCAGCCGGTGGGGCCGATCATCAAGATGTTGGACTTGGCCAGCTCGACCGGGTCGTCCTTGCTGTGCTTGCCGGCCGTGACCCCGGCCTGGACCCGCTTGTAGTGGTTGTAGACCGCCACCGCCAGCGACTTCTTGGCCGCGTCCTGGCCGATCACGTAGGAGTTGAGGAACTCGTAGATCTCACGCGGCTTGGGAAGCTCCTCGAGACCGACGTCCGAGCCCTCGCTGAGCTCTTCCTCGATGATCTCGTTGCACAGGTCGATGCATTCGTCGCAGATGTAGACACCTGGCCCCGCGATGAGCTTCTTGACCTGCTTCTGGCTCTTACCGCAGAAGGAGCACTTCAGCAGATCTCCCCCGTCACCGATGCGTGCCACCCGCGACGACTCCTTAGGTCAGGCCCGGGCGCGTTGGGCCCAGGCGGATGTCCAGTTCCGAAGGTACCGCCTCCGGCGAGCCGGTGGACCGGTACCGCGACGGCAATCCGGCGAATTCCGTACGCCGAGGGCGAACACGCTAGCCCCTTGACACCTGCCGGAAAGGATGCTCCCGCCGCGTGTCGGTCAGCCCATCTGAGCGGGCGCGTCCTTCAGCGAGGCGAGCACCTGGTCGACCAGACCATAGTCGACCGCCTCGTCCGCCGTGAGGATCTTGTCGCGTTCGATGTCACGGCTGACCACGTCGGCGCTCTTGCCGGTGTTCTCGGCGATCATCTCCTCCAGCCGGGTGCGCATCCGCAGGATCTCGTTGGCCTGGATCTCGATGTCGCTGGCCTGGCCGTAGGCGCCCTCGGTATACGGCTGGTGGATCAGGATCCGTGAGTTCGGCAGCGCCAGCCGCTTGCCCTTCGTGCCGGCCGCGAGCAGGATCGCCGCCGCGGAGGCCGCCTGACCCAGGCAGACCGTCTGGATGTCGGGCTTGATGTAGCGCATCGTGTCGTAGATCGCCGTGAGCGCGGTGAACGAGCCGCCGGGCGAGTTGATGTACAGCGAGATGTCGCGCTCGGTCTCCATCGCCTGCAGCGACAGCAGCTGCGCCATCACGGCGTTGGCGACGTCATCGGAGATCGGCGTGCCGAGGAAGATGATGCGGTCCTCGAACAGCTTGGTGTAGGGGTCGATCCGGCGGTAGCCGTACGACGTTCGCTCTTCCCACTGCGGGATGTAGTAGTCCATCACGGGGTTGCCGGGTTGCGGCGAGGTGTTCACGGGTCCTCCGAGGTTGCCGGTGGGGTCGCCGGTGGGGTCGCCAGAGACGGTGCCAGCGAAGGGAGTCATCGGTCGGTCACTCCTCACTTGCCGGCCGGCCGTGCTCGGCGACGTCACCGGCGCTCTCGACGACGTTGTCGATGAACCCGTACTCCAGCGCCTGCTCGGCGGTGAACCAGCGGTCGCGATCGGCGTCACGCTCGATCTCCTCGACCGACTGGCCGGTGTGGTGGCTGATCAGCTGGAACATCTGCCGCTTGATGTGCAGCGACTGCTCGGCCTGGATCTTGATATCGGACGCGGTGCCGCCGAGACCACCGGACGGCTGGTGCATCATGATCCGCGCGTGCGGGAGCGCGTAGCGCTTGCCCGGCGCACCGGCGCACAGCAGGAACTGGCCCATCGACGCGGCCAGGCCCATCCCGACTGTCGCCACGTCGTTGGAGATGTATTGCATGGTGTCGTAGATCGCCATGCCGGAGTCGACGGAGCCCCCGGGAGAGTTGATGTAGAGGAAGATGTCGCGCTGCGGGTCCTCGGCGTTGAGCAGCAGCATCTGCGCGCAGATCGCGTTGGCGTTCTGGTCACGCACCTCCGAACCGAGGAAGATGATGCGTTCTTTCAACAGCCGCTGGTAGATGTGGTCGTCGAGGCCGTAGCCCTGGCCGCCACCGTTCATCTCGTTCTCGTTCACGCGTCCGACCCTAGCGGTCACGCCGGACAAACCCATGGGCCCGTCGGGGTTGTTCGCCCACAGCGCAAGTGCGGGCAGCAGCGCTACATGGATGTGCCTTGCTCGTCGCCGTCGGGACTACGCGCGCCGTCGGGAGGCTGTTCGGGTGTCGTCGACGGTGCCGTCGGCGCGACTGGGTTCGGTGAGCCGTCGGCGCAGGTCGGCGTACACCTCGGGGTGGTTGAGCAGCTGAAAGTGGTGCGTGCCAGGCAGATGCTGCGAGGTTCCACCCGGGATGCGGCCGGTGGCGCTCGCGCGGCGGACGAGCAGGTCACCCACGACCAGCCCGAACGGGGCGCGCATGCTCGCGCTGAAGCAGTGGTACTCCGCGTCCGGCAGCGGAGTGCACTCCGGCGCCGCCTCGCGGAGGTCGAGGATGCCCGCGCTGCGGGTGTTCAGGATGGTGGCGAACGGCGTGGACTCCGGGAACCTCGACAATGTGCTCGCGCCCCAGTGCACGAGCTGCTCCAGCGGCGCACCGAGGTGCGGCGTGCCCAGGCACACGACGTGGCGCACCAGCGGGGTCCACTCGCCAGCGGCCGCGCCCTCTTCGCAGGCGGCGAGCGCGACCAGCCCGCCCATCGAGTGCCCGACCAGCCCGATCCGGCGCACGGGTGTCGGCCAGTCACGGAGCAGACCGGTCAGCCACTCGGACAGCAGGGCGCCGTTGCGTGCGACCGGCAGCCCGGTGTTGTACCGCATGGTGACCGGGGTCCAGGAGGTGTCGGAACGAAGCCGTTCGGCGTACGTGGGCACGCCGGTGTCGGCCCCCCAGTGCCACGACTCGTCGTCCTCGACCAGCCCGTGCAGGAAGATCACCACGTCGCCGGTGGCGTCGGGGTAGGCCTGCCCGAGGTCGGCGACGTCGCGGCCGTCGACGCGCGCGGACATCCGGATCGCCATCGGGTGGTCCTCGTCATCGAGCGTCTCGCCGATGAACCCGTTGACGATGGCTGCCGCGCGACGTCCGGCAGGTGCCTCGTCCAGCGTCCGTCCGCCACGGCCCCGCTGGTCCAGCCGGCGCAGCACGGCCCCGGTGGTGCGCAGGCTCGCACCCAGGATGGCGTAGACACTCCCGCTGATGCCGTCGTGCATCAGCCGCACCGGCGCCGACGGCGCACCGGTGGCCCGGAAGCTCCGGCGGCCCACCGCGTGGTGGACGTCGCGGACCGTGCCGACGACCAGGCGGTCGAGGTACTCCACGGCCAGGGACGCCGCGATGGCGACACTCGCCGGCGTTGCCTTGCTGCTCGGCTCCGACATGGGCCCCATAGTGCCGGATCTCCGCCCGAACCCCGGGAAGCCACCCGGAGGTCCTGCGAGCGCGCGTCGCACAGTCACCTGAATAGGGTTGACCCATGCCGCACTCGTTCGACACCGACGCCGAGGCCGCCGGGCTGTGCACGTACGTCGATGTCTCGCCGTCTCCGTTCCACGCCTGCGCCGAGGCAGCCTCGCGACTGGCAGCCGGCGGGTTCCGCCGGCTGTTCGAGACCGACGCCTGGCCGTCGGAGCCGGGGCGCTACTACCTGCTGCGCGGGGGCTCGCTGGTCGCGTGGAGCAGCGAGTACGCCGACGGCCCGGCGACGCCGTTCCGGGTCGTCGGCGCGCACACCGACAGCCCCAACCTGCGGATCAAGCCGCGACCTGACGTCTCCCGCGCGGGCTGGCAGCTGCTCGGCGTCGAGGTGTACGGCGGACCCATGGTCAACTCCTGGCTCGACCGCGACCTCGGGCTCTCGGGCCGGGTGGCGCTGCGCGCGGCCGACGGAGGCGTCGAGCACCGGCTGCTGCACGTCGACGACCCGGTGCTGCGGGTGGCGCAGCTCGCGATCCACCTCGACCGTGAGGTCAACGACGGGCTCAAGCTCAACCCCCAGCAGCACCTCAGCCCGCTGTGGGGAGTCGGCGACACCCCCGGCGACTTCCGGGCGTTCGTGGCCAAGGAGTGCGGCGCCGACCCCGACGCGGTGCTCGGCTGGGACCTGATGACCCACGACCTGACGCCCTCTCGCCGGATCGGCCGCGACCGCGACCTGATCGCCGCGCCCCGGCTCGACAACCTGGCGACCAGCTACGCCGGCGTGCGCGCACTGCTGAACGCGGTCGAGGCGGCCCCGGCCCGCCCGTGGGTGCCGGCGCTGGTGCTGTTCGACCACGAGGAGGTCGGCAGCATGTCCGAGCGCGGCGCGTTCTCGACCCTGCTGCCGTCGGTGCTCGAACGCGTCGTGCGCGCGACCGGCGGGGGCCGCGACGACTACCTGCGCGCGATCGCCGGCTCGGTGATCGCCTCGGGCGACATGGCGCACGCCACCCACCCCAACTACGCCGACAGGCACGACCCCGAGCACCAGGTGCGCATCAACGCCGGTCCGGTGCTCAAGTCCAACGCCAAGCTGCGCTACGCCACCGATGCCCTGGGCGCTGCCGCCTTCGTGGCGGCCTGCGAGCAGGCGGGTGTGCCGGTCCAGCAGTTCGTGTCGCGCTCGGACATGCCGTGCGGGTCGACGGTCGGCCCGATGACGGCCGCGCTGACCGGGGCGACCACGGTCGACTTCGGGGCTGCCACGCTGTCCATGCACTCCGCGCGGGAGATGTGCGGTGCGCTCGACCCGGCGATGTACGCCGGTGCGCTGGCGGCGTTCCTCTCCCCCGCCTGACCGCCCACCGCCCGGAGGCAACCTTGAGCAAGGCCCAGGTCGACATCCAGCTGCTGCACGCGACCCAGATGGAGGCCACGCTCGACCTGTTCGACCTCGCGTTCGGCCACTCGAGCACCAGCGCCGAGCGTGAGTCCGACCGGGTGATCCTCGACGACGCCACGATGTTCGGCGCGTTCGACGGCGACCTGCTCGTGGGAACGACGCTCGGCCTGCCGCTGGAGATGACCGTGCCCGGCTCCGCGCTGGGCGTGGCCGGGGTCACTGGTGTCGCCGTGTTGCCGACGCACCGGCGGCGGGGCATCCTCAGCGCGCTCATGCACCACCAGCTCGCCGACCTGCACGACCGCGGGGCCGAGCCGGTGGCGGCGCTGTGGGCCACCGAGCCGCAGATCTACCCCCGGTTCGGGTACGGCTTCGCCGCCAGGTCGCTGGGCGTCGAGGTGCCCAGGGAGCGCTCGCAGCTGCAGCACGCGCCGGCGGCCTCCGACGTGTCGCTGCGGTACGTCCCGGCGGCCTCGCTCGGCACCCTGGCCGGCGAGGTGTTCGACCGCGAGGTCACCGGACGCCCCGGCGCGTTCCGCCGGGACACCCGGTGGTGGGCACGGGCCGCCGACGACCCGCCGGAGGGCCGCGACGGCGCCTCCGAGCTGCGTGGAGTCGTGGCCGAGCGCGCGGACGAGGTGGTCGGCTACGCGATGTTTCGAACCAAGGCCGCCTGGACTCCCAACGGCCCGCACGGGACCGTGCAGGTCAAGGAGCTGTTCGCGCTGGACGCCGGGTCGTACGCCCGGGTGATGGAGTTCGTGCTCAACCAGGACCTGATGGCGGTCACCCAGCTGCGCAACCGCCCCATCGACGACCCGCTGCTCGACATGCTCAGCGACCCGCGACGCGCGTCGGTCGACATCAACGACCAGCTCTGGGTGCGCCTCGTCGACGTCGACCGGGCGCTGGCCGCGCGCCGCTACGCGCTACCGGTCGACGTGGTGATCCAGGTCGACGACCCGGTCTGCCCGTGGAACACCGGCTGCTGGCGGGTCACCGGCGGCCCCGACACCGCCGACTGCCGGCGGGTCGACGGGGACCCCGACCTCGTGGTCGCGATCGACGACCTGGCCGCGGTCTACCTCGGCGGACGGCACCTCAGCCGGCTCGCCGCGGCCGGCCGGGTGCAGGAGTGCAGGCCCGACACGCTGGCGCCGGCCTCGCAGGCCTTCGCCTGGGACCCCGCGCCCTGGTGCCAGGAGATCTTCTAGCGCTTTCTTCGCCCCGAGCTGGGCCTTCTTCGCGCCGAGATCGCGCGAAAGGCCCAACCGCTGGCGGACAGCCTGGGCACCATTGCCGGGCACTTCGCGCAATCTCGGCGCAACCGGTAGGCCCGACCGGTCAGCGCTGCTCGGCGGGCTCCGTCGCGGCCTCTTCCGTCGCGGCCTCTTCCGTCACGTCCTCTTCGGTCGCGTCCTCGACATCGTCGCCCCCAGTGGCCTCAGGGGCCTCGTCGTCCTGGGCGTCGGGGTCGGCGTACGTGCCGTCGGGCTGCAGGTTCTTGACGTCGACCGGGTTGCCGGCGGTGTCCTTGACCTCGGCCGCCTGCACCACGACCGCGAGCGCCTTGCCGCGGACGACCTCGTTGACCAGCAGCGGGACCTGGCCGGCCTGCATGACCTGCTGGGCGAACTGCTCAGGCTGCATCCCGGACTGCTGCGCCCGGCGGACGATGTGCTGGGTGAGCTCGGCCTCCTCGACGCCGAGCTCCTCCTTCTTGGCGATCTCGTCGAGCACGAACTGCGCGGCGAGCGCGTCGCGGGCCCGCTTCTCGACCTCGGCGGCGAACTCGTCCTCGGTCTGCTCCTCGGATTCGAGGTACTGCTGCTCGGACATCCCGGCGTACGCCAGCTGCTCACGGATCTGCTCGCGACGCTGGCTCACCTCGTCGGTGACCACGCGGTCGGGCAGCGGCACCTCCGTGCGGTCGAGCAGCTTCTCGAGCACGGCGTCGCGTGCGGCCGAGGCCTGCTCGAGCCGCTTGTTGCTCTCGAGCCGGGTGCGCAGGTCGGCGGTGAGCTCGTCGACGGTGTCGAACTCGGAGGCCGTCTGGGCGAACTCCTCGTCGACCTCCGGCAGCTCCTGCTCCTTGACCGCGCCGATCTTGACCTCGACGTCGACGTCCTGGCCGGCGAGCTCGCCGCCGACGAGCTGGGTCTGGAACGTGGTGCTGTCGCCGGCCTTGCGGCCGCGCAGGGCGTCGTCGAGGCCGTCGAGCATGTTGCCCTTGCCGATCTGGTAGCTCAGGCCGGTCGCCTGGGCGTCCTCGATCGGCTCACCGTCCTTGCTCGCGGACAGGTCGATCGTCACGAAGTCGTCGTCGGCGGCCTCCCGGTCGACGTCGACGAGCGTGCCGAAGCGCTCACGCAGACCCTGCATCTCGGCGTCGACGTCCTCGTCGGTGACCTTGACCTCGTCGACCTCGACCTCGAGCCCCTCGAACGATGGCACCTCGATCTCGGGGCGGATGTCGAGCTCGGCGGTGAACGTGAGCTTCTCGTTGTCCGCGAAGTCGGTCACGTCGATCTCGGGCTGCCCGAGCGGGGTCACCTCGTTCTCCTCGAGGGCCCGGCGGTACAGGTCGGGCAGCGCGTCGTTGACGGCCTCGTCGAGGACGACGCCGCGGCCGACCCGCTGGTCGATGATCTGCGGAGGCACCTTGCCCTTGCGGAACCCCGGGATCGAGACCTGTCCGGCGATCTTCTTGTACGCCGCGTCGAGGCTCGGCTTCAGCTCCTCGAATGGCACCTCGACGGTGAGCCGGATGCTGGTCGGGCTCAGTTTCTCGACGCCGCTCTGCACGGTGATGATGTCTCCTTGGTCGGATGGTCTTCTCGACGACGCGCAGCCTCTGACCGAACCGGTGGTCAGGTGCTCTGACCGGGTGGTCGGGGCGACAGGACTCGAACCTGCGATCTCCTGCTCCCAAAGCAGGCGCGCTAGCCACTACGCTACGCCCCGGCGGCGCCGGGTCGAGTCTAGAGGACCCGCACGCGTACGCCGACTCGGCCCGATTGGGCCGCGCACGACCACCGTGGCATCATGGGCGCGGCCGTGCCAGTCGTGATGCCAGCCGTCTCGACCGCGTCGCCTGCGGGTGTAGCTCAATGGTAGAGCCCCAGTCTTCCAAACTGGCTACGCGAGTTCGATTCTCGTCACCCGCTCCATTCCACTCCTGCGTCGCATCTCCCCACCAGTCCCACGGGCGACGCACGACCGTTGAATCCGGGACTATTCCGGGCTAGCGATATAGCCCGAACAGGCTATGGCCGACTAGACGATCGGACCGGCAGGGTAGGACCCGTTGCCCCACCGAGAACCGGGGGGCGACCGGAGCACATGCTCCGCAGGTCACCTCGGGCACTGACGCTGCATTCGCGGATGGACGGTTCGCCGCCCTCTCTCGGGAAGCGCACCTCGACGCGCGTGGGTGGACGGACGCAAGGGTGACGCCGATGTCACGGCGCAGGGCAACGACTGGTGGTGGTCGCCTGCAGCGTGCTCGGCGGAGAGGGAGAGAGAAGACCGGATGGACCGGATGGCCTGGGCACTTCGCAGTCTCGTCAGCCAGGACGTGGCACTCGACAACGCCGCCACGGCGACAGCACAGCTGATGAACCGGCGACGTGAACGCGAAGACGTCGATGCTTACCTTGCGCAGCGGCTCGACGTCCCGGCCGGATCCGGCACCACGGGCTGACTCCCGCTCGGTGCGCGAGGCTGCATGACGGCTGGTGCGGCCACCATGCAGCCTCGCGCACAGATTTCACACTGACGTCACATTGCGGTGACTCCGCCGACGCAATCTCTGCCTAGCGTCGTAGCGGTCACAGGGAGGCAGGCATGACCCGACTCGTCCACGCCATGCGGTTCACCGGCTTCGGTGGCCTCGTGAGCCTCGGCAGCCAGCAGGTCGCACGCAGCAACGCGGCCACCGCCGCGGCCATCATGATCGCCAGACGCCGCGAGCGTGAGGACGTCGACGCCTACCTCGCGCAGCGGCTCGACACCCGGTCCCGGTCCTCCTCGCGTATCGGCTCCGCCTGACCGAGTCACCCGGGCCCGGAACCGACGGCCCGTAGGTCCGTCTAGCCGCGGACCAGCCGATGCAGCAGCACCAGGGCGCGGTCGTCGTTCTGCGAGGCGATGCGGTCCACCAGGCGGGTGGCGCCGTGGTCGAACCCGCGGGTCGCGAGTCGCTCCGCCTCACCGACCAGCTTGTCGATACCGAGCCCGATGTCGCGCTGGGGAGTCTCCACCAGCCCGTCGGTGTACAGCAGCAGCGCGTCGCCCGGCTGCACGCGGCCGCGGGCGACACTGAACTCCGCATTCGAGATGAGCCCGAGCACCGGGCCCTCGGAGTGCTGGACCACCCACCGGCCCGACCCGGCGTGCAGCTGGACGGCGGGCGGGTGACCGGCGGTCCGGATCTCGAACTCGCCCGTGCGCAGGTCGAGCACGAGGTAGACCGCGGTCGCGAACCCCTCGCCCCACTCCTGACGCATCAGGTACGCGTTCGCGGCGGGCAGGAAGTCCTTCGGGGAGACCGAGCCGATCAATCCGCCGAACGCACCGGACAGCAGCAGCGCCCGGGTGCCCGCGCCCAGGCCCTTGCCGGACACGTCGACGACGGCGACCTCGAGTCGCGACGAGGTCGGCAGCATGGCCGAGACCATGAAGTCGCCGGCGAACGACGCGCCGCCGGCCGAGCGCATCACGGCCTCGGCGTACCAGCCGCGCGGCAGCTGGGGCAGCTCACCCTGGCTCAGCAGCCGGTCGCGAAGGTCGATCAGCATCGACTCTCCACGGGTGCCGGCCACGCCGAGGTTGGAGCGCGACCGGGCGTTCCACAGCATGATCGCCGCGGTGAGCGCGACCACCACCAGCGAGCCCAGCCGCAGCATCAGCACACCCGCCCCGAACATCGCCCCCGCCATGCACGCGGCGACGACGAGGCAGAGCCACAGCAGCCGGCGGACACTGAGGACGAGTCCACCCACCAGGACCGGGGCCACGAACACGCTCATCGGCACGAACTCCGCGGCCGCGCCGAGGGCGAGCAGCGCGCACACCAGCCCGAGCCCGACCAGCCACGTGGTCTCGGAGCCGCGGACCCGGCGAAGGGTGCTGGAGAGCCGCCGGCGCCTGCGGCGGCGGGCGCTGGCCCGCCTCCAAGCGGCGTCCCTGACGACTGTCGACACGCAGTGACCATAGCCCTGGAGCGGGGGCTCGTCAGCGAAGTTGCCGAAGAGTGTCAGATCGGTGTCCCGGCTGGCAGCCGGGACACCAGAACAGGTTGCGTCCGTCGACCTGCCGAGTGGCAACCGGCGTGGAGCAGACCAGGCACGGCAGCCCGGCCCGCCGGTAGACGTAGACCTCCCCGCCATGGTCGTCGACGCGAGGAGGCCGGCCCATCGCCTCCGGCGCGTGCTCGGGGCGCACGGTGTCGATCCGGCCCGTGCGCACGCCCTCCTGCATCAGCTCGACCAGGTCGTCCCACATCGCGGTCCAGACGTCGTGGTCGAGCTCGTTGCCGGGCTGCTCCGGGTCGACACCGTGCCGGAACAGCACCTCGGCCCGGTAGACGTTGCCGAGCCCCGCGACCGTCTCCTGCTGCAGCAGGAGTACGCCGATCGGCCTTCGGCTGCGCGAGATGCGTTGCCATACGTGCTCCGGGTCGTCGCCCGCTCGCAGCGGGTCGGGCCCCAGCCGGTCGAGGACCGCGGCACGTTCCGCGGCGGTCACCACCCGGCAGATGATCGGCCCCCGGAGGTCGGCGTACGCCTCGCGCGTGCGCAGCCGGAGCCGCACCGCCCCGCGGGGCTGGGGTGCGGGACCCTCGCCGATCTGGAACGTGCCGATGAGGCCGAGATGGATGTGCACCCATCGGTCCCGGCTGAACTCCAGGAACAGGTGCTTGCCCGCGGCCTCGGCCCCACGCAGCAGCGAGCGGTCCAGCGACGCGGCCGAGTCCGCGAACCGGCCCTGCGGCGACTCGACGCGCACACGACGTCCGCCGAAGGTGAGGTCGATCTCCCGCGCCAGCCGGTGCAGGGTGTGGCCCTCGGGCATAGCGCTCCGGTCCGTCCGGTCGGGTGGGGTGTCGCGGTGGCGCTCAGCCGTCCGCCGAAGGCCGGCGGCTCTCCGCCGGACCCACACTGGGCAGCTCGTGGGTCTGCTCGTACTCGCGCAGCATCTCGATCCGGCGCGCATGACGTTCGGCACCGCTGTACGGCGTGGCGAGGAAGATCTCGACCAGCCGCACGGCCTCGTCGGTGCTGAGCATGCGCGCGCCCAGCGACACCACGTTGGCGTCGTTGTGCTCCCGGGCCAGCGCGGCGGTGTCGTGGTTCCACGCAAGCGCCGCGCGCACGCCCGGGACCTTGTTGGCTGCGATCTGCTCGCCGTTGCCGGAGCCACCGATCACGATGCCGAGACTGCCCTCGTCGCCGACCACACCGGTCGCCGCCTGCAGGCAGAACGGCGGGTAGTCGTCATCGGCGTCGTACTCGAACGCGCCGTGGTCGACCGCCTCGTGACCGTGTGCAGCGAGCCACTCGACCAGGTGCTGCTTGAGCTCGAGTCCGGCGTGGTCGCTGCCCAGGTGTACGCGCATGGCGCAGAGTCTGTCAGGCGGCGTGCACCGGGGACGACCGGGACCAGCCGACCGTGACGGGTCAGCGGGTCACCCTGTGGGTCAGTCGAAGACCGGGTCGCGGTCGCGGGTGCGCTTGATCTCGAAGAAGCCGTCGGTGCCGGCGACGAGCAGGACGCCGTCCCAGAGCCGACCGGCCGCCTCGCCCCGCGGGACGGGTGTCACGACGGGCCCGAAGAACGCGACCCCGTCGACGCTGATCACCGGGGTGCCGACGTCCATGCCGACCTGGTCGATGCCGGCGCGGTGCGACTTGCGCACCGCGTCGTCGTACTCCGTCGACTCCATGGCGTCGGCCAGAGCGACCGGCAGACCCGCCTCCTCGAGCGCCTCCTCGATCGTCGCGCGGTCCTTCTCCCGGCCCTCGTTGTGGAAGCGACGCCCGAGCGCGGTGTAGAGCGGCCCGAGCACGTCGTCGCCGTGCTGCTCGGCCGCGGCGATGCAGACCCGCACCGGCCCCCATGCCTTGTCGAGCTTGGCGCGGTAGTCGTCGGACAGGTCCCGGTCCTGGTTCAGGACCGACAGGCTCATCACGTTCCAGTGCGGGGTGACGCGGCGTACCTGCTCGACCTCGAGCAACCACCGCGACGTCAGCCAGGCCCAGGGGCAGATCGGGTCGAACCAGAACTCCGCGACCACACCGGTGCTGGCTTCCGGTGGGGCGGCGTGCCGGCCCCGACTCTCACTGCCGCCGTTGCTGTTCGGCGTGGCGCCATCGGCCTCGGTCATGCTGCTTCCCTTTCCGTACGGCGGGCGACCGGCCCATACCCGAACACTCAGCCCCGAGCACGCCGGCCCGCGGACCTTGGTACCAGCCGTCCTGTAACCCGTTCTTCACGGCTCAACCGTCTTTGCACTGTGCAACCGATATCTGCTTCGAGCCATTCCCCTCGGCGTGCAAGGATGCCCACATGCCTGGGACGAACCTCACTCGCGACGAGGCGCGCGAGCGCGCGAACCTGCTCACGATCCACGACTACGACGTGGCCCTGGACCTCACCGCCTCCGAGCGGACGTTCCCGTCCACGACCGTGGTCCGGTTCGCCTGCACGCAGCCCGGCGCCTCGACGTTCGCCGACCTCGTCGGCGCCACCGTGCACGAGATCACGCTGAACGGCCGCTCCCTGGACCCCGCCACGGTCTACAACGACAGCCGCATCGCGCTCGACGACCTCGCGGCCGACAACGAGCTGCGGGTCGTCGCCGACTGCGCCTACAGCCGCACCGGCGAGGGCCTGCACAGGTTCGTCGACCCCGCCGACGGCCGGACCTACCTGTACACGCAGTTCGAGGTGCCCGACGCGCGGCGCGTCTACACCACGTTTGAGCAGCCGGACCTGAAGGCCCGGTTCCGGTTCAGCGTGACCGCGCCGAGCCACTGGCAGGTCGTGTCGAACTCGCCGACGCCGGAGCCCGAGGCGGTCGGCGACCCCGGCGACCCCGGCGACCCCGAGGACACGGTCAGCGTGTGGCGGTTCGAGCCGACGAAGCCGATGTCGACCTACATCACGGCCCTGGTGGCCGGCGAGTACCACGTCGTGCGCGACGCGTACCCCGGCCGCGACGGGGAGATCCCGCTCGGTCTGTTCTGCCGGCAGTCGCTGGCCGAGCACCTCGACGCCGACGACGTGCTCGAGGTGACCAAGCAGGGCTTCGGGTTCTTCGAGAGCGCGTTCGAGATGGGCTACCCGTTCGGGAAGTACGACCAGCTGTTCGTGCCGGAGTACAACATGGGCGCGATGGAGAACGCCGGCTGCGTCACCTTCCGCGACGAGTACATCTTCCGCAGCCGGCAGACGACCGCAGCGTACGAGACGCGCGCCAACACGATCCTGCACGAGATGGCGCACATGTGGTTCGGCGACCTGGTCACGATGCGCTGGTGGGACGACCTGTGGCTCAACGAGTCGTTCGCGGAGTGGGCGGCGCACCACGCGTCGACGGTCGCCACCCGCTATGACGAGGCCTGGACGTCGTTCTGCAACCTTCGCAAGACCTGGGCCTACCGCCAGGACCAGCTGCCCTCGACCCACCCGATCGCCGCGGACAACTACGACCTGGAGGCCGTCGAGGTCAACTTCGACGGCATCACGTACGCCAAGGGCGCTTCGTCGCTGCGCCAGCTCGTGGCGTGGGTGGGCGAGGACCCGTTCTTCGCCGGGCTGCGCGCGTACTTCGACGGGCACGCCTACGCCAACTCCGAGCTCGTCGACCTGCTCCGGGCGCTGGAGGAGACCTCCGGGCGCGACCTCGGCTCGTGGACCAAGGAGTGGCTGCAGACCTCGGGCGTCAACACCCTGCGCGCGCAGTTCGACACCGACGACGACGCCGCCTTCACCACGTTCACCGTGCAGCAGAGCGCACACCCCGACTTCCCCACGCTGCGCCGGCACCGGGTCGCGATCGGGCTGTACGACCGCACCGACGACGCGCTGGTCCGCCGCGACCGGGTCGAGATCGACGTGGTCGGCGAGCGCACCGAGGTGCCGCAGCTGGTCGGCAAGCGCCGGCCCGACCTGATCCTGCTCAACGACGACGACCTCACCTACGCCAAGATCCGGCTCGACGAGCGTTCACTGGCCACGCTGATCGGCGGCATCGACACGTTCACCGAGTCGCTGCCGCGCGCGCTGTGCTGGGGTGCGGCCTGGGACATGACCCGTGACGGCGAGATGGCGGCCAGCGACTTCGTCGACCTGGTCCTGCGCGGGGTCGGCACCGAGTCGGACCTCACCGCCGTACACGCGCTGCTGCGGCAGGCGCAGACCTCGGTCAACACCTACGTCGCGCCGGTCAACCGCGACAAGGTCCGCGCCCGGTGGGAGTCGGGCCTCCTCGACCTGGTCAAGGCCGCCAGGCCCGGCAGCGACCACCAGCTGGCGCTCGTGCGCGGCCTGTGCGCGGCGGCGACCGAGACCCGGACCGGTGACTTCCTGGCCGGCCTGCTCGACGGCACGACCGGGCTAGAGGGCCTCGACGTCGACACCGACCTGCGCTGGGGGCTGCTGACCGGGCTGGCGCACATGGGCCGCGTCGACGAGGCGGCGATCGAGACCGAGCTGCAGCGCGACAACACGATCTCGGGTCAGCAGCAGGCCGCCGCCGCGCGTACGGCGCTGCCGACGGCCGCGGCCAAGGAGTGGGCCTGGCGCACCGCCACCGAGAGCGACGACGTGGCAAACGAGACCCAGCGCAGCATCGCCGCGTCGTTTCAGCAGCCCGGCCAGGATGACGTGCTCGGGCCGTATGTCGACCGCTACCTCGACCTGGCCACGTCGGTGTGGGAGGTCAAGGGCACGCAGATGGCGACGAACATCCTGATGCTGATGTTCCCGCGCGCGCTGCCCACCCCCGAGGTGCTGGCCCGGGTCAGCGAATGGCTGGACACGACCGAGGCCAACCCGGCGGCGCGACGGCTGGTGTCCGAGGGCCGCGCCGACCTCGAACGCGCCCTGCGCGCCCAGGAGCGCGACGCCCAGTAGCGTCCTCCTCGACTCTCTGGCGTCCTGCCCCTATTTTTTTGCGTCGAGATGGCGCGAATGGCCCTCAGCTGGCCATTCGCGCAAGCTCGACGCGACAGGGGAGCGGGCGCCTGACGACCCAGCGGTCAGTCGGTGTGCAACATCGGCGGGCGCCGCGCGTGGTCGGCGAGCTGCTGCAGCCCGCTGGCGATGCCGCCCGCGAAATCCCCGGCCGCGAACGCCGTCTGCATGCTCAGCGCCGCGAGACCCACCTCGGCGTCGTCGAGCTGTCGGCGCACGTGCGAGCCGGTCACGATCTCCAGCAACCGGGCCACCGGGTCGACCAGCACCAGCACCGCACGCTCCGGCTGGGCCAGCTGCGCGTGCAGGCCCTCCGCGTGCGCCCGGGGCTCCCCGTCGCTGGACCCGACGTAGACGGAGAACTCGAAGCCGGACGAGGTCTCGGCGTTGCGGACCGCCCGCCGGATGGTCGCGCGGTCGGTCGGCGTGAGCAGCTCACCAGCGGGCACTTGCTCCCCCGGCGGACTCGGTCTCGCTGGCCGGCTCGCGCGTGCCCTCGATCTCGCCTCGGGCGCCCGGGGCGGCGGGCACGGCGTCGGCCGGCCCGCCGAACCACTGCGGCTCGGTCCACGACGACACACCGCGCTGCTGCCGGTCGCCGCGGATGAGCGACGGGGCGAGCACGAGCAGGGTGATGCCGGCCATCAGCGCGAGCGGGATGCCGCCGAACACCAGCAGCGCCTTCAGCAGCGACATCGGCGCGGGGTCGGACCAGCTCGTCGGTGGTGCCGCCACTGCGGGCGAGGCGAGCAGGAGGGACGCGGCGGGGACGGCGACGGCGCCGGCGCGAAGCCCTCGGCGAATGCTGGGTGCGATGGTCACGGCACAAGGTTAGCGATCGGGAGGCCGACACAGGTGCACCGGCCGGTCGATAGCCTCACCCTCGTGACCGAGCTGCCCCGCTACCCCACCGCGCACCGTGACGAGCACGTGGACGTGATCCACGGCCTCGAGGTCCCCGACCCGTACCGGTGGCTGGAGGACGGCGACTCCGCCGACACCGCGACCTGGCTGGACCGCCAGGACGACCTGCTCGACTCGTGGCGACCGCAGTGGACGTCGCGCGACGGCTTCGCGGAACGGCTGGAGACGCTGCTGTCGACGGGTTTCCACGGTCCGCCGACCTTCCGGCACGACCGGCAGTTCTTCATGCGGCGCCGCGCCGACCAGGAGCACGGCGTGCTCCACACCGTCGACCCCGACGGCACCGAGCGCGTGCTGGTCGACCCGACGGTGATCGACCCCGACGGCACCACCACGCTCGATGCGTACCAGCCCTCCCCCGACGGCGCCCTGCTCGCCTACCAGCTCTCCGAGGGAGGCACCGAGGAGTCGGCGATCCGCGTTCTCGACGTCGCCACCGGCGAGGTGGTCGACGGACCGGTCGACCGCACCCGCGTCTCGCCCGTGGCCTGGCTGCCCGACGGCAGCGGCTTCTACTACGTACGTCGCCTGCATCCCGACGACGTGCCGGAGCAGGAGCGGCAGTACCACCGCCGGGTGTGGTTCCACCGGCTCGGCAGCGACCCGGCCGACGACCCGATCGTGTTCGGAAGCGACCACGACAAGGAGTTCTGGTGGACGGTCTCGCTCAGCCCCAGCACGGGAACGGACCGTGGCCGCTGGCTGGCGGTCTCGGGGTCGAGGGGTACTGACCCGCGCACCGAGGTCTACCTGGCCGACCTGGCCGGTGCCGACCTGGCCGCCCCCGAGTTCGTCACCGTCCAGCGCGACGTCGACGCACAGACCAGCGTCGGCGTCGGGATCGACGGCCGCCTCTACGTCGGGACCGACCTCGACAGCCCTCGCGGGCGGCTGCTGGTCACCGACCCCGCCACGCCGGGGCGCGAGCACTGGCGCCCGCTGGTCGACGAGGACCCGGTCGCGGTGCTGGCCGGCTTCGCGATCCTCGACGACCTCGACGAGCCACGCCTGCTGGTCTCCTGGACCCGGCACGCGGTCTCCGAGGTCAGCATCCACGACCTCGGGAGCGGCAAGCGGGTGGGTGACCTCACAGACCTACCCAAGCCAGGTTCGGTGGGCGCGATGGTGACGAGATACCACGGCGGGCACGAGGCGTGGTTCACCTACACCGACCACGTGACCCCGCCGGTCGTCTACCGCTACGACGGCTCGACCGGAGAGGTAGAGGAGTGGGCCCGCCCGCCGGGACCGTTCCCGGACGTCTCCGGGATCTCAGCCCGGCTCGTCGACTACCCGTCGTACGACGGCGAGACCGTGCGCATGTTCGTGATCGCCCCCGCCGACGACGATCCGGGGGCGGCCGGGCCCCGCCCCACGATCCTGTACGGGTACGGCGGGTTCGGGATCTCGATGGCCCCCGCGTACAGCGCCGGTGCCCTGGCCTGGGTGGAGGCCGGCGGCGTGTACGCCGTGGCGTGCCTGCGCGGCGGCGGCGAGGAGGGCGAGGACTGGCACCGCGCCGGGATGGGCCGGCACAAGCAGCGGGTCTTCGACGACTTCCATGCCGCCGCCGAGTGGCTGTGCGACCACGACGTCACCACGCCGAGCAGACTGGCGATCTCCGGCGGGTCCAACGGCGGACTGCTCGTGGGCGCCGCGCTCACGCAGCGTCCCGACCTGTACCGGTCGGTGGTGTGCTCCGCGCCCCTGCTGGACATGGCCCGGTTCGAGGAGCACGGGCTGGGGAGGTTCTGGTCCGGGGAGTACGGCTCGGCCGCGAAGCCGGACGAGCTCGCGAACCTGCTGACGTACTCGCCGTACCACCGCGTGCGCAGCGGTCAGGCCTACCCCGCGACGCTGTTCACCGTGTTCGGCTCGGACACGCGGGTCGACCCGCTGCACGCGCGCAAGATGTGCGCCGCACTGCAGGCGGCAACGACCGCCGACCCGCGCACGCACCCGATCCTGATCCGGGTGGAGCGTGAGGTCGGACACGGTGCGCGCGCGGTCAGCCGCACAATTGCGCTCAGCGCGGACAGTTTTGCCTTCCACGCCTGCAACACGGGTTTGAGCGACACCTGAGGCTTGCGTACCTTGATCGGTGGTCCACACGCCGATCTCGGGAGAGAACACCGTGCTGCCCCTCCCCGCATCCCAGTCCGAGACGCCTACGGGCGAGAACGTGCCCTGCTGGATGGACAGCGCCGACAACCCGCTGTGCAAGACGGTCTTCGAATGGACCGGCAACACGTGGCTGGCGTCGGCGTCCGACTGGCTGATCGCGAAGCCGCTCAACATCCTGGTCCTGCTGCTGTTCGCGTTCGCGTTGCGCTGGCTGATCCACCGCGTGATCGACCGGGTGATGAAGAAGGCCGCGTCCGGCTCGGTGCCCGGCATCATCAACCGCGGCAAGTCACGCCAGGTGGTCGACCGGTCACGCATCGCATCGGAGCGCCGTCAGCAGCGCACCGCGACGATGGGGTCGCTGCTGAAGAGCATCACCACCGGCGTGCTCTTCTCGATCATCGCGATCATGGTGGTCGACGTACTCGGCTACAACATCGCGCCGCTGATCGCCAGCGCCGGAATCCTCGGTCTGGCCCTCGGCTTCGGCGCACAGAGCCTGGTCACCGACTTCCTCTCCGGCGTCTTCATGATCCTGGAGGACCAGTACGGCGTCGGTGACGTCGTCGACGTCGGCGACGCGATCGGGGACGTGGAGGCGGTCGGACTGCGGGTGACGCGGATCCGCGACATCGACGGCACCGTGTGGTACGTCCGCAACGGCTACATCGCCCGGGTCGGCAACATGAGCCAGAACTGGGCGCGCACCGTGCTCGACATCAACGTCGCCTACGACGAGGACCTCGACCGCGTACGCGAGATCCTGCGCCAGGTCGCCAGCGACCTCTGGGAAGAGGAGAAGGGCGGCGAGGACATCCTCGAGGAGCCCGAGGTCTGGGGCGTGCAGTCGCTGGACCCGGAGGCGGTCGTCGTGCGCCTGGTGCTCAAGACCGCCCCGATGAAGCAGTGGGCGGTCGCCCGCGAGCTGCGCGAGCGCATCAAGGAGCGGTTCGACGCCGAGGGCATCGAGATCCCGCTGCCGCAGCGCGTGGTGTGGCACCGGGGTGACCCCGACGAGGAGGCCTCGCGCAACGGAAGCCGGCCGGCCGACACCGCCGGCGCCGCGTCCTCGCGCTAGGCGACAGCGCGCAGCCTTGCCCGCCGTGTAGCGACGCCCGCCGAGACACACAGCAGCGCGCCCCGGACCCGCTTGGTCCGGGGCGCGCTGTCGTTGTCGCGGTGTCGTTGCCGTGCGGGCCTGAGCGCCGGTCAGGCGAGCGCGGCGTCCAGCGTGATCGTGGTGCCGGCCAGCGCCTGTGAGACGGGGCAACCGGACTTCGCGCCCTCGGCGGCCTTCACGAAGTCGTCGTTGCTCGCGCCCTCGACCTGGCCGCGCACGGTGAGCTGGATGCCGGTGATCCCCTTGCCGGGCTGCAGAGTCACGTCGGCCTGAGTGTCCAGTGCCTGTGCGGGCGTACCCGCGTCGGCGAGCGCCTTCGACAGCGCCATCGAGAAGCAGGACGAGTGCGCCGCCGCGATCAGCTCCTCGGGACTCGTCCTGCCGTTGGGGTCCTCGGCCCGCGACGCCCAGGTCACGTCGAACGAGCCGGCTCCGGACGACTCCAGGTTCACCGAGCCGGCGCCCTCGAACAGCGTGCCTTCCCAGTGCGCCTTGGCCGTGCGAGTCGCTGCCATGCTTCCTCCTCTGTCGTCGGTTGCCCCCATCCTGCCGACTCGCACCGGCCGTGTCGTCGGCGGGCACCCTCCAGGCAGCGAAGCCACCTCCAGACGCCGCGACGTTGGACCCGGTTGTCACAATGGGCCGCGTGACTGAGCGACCGGCAGAAGTGACGCTGTACGACGCCATGGGCGGGCACGAGTTCTTCGACCGCCTCGTACACCGCTTCTACGAGGGCGTTCGTGGCGACCCCGTGCTTCGTCCGCTGTACCCCGAGGAGGAGCTGGCCGCCGCCGAGCACCGGCTGCGGATGTTCCTCGAGCAGTACTGGGGCGGGCCCAAGACCTACCAGCAGGAGCGCGGACATCCGCGGCTGCGCATGCGGCACGCGCCGTTCGCGGTGTCGCCGAAGGCGCGCGACCACTGGCTGATGCACATGCGCGCCGCGGTCGACGAGGCGGTCGAGGAGGGGCGGCTCGCACCCGACCTCGAGCAGCAGCTCTGGGCGTACTTCGAGCATGCCGCCAACTTCATGGTCAACACGTTCGACGAGAGCTGATCAGCTCGCGACCAGCAGCTCGCTCAGCCGCTCGCGCTCGGTGTCACTGAGCGGTCGCGACCGCTGCGTTCCCTGGTCGAAGGCCACGATCACCGCACGCGCCCGCGACAGCACCTCCTCGCCGTCGCGGATCTCCGCCTCCAGGTCGTACGACGACGTGCCGACGCGCACCACCCAGGTGAGGATCTCGAACGGCTCGGTGCGGAACAGGATCGGCTTGCGGTAGTCGACGTCGATCCGGGCCACGACCACTCCCCGGTCGGTCTCGCCGGCACCGCTGTGCGTCAGGTGGCTGAGGAACGCGATCCGCGCCTCCTGGAAGTACTCGAAGTACTTCACGTTGTTGACGTGGCCGTAGGAGTCGACGTCGGACCAGCGAACCCGGCAGGAGTAGCGATGCGCCTTGTCGACGTTCTGGCTGTCCGCGCTCTGCTGTGCAGCCATCAGACCCCGGCCCCCTCGTCCTCGTAGAAGCCCTGGAGTACGTCGTTCTCCGCCTCGCTGATGCGTCGCGGCCGTTCGGTGGCGAACACGAACGGCGTCAGCACCGTCGAGGCGCGGGTGTAGACCCGGCGCTCGCCGTCGGGGAGCTCGTCGAGGATCTCGTAGCGCATCGTGAACGACGCCGCGCGGATGCGGCTGACCCAGGTCTCGATGCGCACCGGGTCGGGCCGGAACACCAGCGGCGCAAGGAACTCCACCTCGTGCCGCACCACCACGACGCCCTCCGCGAGCGCCTCGCCGCCGGTCTCCGGCGCGTGCACCGCCAGCATGTCGACGCGGGCCTCCTGCAGGTAGTCGACGTAGGTGACGTTGTTGACGTGGCCGAGCGAGTCCATGTCGGCCCAGCGCAGCGGGCAGTAGTAGACGTGACGCACGTGGCCGATCCTTCCAGACGCCCGGACCGGGGCTCGGGGTCGGCCGCGAGAGCTCCGGGTCTATGGTCCCGGGATGAGGTCCTCGGCGTGGACGCCGCACGGGGATGCAGTACGTTGCTAAGCGGCTGCTTAGCCCCACCGTCCGACCCACAACTGCGGAGGAGACAACGTGACGGACCAGACCCAACGGACCGCGATCGTCACCGGAGCCGCCCGCGGCATCGGCAGCGGCGTCGCCCAGCGCCTGGCCGAGGACGGCTTCGCCGTTGCCGTGCTCGACCTCGACGAGACCGCGTGCGCCCACACCGTCGAGGTGATCAAGAAGGAGGGCGGCTCGGCGCTCGGAGTCGGTGTCGACGTGGGCGACGAGGCCGCGGTCGAGGCGGCCGTCGCCCGGGTCGCCGAGGAGCTCGGCGAGCCCACCGTGCTGGTCAACAACGCCGGCATCACCCGCGACAACCTGCTGTTCAAGATGACGACCGACGACTGGGACGCCGTCATGAACGTCCACCTGCGCGGGTCGTTCCTGATGAGCCGCGCGGTCCAGAAGTACATGATCGACGCCAAGTGGGGACGCATCGTCAACATGTCCAGCCGCTCCGCGGTCGGCAACCGGGGCCAGGCCAACTACTCCGCGGCGAAGGCGGGACTGCAGGGCTTCACCAAGACGCTGTCGATCGAGCTCGGCAAGTTCGGCGTGACCGTCAACTCGATCGCACCCGGCTTCATCGTCACCGAGATGACGGAGGCGACCGCGGCGCGCGTCGGCGCGTCGTTCGAGGACTTCAAGGCCGCCGCGGCGGCGCAGACCCCGGTGGCCCGGGTCGGCTACCCCGAGGACATCGCGCACACGGCGTCGTTCCTCGTCAGCGAGGGTGCCGGGTTCGTGTCCGGGCAGGTCATCTACGTCGCCGGCGGACCGGTCGACTGACCCGCCGACCCTTCGACAACGCAGGAGCTTGCATGCGCGTCTTCAACGGGATCGATGAGCTGAAGCAGGCCGTGGGCGAACACCTCGGCCACAGTGACTGGCACACGGTCACGCAGGAGAAGGTCGACTTGTTCGCCGACGCCACCGGCGACCACCAGTGGATCCATGTCGACCCCGAGCGGGCCAAGGCCGGACCGTTCGGTGGCACGATCGCACACGGCTACATGACCCTGTCCCTGCTGCCGATGCTCAACCAGCAGATCTACCGGATCGACGGGCTCACGATGGGCATCAACTACGGCACGAACAAGGTGCGGTTCCCCTCGCCGGTTCCGGTCGGGTCCCGCGTCCGTGCCGGCACCGAGATCCTCGAGGTCAACCCCAACGCTCAGGGCGCGCAGGCCGTCGTACGCACGACCATCGAGGTCGAGGGCGGCGAGAAGCCGGCGTGCGTCGCCGAGAGCGTCGTCGTCCTGGTCTCTTGAGCACCAGCGACGAGACTCCGGGTCTCGACCTGTCGGACCTGCGGGTGTTCCTCGACCGCGAACGCCCAGGGCTTGTGGCCGGTGAGCTGCGCGCCGAGGTGATCGCGGGCGGGCGTTCCAACCTGACCTACGACGTCACCGACGGGCACGACTCCTGGGTCGTACGCCGGCCGCCGCTGGGCCACGTGCTCGCGACCGCACACGACATGAGCCGCGAGCACCGGGTCATCAGCGCGCTCGAGCCCACCGACGTACCCGTGCCCCGCACCTTCGTCCTGTGCGAGGACCCCGACGTCCTCGGCGCGCCGTTCTACGTGATGGAGAAGGTCGGCGGTACGCCGTACCGCCGGGCCGCGCAGCTCGAGGCGATCGGGGCGCAGCGCACACGCGACATCTGCCTGCGGATGGTCGACATCCTCGGCACCCTTCATGAGGTCGACCCCGAGAAGGTGGGGCTCGGCGACTTCGGGCGCCCCGAAGGCTTCCTCACCCGCCAGGTGCGGCGCTGGAAGAAGCAGCTCGACTCCTCCCGCAGCCGCGACCTGGCGGGGATGGACGACCTGCACGCCCGGCTGGAGGCGAACGTGCCCGAGCAGCAGGCACCGGCGATCGTGCACGGCGACTACCGGCTCGACAACCTGCTGGTCGACGACTCCGACCGGATCACCGCCGTCCTCGACTGGGAGATGGCCACGGTCGGCGACCCGCTCACCGACGTCGCACTGCTGGTCGTCTACCGCGGCGTGGCCGAGCAGGACAGGGCCGGTGCGGTCGCCGACGCGCCCAGCGCGCCCGGCTTCCTGAGCACCGACGAGATCGTCAGCAGGTACGCCGAGCGCAGCGGACGCGACCTGTCGGCGATGGGCTTCTACCTCGCGCTGGCCTACTTCAAGCTCGCGGTCGTGCTCGAGGGCATCCATTTCCGTTACACACAAGGGCAGACCGTCGGTGCCGGGTTCGAGGACGTCGGGCGCATGGTGGGTCCGCTGGTGTCCGCGGGGCTTGCCTCGCTCGAGCGCGACGGCTGAGGCGGCTCTCATGCCGGCGCCCGGTGGGGGTGCCGGCTGGCAGGCTACGGGCATGACGTCGTGGAGGCAGTTCACCGACGAGGCGCCCGAGCTCGCCGCCACCGTGCGCGACCGGTTCGCCGTACGCAAGCACTGCACGCTGGCCACGCTGCGCGCCGACGGCTCGCCACGGATCAGCGGGTCGGAGGTGGAGTTCTCCGACGGCGAGATGTGGCTCGGCAGCATGGCACGGGCGAGGAAGGCACTGGACCTGCGCCGCGACCCGCGCATGGCCCTGCACTCGCCCAGCGTCGACCCGCCCGAGCACGACCCGACCCGGTGGGGTGGAGAGGCCAAGGTCTCCGGCCGGGCCGTCGAGGTCGGCGACGCCGGCGGCGGTGGCGGGTCCCACCGGTTCCGGCTGGACATCGAGGAGGTCGTGTTCACGCGGGTCGAGGGCAACGGCCTGCTGATCGACGCCTGGCATCCCGGTCGCGGCGTCCAGCAGCACGTGCGGAGCTGACCGTCCGCCCTGGCCCGGCGGTGTCAGGGCGCCTCAGGCGTCCTCGGCCAGCTCTTCGGGAGTCAGCGCCCTGAGCACGCAGAACTCGTTGCCCTCCGGGTCGGCGAGCACGACCCACGACACGTCGCTCCCCTGACCCACCGAGACTCGTCGCGCGCCGAGTGCCTCGATGCGCTCGACCTCGGCGGCCTGGTCCTGCGGCCGCAGGTCGAGGTGCAGCCGGTTCTTGACGGTCTTGGTCTCCGGGACCTGCAGGAACAGCAGGTCGGGTACCACGCCATCCTCCGGGCTCCCGGCCGGCGGCTCGAGCACGATCTCGTCGTCGCTCTCGTAGGTACGCCGCCAGCCCAGCGCGTCGGCCCAGAACCGCGCCAGCTTGTCGGGATCGGTGGAGTCGATGCACAGACACTGCACGCGAATCGTCATGCGCCCAACCTGCCGCCGGGTCGCCACCGTGTCCATCGACTTTCGCGTCTCAGGTCCGAAGGGTGTGGCTAGCTCACGTCGGGAGCGAAGTGGGCGACGGAGGCCTTGATCGCCTCGGCGAGCTGGGCCTCGTCGGCGATGCCGGCATCCTCGACGACGGCGGCCCACGCGTAGACGGACTGCTGGGAGAACTCCTGTGCCTCGAGCGAGCTCGCGGCAGCGACCGGGTCGTCGATGACCTCGCCGCGCAGGAACAGCCCGAGCCCCATGAGGGCGCCGTCCCAGCCCGGTCCGACCGCGAGCGCGCCGGAGCCGTCGAAGTACTGCGCGGGCACGGCGTGCTCGAGCTCGAACGACGTGCGCTGCTCGCCGTCGGGCGTGAGTCGCAGCTCCACCTCGCTCTCCGGTCCGCCGAAGCTGACCCGCAGCAGGCGGGGCGGTTCACAGGCCAGGATCTCCCCGCCGGCGTTGCCCTCGAGCTGGTACGCGCCCCCGACCTTGAGCTCTCCGGAGACCGGCAGGAACCAGCGCTTGAGCCGGTCCGGGTCGGTCACGGCGTCCCAGACGTCCTCGATCGGGGCGTCGTAGCTGCGGCGGAGCAACACGGAGCGGCCTTCGGCGCCGGCGACGGGCCGGTTGCCCGTCTCGCGCCCGATCGCGCCGATCTCACTGGCGATGTCGATCATGTCTTGTCCTTGTCCTCAGCGGATGGGTGCGGACGCGGTGGCGTACCCGCATCGCCGTGCCGACGGCGTTCGCGCTTGCCCCGGGCGATCTCGGTGGCGAGCGCGTCGAGATGCTGACTCCAGAAGTGCCGGAAGTGGTCGAGCCACTGGTCGACCTCCTGCAGCGGTGCGGACTCGACGGTGTACAGACGCCGCGTCCCCTCCGGCCGGACGGACGCGAACCCGTTCTCCCGCAGCACGCGAAGGTGCTGGGACACCGCGGGCTGCGAGATGCCGAACTCCTCGCGGATCACCTCGGTGACCGCGCCGGCGGTCTGCTCGCCTTCGGCCAGCAGCTCCAGGATCCGGCGCCGGACGGGGTCGCCGAGGATGTCGAACGCCTGCACGGCACCCACTATGCCGCTAGACGCTTATATAAGTCAATACTGAGACAAAGCCGCGCAGTAGAACGCCCGCAGCGGCCTCACGTCAGGAGAGCCGCTCCAGGACCATCGCCATGCCCTGGCCGCCGCCGACGCACATCGTCTCCAGCCCGAACTGCTTGTCGTGGTACTGCAGCGAGTTGACCAGCGTGCTGGTGATCCGCGCACCGGTCATGCCGAACGGGTGGCCGACGGCGATCGCGCCGCCGTTCACGTTCAGCCGGTCCATGTCGATGCCGAGGTCACGCGCCGAGGGCAGCACCTGCGCGGCGAACGCCTCGTTGATCTCGACCAGGTCGATGTCACCGATGGTCATGCCCGCGCGACCCAGTGCCTGCTTGGAGGCCTCCACCGGACCGAGCCCCATGATCTCCGGGGACAGCGCGGTGACGCCGGTCGAGACGATGCGGGCCAGCGGCGTGATCCCGAGCTCGCTGGCCTTGGTCGCACTCATGACCACGACCGCGGCGGCGCCGTCGTTGAGGGGGCAGCAGTTGCCGGCCGTGACCCTGCCGTCAGGGCGGAACACCGGGTCGAGCTGGGACACCTTCTCCAGCGTCACGCCCGCGCGCGGCCCGTCGTCCTTGGCGACCGTCGTACCGTCCGGGAGCGTCACCGGGGTGATGTCACGCTCCCAGAAGCCGTCCGCGATCCCCTTCTCCGCGAGGTTCTGGCTACGGACGCCGAACTCGTCCATGTCGGCGCGGGTGACGTCCTTGACCTGCGCGAGGTTCTCCGCGGTCTGCCCCATCGCGATGTAGATGTCGGGCACGTCGCCGTCCTGGCGCGGGTCGGTCCACGTCGCGCCGCCCTGGGCCTGCTTCTCGGTACGGGCGAGCGCATTCTCGAACACGGGGTTCTTGGTGTCGGGCAGCGAGTCGCTGTTGCCCTTGGTGAACCTGCTGACGGTCTCCACCCCGGCCGAGATGAACACGTCGCCCTCGCCGGCGCGGATCGCGTGCATCGCCATCCGGGTGGTCTGCAGGCTCGACGAGCAGTACCGGGTGATGGTCGTCGCCGGCAGGTGGTCCATGCCCAGCATCGTGGCGACCACGCGACCCATGTTGTAGCCCTGCTCCCCGCCGGGCAGGCCGCAGCCGAGCATCAGGTCGTCGATGTCCTTCGGGTCGAGCTGCGGGACCTTCCCCAGCGCCGCCTGGATCATCTGCACGGTGAGGTCGTCGCCGCGCAGGTCCTTCAGCGAACCCTTGAAGGCCCGGCCGATCGGAGAGCGCGCCGTGGAGACGATCACTGCTTCAGGGGCTGCTTCAGGCATGGCACGGGTCCTTTCGCGTGTACGGCGTGTGCTCGGTGCTGCGTCCGATGTCGTCTGTGTTCCTGTGTGCTCTCGGGGCTGTCGGGTGCTGTCGGGGGCTGTCGGGTTCTCTTTGTGCTGCTGTGGCTCTCTGCAGAGTCTGGCACCGGCGGTCAGAGCCCGAGGTCGCGGCCGATCAGCTCCTTCATGATCTCGTTGGAGCCGGCCCAGATCTTGGTGACCCGCGCGTCGCGCCAGGCCCGCGCCACGCGGTACTCGTTCATGAACCCGTAGCCGCCGTGCAGCTGCACGCAGGCGTCGAGCACGTCGTTCTGCACCTGCGCCGACCACCACTTGGCCTTGGCGGCGTCGACTGCGGTGAGGTCACGGGTGCGATGCGCCTGCACGCACTGGTCGACGTAGGCCTGCGAGACCTCGATCCGCGTCACCAGGTCGGCCACCAGGAACTTGTTGTGCTGGAACGAGCCCACGGGCTGGCCGAAGGCCTTGCGCTCCTTCACGTACTCGATCGTCTCGTCCAGGATCTGCGCGGCATGCGCGAGGTTGGACACCGCCGCGCCGAGCCGCTCCTGCGGCAGCCGCTCCATCATGTGGATGAAGCCCCGGTCGACCTCGCCGATGACGTTCTCCTCCGGGAGGCGCACCTGGTCGAAGAACAGCTCGGCGGTATCGGACTCCTCCTGGCCGACCTTGTCGAGCCTGTTGCCGCGGGTGAAGCCCTCCATCCCCGCCTCGACCGCGAACAGCGTGATGCCGCGCGCCTTCTTCTCCGGGCTGGTGCGGGCCGCGACCACGACCAGGTCGGCGGAGCAGCCGTTGGTGATGAAGGTCTTCGACCCGTCAAGCACCCATCCCTGCCCGTCGCGGACTGCCGTCGTACGCAGCGCCGCGAGGTCGGAGCCGCCGGAGGGCTCGGTCATCGCGATCGCTGTCACGATCTCGCCGCTGCAGAACCCGGGCAGCCAGCGGTGCTTCTGCTCCTCGCTGGTCAGCTCGACCAGGTACGGCGCGACCACGTCGAAGTGGATGCCGAAGCACGACGACATCGCCGCGTTGACCTTGGCGAGCTCCTCACCGAGCACGGCGTTGAACCGGTAGTCGGCGGCCGCGGAGCCGCCGTACTCCTCGGGGACCTCGAGCCCGAGGAAACCCTGCTTGCCGGCCTCGATCCACAGTCCCCGCGGCCAGCCGTGGTCGCGGATGTGCTCGTCGGCGTACGGCCGGACGTGCCGGTCCAGGAACTCGCGGACCGAGCTCCGGAAGTCCTCGTGGTCGGACTCGAACAGGGTGCGTCTCACGTGCGGTGGCCTGCCTTGCGGGTCGGCGAACGGAATTTGACTAAGCGCTTGCTTACAATGCCTGGAGGCGCCAGGGTAGTCAATGCGCGGGCAACGTAAGGAGCAGCACATGGGCCAGAGGCCGGATGCGCGCACCCGGCTGGCGAGCGCGGCCACCGCGGCGTTCGCCGAGCGCGGCTACCACGCCACCACGACCCGCGACATCGCCGCGCGTGCGGGCATGAGCCCGGCGGCGGTCTACGTCCACCACAGCTCCAAGGAGGAGCTGCTGTTCCTGATCAGCAGGGAGGGCCACGACACCGCCCTACAGGTGCTGCGCCAGGCCAGCCCCGACGACGCCGAGCCGTTCACGCGCCTGCGCGACACGGTCCGGGCGTTCACCCTGTGGCACGCACGGCACCACACCGCCGCCCGGGTCGTGCAGTACGAGCTCGCGGCGCTCTCGCCGGAGCATCGCCGCGAGATCGGGGCCTGTCGCCGCGACATCGACCAGCACATGCGCGACGTGATCACCGCCGGCGTCGGGCAGGGTGTGTTCGACGTCCCCGACATCGCAGGCACGACGCTCGCGCTCCTCTCGCTGGCCGTCGACGTGGCCCGCTGGTACCGCGACGACGGCCGGCGCTCGGCGGAGTCGGTCGCGGACCTGTACGCCGACCTCGCCGTCCGCATGGTGCGAGCGCAGGCGGCGCCCGCGGCGGGCAGCGGGAGCGCCCCCGAGTCCGCGGCGTCGCGGGGGTGACCAACGGTCCACCAGCGAGCCCTTCGGCAGCCCGCATGGCGGCCGATCTCGCTCTCTCACGATGCTTCAAGATTCAATTGTTGACGGAGTAGACTGGGGACCATGACGAGCACGGCGACCAGTACGGCAACGGCGACACGTTGGTTGACGACGGACGAGCAGCGGGCATGGCGTACCTACCTCATGGGCACCACCCAGCTCACGGTCCGCCTCGACCGTGACCTGCAGGAGCGGCACGACCTCTCCCTGCCCGAGTACGAGATCATGGTCCGGCTCTCCGAGGCCGAGGACCGGCGGATGCGCATGTCGGAGCTGGCCGACTCGCTCAATCACTCCAGGAGCAGGCTGACCCACACGGTGGCCCGGATGGAGGCGGACGGCCTGCTCGCCCGGACCTCCTGTCCCTCCGACCGGCGCGGCATCTTCGCCGAGCTCACCGACACCGGGCTAGAGCGCCTCGTCGAGGCCGCGCCCACCCACGTGGAGGGTGTGCGCAGGTACCTCATCGACATCACCGACCCCGAGGACCTCGCCGCAGTCGAGCGCGTCTTCGGCAGGGTCGCCGAGGTCATCACCGGCGGACGCCCCTGGCCCGGCTCCTACCCGAGCTGAGCGCTCCCGAGGGATCGCCTCAGCCTGAGGCACCGCCCGCGACGTCGCGCGCGTGCAGCGCAAGCCACAGATCCATCTGGTCCGCCGGCCGGTCCATCGCCCGCCCCGTGAGCACGCCGACCCGGTCGATCCGGTTGCGCACGGTGTGCCGATGCACCTGCAGCCGGGACGCGGTCCGGTCCCACGAGCCTTGCATCTCCAGCCACACCCGCAGGGTGCGCAACAGGGTCTGGGCCGAGCCGCTGGCGTCGACCGGAGCGAGCACGCTGTCGGCGAAGCCCTGCAGCGCCCCCCGGTCGCCCAGCTCCAGCAGGAACTGCGCCGATCGGCTCTCCGACTCCACCACCGGTCGCCCCCGACGCCGGCTGACCTCGACCAGCGAACGCGCCTGACGCTGGGAGACCGGCAGCGCGTCCGCGGTGACCTCCGCCCCGACCCCGGCCGGGTGCCCGGGCGCGAACCGCTCGAGCAGCACCGGCACGTCCACGTCGTCACCCACCACCGCCTCGACCACCCCCTGGTGCAACCGCACCAGACCCCCTCGTACTGCCGGTGCCAGGTCGGCGACCAGGTCGGGCAGTGGTATGGAGCCTTCCTCCACCGACCCGACGGCGACGACACGCACGCTCGGGCTCACCAGGCCCGCGGCAGCCAGCATCTCCTGCGCGCGAGCGGCGTCGGCGCGTCCCTGCAGCAGCCGGCCCAGCGCCGCGGCCCGGCGGCGGCGTTCCGGCTCGCCGGCGAGGTGACGTCTCTCCAGCTCCAGGGAGAGCAGCGACACCAGCGCGGGCACACTCACGTGCAGGTCCGCGAGCCGTTGGCCGGAGAGCACGGCGGTGCCACGCACCCGGCGCGCGCCGAGCGGCTGCACCTCGACACCCACGCCCTGCCGCTCGCTCATCCCGCTCCCCCGCAGGCCGTGGCCGACGACCTCGTCGACGAGACGCAGCACGTCCTCGTCCAGCGCAACCGGTGGGTGCCCGGCCTCGGCGAGCAGCCGGCCGGCGGTGTCGGTCACTGCCGCCGACGTGCCGGTCTCGGCCGACCAGGTCTGCAGGATCGCGTCCAGACCGTGTCCGGAGGTGGCCGCGACCGTGAGCCGTCGGTGCAGACGTACCGCCTGCTCGAGTGCCTGCCGCTGGGCCAGAGCCTTGGCCGCGAACACCGCCTTGGTCACCGCGATGAACGGCACGCCGTCGGGCACCTCGAGCAGCGGCAGGCCGGCGTCCTCGGCGGCGCGCACCAGCGAGCGCGGTGACCGCTGGTGCGGCAGGTCGCGACCCAGCCCGATCGCGAGCGCGCACACCCCCGCCTCCTGGACGTTCGCGACGTACCGGCGGCACGCGCGCAGGTCGGTCTCGAGCAGCAGGCCGATCGTCATCAGCAGCTCGCCGCCCTGCAGCCACCCCTGCGGGCGCACGAGCTCGGACACGTGCGCGGCCACCACCTCCACGTCGAGCCGGTCGCGCGCGCTGAGCACCGACAGCTTCAGGGTCGGGTCGTCCACCAGGTCGGCCAGCGTGAACACCATGGACAAAGTGTCCACCTACGCAGAGAACTTTCGCCACCTCGTCGATACCCCGCGGACCCGGTCTTCCCTACCGTCGCCTGCCATGAACCCCGAGGCTCCCCGTGGACCCGTCGACGCCACCGCAGTGCCCCGGTTCGCCGGGCCGACGACGTTCGCGCGGCTGCCGACCGCCGCGGAGGCCCGCGAGGCCGACGTCACGGTGGTCGGAGTCCCCTTCGACAGCGGTGTCAGCTACCGGCCCGGCGCCCGGTTCGGGCCCGCGCACGTTCGCGCGTCGACCAAGCTGCTGCGCCCGTACAACCCCGCCCTGGACGTGTCCCCGTTCGCCGAGCTCCAGGTGGTGGACGCCGGGGACATCGCGGTCAACCCGTTCGACATCGACGAGGCCATCCAGACGCTGGAGCACGCTGCCCGCCAGTTCGCCGAGAGTCGCACGCGGCTGCTCACGATCGGCGGCGACCACACGATCGCGCTGCCCTTGCTGCGGGCGGCGGCTGCCGAGCACGGACCGATCAGCGTGCTGCACTTCGACGCGCACCTCGACACCTGGGACACCTACTTCGGGGCGCCGTACACGCACGGGACGCCGTTCCGCCGCGCCGCCGAGGAGGGCCTGCTCGACCCCGAGAGCTGCATGCACATCGGCATCCGCGGCCCGTTGTACGCCCCGCATGACCTGCTCGACGACGACGCGTTCGGCTTTCAGATCGTGCGCTCGGACGACTACGAGGACCTGCGTACGACCGGCGTGGTGGAGCAGATGCGCGACCGGCTCGGCGACCGGCCGGTCTACGTCTCGGTCGACATCGACGTACTCGACCCGGCACACGCGCCGGGCACGGGAACGCCCGAGGCGGGTGGGCTCACCAGCAGGGAGCTGCTCAACACGCTGCGCGGCCTGGTCGGCCTCGACGTCGTCGGCGCCGACGTCGTCGAGGTGGCACCGGCGTACGACCACGCTGAGATGACCGGCATCGCCGCGGCGCACGTGAGCTACGAGCTGCTCTCGGTGCTGGCGTGCAACCGCGCGAGGGGCGCCGCCGCTATACGAGGCGACGATGGCTGAGCGCGGCACCGAGCACGCCGCTGCGGCCGCACCGCCGCGTGCGACCGAGATCGAGACGCACGGGATCGAGCGCATCCCCGACGCCGAGCGCTCGGCGACGCCGTTCGACCTGTTCCGGCTCAGCTTCGGTGGCGCGAACACGTTCGCGACCTGCGTGCTCGGCGCCTTCCCGATCCTGTTCGGGCTGTCGTTCTGGCAGGGTCTCGCCGCCACCGGGCTCGGGCTGCTGCTGGGTGCGCTGATCCTGTGCCCGATGGCGGTCTTCGGCCCGGCCAACGGCACCAACAACGCCGTGTCCTCGTCGGCGCATCTCGGTGTGCACGGCCGGGTCGTCGGCTCGTTCCTCTCGCTGCTGACCGCGATCGCGTTCTTCTCGATCTCGGTGTGGAGCTCCGGCGATGCGCTGGTGGGTGCGTCGGCGCGGATGTTCGGGCTGCCGGAGTCGCCGCCGGCGTTCGCCGTGGCCTACGCCGGCTTCGGCGGCCTGGTGCTGCTCGTGTGCGTGTACGGGTTCCGGCTGATGCTGCTGGTGAACAAGGTTGCCGTGGTCGCCGCGAGCGCGCTGTTCCTGCTCGGTGTGGTGGCGTTCTGGGGCGCATTCGACCCGTCCTACCCCGGCATCTTCGGACCGGGCGCCGACGAGGCGACCCGCGAGCTGCTGGTGCCGTCGTTCATCGGCGCGACGCTGATCGTGTTGTCCAACCCGATCTCGTTCGGGGCGTTCCTCGGTGACTGGTCGCGCTACATCCCCGCCGAGACGCCTCGTGGCCGCGTGGTCGCGGCCGCGTTCCTCGCGCAGCTGGCGACCGTGGTGCCGTTCGTGTTCGGGCTGGCGACGGCGACGATCATCGCCACCGACGCCGAGCGCTACCTGGACCCCGCCGCGCCCAACTACGTCGGCGGGCTGCTCGCGGTCGCGCCCGGCTGGTACTTCCTGCCGCTGTGCATGATCGCGCTGATCGGCGGGCTGTCGACGGGGACGACCGCGCTCTACGGCACCGGGCTGGACTTCTCCAGCGTCTTTCCCAGGTTCAGCCGCGTGCAGGCGACCCTGCTCATCGGGGCGCTCGCGATCGGCATCATCTTCGCCGGCCGGTTCGCGCTGAACCTGGTGCAGAGCGTGTCGACGTTCGCGGTGCTGATCATCACCTGCACGGCGCCCTGGATGGTGGTCATGATGCTGGGCTACCTCACCCGGCGTGGGTGGTACGACCCGGAGGCGCTGCAGGTGTTCAACCGGCGGCAGCGCGGTGGCCGGTACTGGTTCCGGCACGGCTGGAACTGGCGCGGCCTCACCGCGTGGCTCGTCTCGGCCGGGCTGGCCGTGTGCTTCACCAACGTGCCGGGGCAGTTCGTGGGCCCGCT
>DATMEB010000186.1:0-11745 GCA_035557095.1 Nocardioidaceae bacterium | reverse complement strand
CGAGAAGACCGACCTGGTCAACGTCACCATCGACGGCATCCAGGTCAGCGTCCCCAAGGACACGCTGGTGATCCGGGCCGCCGAGCAGGTCGGCGTCCAGATCCCCCGGTTCTGCGACCACCCGCTGCTCGCGCCCGTGGGGGCCTGTCGGCAGTGCCTGGTCGACGTCCCCGACGCCGGCAACGGCCGCGGGTTCCCGAAGCCGCAGGCCTCGTGCACGCTGCCGGTGGCCGAGGGCATGGTCGTCAACACCCAGGCCACCAGCCCGGTCGCCGACAAGGCGCAGCAGGGGATCATGGAGTTCCTGCTGATCAACCACCCGCTCGACTGCCCGGTCTGCGACAAGGGCGGTGAGTGCCCGCTCCAGAACCAGGCCATGTCCAACGGCCGCGGTGACTCCCGCTTCGCCGAGTCGGGTGGCGTGAAGCGCACTTTCCCGAAGCCGATCAACATCTCGGCGCAGGTCCTGCTCGACCGTGAGCGCTGCGTGCTCTGCGCCCGCTGCACCCGCTTCTCCGAGGAGATCGCCGGCGACCCGTTCATCGCGCTGATCGAGCGCGGGGCGCTGCAGCAGGTCGGCATCTACGAGAAGGAGCCGCTGGAGTCCTACTTCTCCGGCAACACGATCCAGATCTGCCCGGTCGGCGCCCTCACCAGTGCGGCCTACCGGTTCCGGGCGCGCCCGTTCGACCTGGTGTCGACGCCGAGCATCTGTGAGCACTGCGCGTCCGGCTGCGCACTGCGCACCGACCACCGCCGGGGCAAGGTCACCCGCCGGATGGCCGGCGACGACCCGGAGGTCAACGAGGAGTGGAACTGCGACAAGGGCCGCTTCGGCTTCCACTACTCCCGGCAGGACGACCGGCTGACCCATCCGCTGGTTCGCGACGACGAGACCGGTGAGCTGCGTCCGGCGTCGTGGCCGGAGGCGTTCGTGGTCGCCGCTCGCGGCATCGCCGACGCCGGCGGACAGGTCGGCGTGCTGGCCGGTGGCCGGCTGACGGCCGAGGACGCCTACGCGTACTCGAAGTTCGCCCGCGGGGTCCTCGGCACCAACGACATCGACTTCCGGTCCCGGCCGCACTCGCAGGAGGAGGCCGACTTCCTGGCCGCCGGCGTGGTCGGGCGAGCCCCGGTGACCTACGCCGAGCTCGAGGCGGCCAACGCGGTCGTCCTGGCCGGGTTCGAGCCGGAGGAGGAGTCGCCGATCGTCTTCCTCCGGCTGCGCAAGGCGTACCGCAAGCACCGCGCGCGGGTCTTCTCTCTCGCGCCACTGGCCACCCGCGGCCTGGGCAAGATGGGCGGGCGGCTGCTGCCGACCGCGCCCGGCGGCGAGGCGGCCGCGCTGCGCGCCCTCGCCGACGACGGCGAGGTCGCGCTCGACGGTGGCGGGGTGATCCTCGTCGGCGAGCGCCTGGCCACCCAGCCCGGTGCGCTCTCCGCGGCCCTGGAGCTCGCCCGCACCACCGGTGCCCGGCTGGCGTGGGTGCCCCGGCGGGCCGGTGAGCGCGGTGCGCTGGAGGCCGGGTGCCTTCCCGGCCTGCTGCCCGGCGGCCGTCCGGTCGCCGACGCCTCGGCGCGGGTCGATGTCGCCGCCGCCTGGGGAGTCGACACGCTTCCCTCGCGGCACGGGCGCAGCACCGACGAGATGCTGGCGGCCGCGGTCGACGGCGACCTGCGCGCGCTCGTGGTCGGCGGCGTGGAGCTGTCCGATCTGGCCGACCCGCACACCGCTCGCGCGGCGCTGGCGTCGGTGCCCTTCCTGGTGAGCCTGGAGATCCGCGCCGGCGAGGTCACCGAGATGGCCGACGTGGTGTTCCCCGTGGCGCCGGCCGCGGAGAAGGCCGGCTCGTTCGTCGACTGGGAGGGCCGTGTGCGCCCGTTCGACAACGTGCTGCGCACGACCGGCGTACTCCCCGACGTGCGGGTGCTGGCCGGCATCGCCGAGGAGCTCGACGGCGCCGGTCTGGGCTTCCGTACCACCGAGCAGGCCGGTACCGAGATGACCGAGCTGGGTCCCTGGGACGGCGAGCACCCGGCCAAGCCCACCGAGCCCGCCAGTGACGTCCGCCGTCCGGGGTCGGGCCAGGTGCTGCTCGCCACGTGGCGGCACCTGATCGACGACGGGACGCTGCAGGACGGCGAGCCCTACCTCAAGTCCACCGGCCCGGCCGTGGTCGCCCGGGTCTCGGGCGCGACCGCGGCCGAGCTCGAGCTCACCGACGGTGCCGAGGTGACCCTGTCGACGCCCCGTGGCCGTGTCACCTTCCCGCTGGTGGTCACCGACATGGTCGAGGGCGTGGTGTGGGTCCCGCAGAACTCCGCCGGGGTCTGTCTCAACCGGGACCTCGGCGCCCTCGCCGGTGACGTCGTGAACATCCAAGGAGGCGCGGCATGAGCCCGGCGCTGGCCGTGCAGGAGCAGTGGGCCCAGTGGAACCAGTGGCAGCTGGCGGCAGCGGAGGCGGACGACCTCAGTGCGTTCGGCCAGGACCCCGCGTGGCTGTGGATCGTCAAGGCGATCCTCATCTTCGTGCTGCTGGTGCTGCTGACGCTGTTCAACATCTGGTTCGAGCGGCGCGTGGTCGCACGCATGCAGAACCGGGTCGGCCCCAACGTGTGGGGCCCGTTCGGGCTGCTGCAGTCGCTGGCCGACGGCGTCAAGCTCGCGCTGAAGGAAGACATCGTCCCGAAGGCGGCCGACCGGGTCGTCTACATCCTCGCACCGGTGATCTCGACGACGACCGCGTTCGCGGCGTTCGCCGTGATCCCGTTCGGGCCGGTCGTGAGCGTGCCGTTCACCGACATCGAGACGCCGCTGCAGCTGACCGACCTCCCGGTCGGCATCCTGTTCGTGCTCGCGCTGTCCGCTGTCGGCATCTACGGCATCGTGCTCGGCGGCTGGTCGTCGGGATCGACGTACGCCCTGCTCGGCGGGCTGCGCTCGTCGGCGCAGATGATCTCCTACGAGGTCGCGCTCGGCCTCTCGCTGGTCGCGGTCTTCCTGTACGCCGGCTCGTTGTCCACCTCGGAGATCGTGTCCGCGCAGGAACGGCTCTGGTTCGGCATCATCCTGATCCCGTCGTTCGTGATCTTCGTGATCTCGATGGTCGGCGAGACCAACCGCGCGCCGTTCGACCTGCCCGAGGCCGAGGGCGAGCTGGTCGGCGGTTTCCACACGGAGTACTCCTCGCTGAAGTTCGCGCTGTTCTTCCTCGCGGAGTACATCAACATGGTCACGGTCTCGGCGGTGGCGACGACGCTGTTCCTCGGTGGCTGGCGCGCTCCGTGGCCGCTGTCGCTGTGGGCGGGCGCCAACGAGGGCTACTGGCCGGTGCTGTGGTTCATCGCCAAGATCATGTGCTTCATGTTCATGTTCATCTGGCTGCGCGGGACGCTGCCGCGGATGCGCTACGACCAGTTCATGACGCTGGGCTGGAAGTGGCTGATCCCGGCCTCGCTGGTGTGGATCGTCGCGGTCGCGGTCATCCGCACGGTCACGCTCGACGGCGGCTTCGACCGTCGCTACCTGCTCGCCGGTGTCGCGGTGGCCTTCCTCGCCTTCATCGCGCTGTCTCTGTTCGGTGACCGCAGGTCCGGTGAGCCGGAGCCGGAGGCCGCGGAGAAGGAGTTCGACGCCTTCGCCGGTGGCTACCCCGTACCACCGATGCCCGGCCAGCAGGCGGCTGAGCCGACCACGGTCACCACCGTGAACGAGGAGGATGCGCGTGCCTAGCCTCAGGGAACAGTTCTGGGACCCGGTCGCCGGGTTCGGCGTGACGTTCCGGACGATGTTCAAGAAGGTGGTCACCGAGCAGTACCCCTTCGAGAAGAAGCCCACCGCCCCGCGCTTCCACGGACGCCACCAGCTCAACCGCTGGCCCGACGGCCTGGAGAAGTGCATCGGCTGCGAGCTGTGCGCCTGGGCCTGCCCGGCGGACGCGATCTACGTCGAGGGGGCCGACAACACCAGCGAGGACCGGTTCGCGCCCGGCGAGCGCTACGGCCGCGTCTACCAGATCAACTACCTTCGCTGCATCCTGTGCGGTCTGTGCATCGAGGCGTGCCCGACGCGCGCGCTGACGATGACCAACGAGTACGAGCTCGCCGACGACAACCGCGAGGACCTGATCTACGAGAAGCAGGACCTGCTGGCCCCGCTGCTGCCGGGGATGGAGGAGCCCCCGCACCCCATGCGGCTCGGCGACGACGAGAAGGCGTACTACCTCGGTGGCATCGGTGACGTGGCCGGTCACGAGGCCGAGAGCGCGGAGGGAAGCAAGTGATCATGTTCTGGCTGCTCGCGCCGATCATGGTGCTGGCGGCGCTGGGAATGGTGCTCGTACGCAAGGCCGTGCACTCGGCCCTGCTGCTGGCCGTGGTGATGATCTCGCTGGCCGTGCTGTACGCCGTCCAGGACGCGCCCTTCCTGTTCGCGGTGCAGATCATCGTCTACACCGGCGCGATCCTGATGCTGTTCCTCTTCGTGCTGATGCTCGTCGGGGTCGACGCCAGCGACTCGCTGGTCGAGACCCTCAAGGGCCAGCGGCTGCTCGCGGTCGTGGTGGGCCTCGGCCTCGGCCTGCTCCTGGTGCTCGGCTCGGCGCAGGCCTTCGTCGGCCCGGCGGAGGGTCTGGAAGGAGCCAACGCCGCGGGCAACGTCGAGGCGCTGGCCGGCCTGCTGTTCAGCAAGTACGTGTTCGCCTTCGAGGTGACCAGCGCGCTGCTGATCACGGCGGCGCTCGGCGCGATGGTGCTCTCCCACCGCGAGCGGCTCACGCCCAAGCCGACCCAGCGCGACCTGGTCACGCAGCGGATGCGCGACTACGCCGGCTCCGGCAAGCCCCTCGGGCCGCTGCCGGCGCCCGGCGTCTACGCCCGGCACAACGCGGTCGACACCCCGGCGCTGCTGCCCGACGGCACCATCTCCGAGATCTCGGTGTCGCGGTCGCTGAAGGCACGTGGTGCGATCCGCTCGGCGCCGATGTTCGCCGACGACATCGACGAGAACCTGCGCAGCATCGACCCGGCGGACGCCGGTGCCGGGCAGGCTCCGCGGCAGGGCAAGAGCTTCCCCGGGACCGGTGAGGCGCCCGACCCGGGCGCCGACACGATCGGAGACATGCAATGAACACCGCACGGACGCGCTCGCGGCGCGCACCGCTGTGCACTCCTCCGGGTCCACTCGCGGGCGGGGGAGGCGTATGAGCACGGAGCCGTTCCTGGTGCTCTCGGCGCTGCTGTTCAGCATCGGCGCCTTCGGCGTGCTCGTGCGCCGCAACGCCATCGTCGTCTTCATGTGTGTCGAGCTGATGCTCAACGCGTGCAACCTGGCGTTCGTCACGTTCGCGCGGCAGCACGGCAACCTCGACGGACAGGTCGCGGCGTTCTTCGTCATGGTGGTCGCCGCGGCCGAGGTCGTGGTCGGACTCGCCATCATCGTGACCATCTTCCGCACCCGCCGATCGGCCTCCGTCGACGACGCGAGCCTGCTGAAGTACTGAGGAGCGCGCCCCCGTGAGTTCAACCCTGTTGCTAGGCAACGTGCCCTTCATGTCCACGGAGCCGGCCGTGCACTCCATCGAGCCCGCCGCGGCCCACGGAGTGTTCTCGCTGCTGTGGGTGATCGTCGCCCTGCCCGCGGTCAGCGCAGCCGTCCTGCTGCTGGCAGGCAAGGCAGCCGACGCCTGGGGACACCTGCTCGGCTGCGCGTCGGTACTGGCCTCGTTCGGGCTCGGGCTGGTCATGTTCGTCCAGATGCTCGGGCTTCCCGCGGAGGAGCAGACCTTCACCCAGAGCCTGTTCGAATGGGTCTCGGCCGGGTCGTGGCAGGTGGAGATGGGGCTGCTGCTCGACCCGCTGTCGATCCTGTTCGTGCTGCTGATCACCGGCGTCGGCGGGCTGATCCACATCTACTCGATCGGCTACATGGCCGAGGACCCGCGCCGCCGGCGCTTCTTCGGCTACCTCAACCTGTTCGTCGCCGCGATGCTGCTGCTGGTGCTCGGCAGCGACTACCTCGTGCTGTTCCTCGGCTGGGAGGGCGTCGGCCTGGCCTCTTACCTGCTGATCGGCTTCTGGCAGTACAAGCCGTCCGCCGCCGTCGCCGCCAAGAAGGCGTTCGTGGTGAACCGCGTCGGTGACATGGGCATGGCACTCGGGGTCATGTTGATGTTCACCGCCTTCGGCACGACCTCGATCGAGGGCGTCTCGCACGCGGTCGAGGGCGCCTCGACGGCCACGCTGACCGCACTCGGCCTGCTGCTGCTCCTCGGGGCCTGCGGCAAGTCCGCCCAGGTGCCGCTGCAGAGCTGGCTGCTCGACGCGATGGAGGGTCCGACCCCGGTCTCCGCGCTGATCCATGCCGCGACGATGGTGACCGCCGGCGTCTACCTCGTCACCCGCTCGAACTTCGTCTTCGACCTGGCGCCGGTGGCGCAGACCGCGGTGGTCATCGTCGGCCTGGTCACGCTGTTCTGGGGCGCGATCATCGGGTGCGCCAAGGACGACATCAAGAAGGCGCTGGCCGGTTCGACGATGAGCCAGATCGGCTACATGATGCTGGCCGCGGGCCTCGGCCCCGTCGGCTACGCGTTCGCGATCTTCCACCTGCTCACGCACGGTTTCTTCAAGGCCAACATGTTCCTCGGCGCCGGCTCGGTGATGCACGCGATGAACGACGAGGTCGACATGCGCCGCTACGGCGCGCTGGCCCGGGTGATGCCGGTGACGTTCCTGACGTTCTCGATGGGCTACCTGGCGATCATCGGATTCCCCGGCTTCTCCGGCTTCTGGAGCAAGGACTCCATCATCGAGGCGGCGTTCTCCACCAGCTTCCTGGTCGGCGCGTGCGCCACGCTCGGCGCCGGCATCACCGGCTTCTACATGACCCGCGTCATGCTGATGACGTTCGTGACCCGCAAGCGGTGGAAGCCGGACGCGCACCCGCACGAGTCGCCGTCGGTCATGACCATCCCGCTGATGGTGCTGGCCGCGCTGTCGGTCGTCGGTGGCGTACTCCTCCTCGGCGACTGGATCGTGCACTGGCTGGAGCCGGTCGTCGGCGAGGAGGAGCACGTGCTCCCGGTGCCCGTGTGGGTCGTCAGCGTCGCCGTCGTCGCAGTGGTGGCCGTGGGCGTGGCCATCGCCTACCTGCTGGTCGGGCGGCGTGAGGTGCCGGAGACCGCACCCGTACGCGTCTCGCCGGTGGTCAAGGCCGCCCGGGCCGACCTGTACGGCGATGCGCTCAACGAGGCCGCGTTCATGCGCCCCGGCCAGTACCTCACCAGGTCGATGCTGTACTTCGACAACCGCGGGGTCGACGGCACCGTCACGGGTCTGGCCGCGTTCATCGGCGGGTCTTCGGGACGCGTACGCCGGCTGCAGACCGGGTTCGTCCGGTCGTACGCGCTGGCCATCGTCGGCGGTGCCCTGCTGGTGAGCCTCGCCCTGCTGGCGGTGAACCTCACATGATCCGTGGTCCTCGGCTCGCACCGCTCGGTGGGTGCGGTAGTGATGCAGGCAGGGTGGCCGCGACCTGTCCGATGACTGAGAATGTGGAGGCGTCGTGACGTTCCCGTGGTTGACCGTGCTCGGCGCCATGCCGCTCGTCGGTGCGCTGGTCGTCGCGCTGTGGCCCGGGGCCGGCCGCGAGGCACTGCACAAGACCATCGCGCTGGCGGTGTCGCTGCTCGTGCTCGTGCTGACGGTCGTCGTCGCGGTGCAGTTCGACCCCGACGGCGGGATGCAGTTCGTCGAGGACCGCGAGTGGATCTCGCTGTTCGGGGCCCACTACGCACTCGGGCTCGACGGCATCGGCCTGCTGATGGTGCTGCTCACCGCGATCCTCACACCGGTGGTGATCCTCGCGTCCTGGAACGACGCCGAGGGCGGCCGGTGGAGCGTGCGGTCGTTCTTCGCCTGGATGCTCGTGCTCGAGGGACTCTCGATCGGTGTCTTCGCCGCCACCGACGTGTTCCTGTTCTACGTGCTGTTCGAGGCCACGCTGGTGCCGATCTACTTCCTGATCGGCGGCTTCGGCGGTGCGCGCCGGTCGTACGCCGCGACCAAGTTCCTGGTCTACAGCCTGTTCGGCGGGCTGCTGATGCTGGCCGCCGTGGTCGGCCTGTACGTCGTGTCCGCCGACGCCGGTGCGCCGACCTACCTGCTGTCCGACCTCAGCAACCTGCCGATGGACCAGAACACCGAGCGGCTGCTGTTCCTCGGGTTCTTCATCGCGTTCGCGATCAAGGCGCCGATGTGGCCGGTGCACACCTGGCTGCCCGACGCCGCCTCCGAGGGAACTCCGGGCACCTCCGTGCTGCTGGTCAGCGTGCTCGACAAGATCGGCACGTTCGGCATGCTGCGGTTCTGCCTCGGCATCTTCCCGGAGGCGTCGCAGTGGGCCACTCCGGTGGTGGTCGTGCTCGCGGTGTTCAGCGTCCTGTACGGCGCGCTGCTCGCGATCGCGCAGGACGACATGCGCCGGCTGATCGCCTACACCTCGATCTCGCACTTCGGCTTCATCGTGCTCGGCATCTTCGTGTTCAACAGCCAGGGCCAGTCCGGCGCGACGCTGTACATGTTCAACCACGGGTTGTCGACGGCGGCGCTGTTCCTGGTGACCGGGTTCCTGATCAGCCGGCACGGCACCAAGCGGATCAGCGACTTCGGCGGTATCGAGAAGGTGGCGCCGGTGCTGGCCGGGGTATTCCTGGTCGCCGGGTTGTCGAGCCTGTCGCTGCCAGGGCTGTCGCCGTTCATCAGCGAGTTCCTGGTGCTCACCGGCACGTTCAGCGCGTCCATCCCGGCGGCGGCGTTCGCGACCTTCGGCATCGTGCTCGCCGCGCTGTACATCCTGCTGATGTACCAGCGCACGATGACCGGCCCGATTCGCCCGGAGCTCGCGGCGACACCTGACCTGAACACCCGCGAGGTCGTGGCTCTCGCACCGTTGCTGCTGCTGATCGTCGTACTCGGGTTCTTCCCGAAGCCCGCGCTGGACGTCATCAACCCCGGTGTCCAGGCCACGCTCGAGCACGTCGGCGTGACCGACCCGCAACCGACCGCACCTGCGACCGCCGGAGCCGAAGGGAACGACCAGTGAACCCCCTGTCGACCGGACTGCTGTCGAGCCCCGTGTTCGCGCAGACCATCGAGTCGCCCACGATCGAGGCGCCGTCGATCGACTACGGCAAGCTCTCGTCCCTGCTGATCGTGTTCGGCGTCGCGACGATCGGCGTGCTCATCGAGGCCTTCGCCCCCCGGCGGGTGCGCTACCCGACGCAGACCGTGCTTGCCGCCGTCGGTCTGGTCGCCGCGTTCGTCGCGCTTGTCCTGGTCGCGCTCGACCTGAAGCCGACCAGCAACGGTCTGGGCATCGGCGGCATCCAGGCCGAGGGCGCGATCGCGGTCGACGGGCCGTCGATCTTCATCTGGGGCACGCTGCTGATCCTGGCGCTGGTCAGCGTGCTGATGGTGGCCGAGCGCCGCCTCGAGGGCGGCGTCACCGCGTTCGCCGGCCAGGCCGCCGCACTGCCCGGCACCGAGGCCGAGCGCGAGGCGTCCACCCGCGGGCTCGAGCACACCGAGGTCTACCCGCTGATGATGTTCGCCGTGGGCGGAATGATGCTGTTCCCCGCGGCCAACGACCTGCTGACGATGTTCGTCGCGCTCGAGGTGCTGTCGCTGCCGCTGTACCTGCTGTGCGGTCTCGCCCGGCGCCGCCGCCTGCTCAGCCAGGAGGCGGCGATGAAGTACTTCCTGCTCGGCGCGTTCTCCTCGGCGTTCTTCCTCTACGGCGTCGCGCTGACCTACGGCTTCGCCGGCAGCGTGACGATGGCCGGCATCGACGCCGCGATCGCGAGCCAGATCGGCGCCAGCGGGCTGCTGCTGGCCGGCATCGGGCTGATGGCCGTCGGACTGCTGTTCAAGATCGGCGCCGCGCCGTTCCACGCCTGGACGCCCGACGTCTACCAGGGCGCGCCCACGCCGATCACCGGGTTCATGGCCGCGTGCACGAAGATCGCCGCGTTCGGTGCGCTGCTGCGGGTGTTCTACGTCGCTGTGGGCGGCGCTCGCTGGGACTGGCTGCCGATGATGTGGATCGTGGCGATCCTGACGATGGCGGTCGGCTCGATCGTGCTGCTCACGCAGACCGACGTGAAGCGCATGCTGGCGTACTCCTCGATCGCGCACGCCGGGTTCATCCTCACCGGCATGGTCGGCGTCCAGGAGGCCACGCCCGGCGACACCAGCATCACCAGCCTGACCGCGGTGCTGTTCTACCTCGTGACCTACGGGTTCACCACGCTCGGCGCGTTCGCGGTCGTGACGGTGGTGCGCGACTCCTCCGGTGAGGCGACCCACCTGTCCCGCTGGGCCGGGCTCGGCAAGCGGTCGCCGCTCGTGGCCGGGGTGTTCGCGCTGTTCATGCTGGCCCTGCTCGGGCTGCCGCTGACCAGCGGCTTCACTGGCAAGTGGGCGGTGTTCACCTCGGCCTGGGCCGGCGGTGCGCAGGCACTCGTGATCGTCGCCGTGATGGCCAGCGTCATCACCGCATTCGTCTACATCCGGGTGATCGTGCTGATGTTCTTCTCCGACCCCGTCGGGGACGGCCCGGCGGTGGCGATGCCCAGCGCGCTGACCGTGGCTGTCATCGGCATCGGGGTGGCCGCTACGGTCGTACTCGGTGTCATGCCCGACCCCGTGCTCGACCTCGCCCGCGACGCGGGGTCGTTCCTGCGCTGACCTGACCCTCTGACCCCGTCGCCCCGACCCACACTGCTGAACCGACCCCCTGCCGACCTGGAGCATTCGTGAGCACCGACAGCCTCGGACTGCGCTTCGTGGACTCCGCCATGGAGGCCCGCGTACGCGCGGGCTTGCAGGACGTCGAGCAACGGCTGGGCGCGGCGGTCGAGAGCGATGCGCCGTTCGTCGCGGAAGCGTCGAGGCACCTGATGAACGCCGGCGGCAAGCGCTTCCGGCCGATGCTGGTGTTGGTCGCCGCCGAGTTCGGTGACGCGAACGCGCTGGGCGTGGTCACCTCCGCGGTCGGCGTCGAGCTGACCCATCTGGCCTCGCTGTACCACGACGACGTGATGGACGAGGCCGACCTGCGCCGGGGCGCCAAGAGCGCCAACGCCCGCTGGGACAACAGCGTGGCGATCCTCACCGGTGACTTCCTGTTCGCGCAGGCCTCGGAGGTGATCGCCGACCTCGGCCCCGACGCGGTGCGGATCCAGGCGCGCACGTTCGCGCGGCTGGTCGAGGGCCAGATCCGCGAGACCGTCGGCCCGCAGGGCGGCGAGGACCCGCTGCAGCACTATCTGCGGGTCGTGGCCGACAAGACCGGCTCCCTGATCTCCACCTCCGCGCGCTACGGCGCGATGATGTCCGGCGCCGGCGAGCGGGTCGAGACCCTGCTGACCGAGTTCGGGGAGCGGATCGGCTCCGCGTTCCAGCTGTCCGACGACGTCATCGACATCGCCAGCGAGACCGGTGAGTCCGGCAAGACCGCGGGCACCGACCTGCGCGAGGGGGTACCCACCCTGCCGGTGCTGATCGCGCGTACGTCGAGCGACCCGCGGGACGCGCGGCTGCTCGAGCTGCTCGACAGCGACCTGAGCGACGACTCCCGGCACGCCGAGGCCCTCGCGCTGCTGCGCGAGCACGACGCGCTGCGGCAGGCCCGCGCCGAGGTGTCGCGGACCGCCGACGAGGCGCGCAAGCTGCTCGAGGAGCT
>DATMEB010000185.1:0-17753 GCA_035557095.1 Nocardioidaceae bacterium | reverse complement strand
CGGGGCGCCGCCCTTGGTGAAGTTGAAGTAGCCGCCGAACTCCGGGTCGGGCTCGTCTGCGTCCCAGCCGAACAGCCGCTGGTAGAAGCCGCGGCTGCGCTCGGTGTCCGAGGTCATCAGGTCGATCCAGCACGGGCCGCCCGGCGGCGTGATCTGGGGTTTGGGCATGGTTGCTCCCTCCGATGTTTCGAACCATGTCACCACCAATGACCGCCGCCCGTTGCCGAACTCATCGGTACTCATGCGGAAAGTCGCTCAACCGCGCTGGTTCATGATCGGCGGCCTGACCTTCGGCGCCGTCATGACGCTCCTTCAGCGCCTCACCGCCCCGGCGCTGGGCTTCCCGGAGCACACCGATGGGTTCAACGCCGTGCTCATCTGGTGGCTGCTCGGCGGACTCGTCTTCATGGTCGGGCTCGTACTCACCGTCCTCGCAGCGGTCGGACACCACCGCGGCCGGGCGAGCGCCTGAGGCAAGGGAGCGTTCGGCACGGTCGCCGGCCGTCTGAGGGCGACCAGGAAGAACGTGGGTGGGCGATACTGGGTTTGAACCAGTGACCTCTTCCGTGTCAAGGAAGCGCGCTACCGCTGCGCCAATCGCCCGCGTCTTGCTGTTGTGCTCGATCGAGCTGTGCTCCGAGGTGGAGACGGGATTTGAACCCGTGTAGACGGCTTTGCAGGCCGTTGCCTCGCCTCTCGGCCACTCCACCAGGACAGGCCTGCTGGGACCCGATCCGAGCGGACGACGGGATTCGAACCCGCGACCCTCACCTTGGCAAGGTGATGCTCTACCAGCTGAGCCACGTCCGCACGCGACCACGCATTGCACGCCGTGGTGCGATGAAGAACTCTAGCCGATCGGTGGCCGCGCACAAAAATGGGGGCGGGCGGGCGTGCCCTAGGGTGGACGAGGCACTTTCCGCCATCGACGTGACACCGAGGGAGAGCACATGCGGGCGTGGGTCGACGGGCAGATCCTGGACCGGTCCGACGCTCCGGTGCTGACCGTCTTCGACCACGGCCTGACCGTCGGCGACGGCGTGTTCGAGACGATCAAGGTCGTCGACGGGGAGGCCTTCGCGCTGACCCGGCACCTGCGCCGGCTCCGTCGTTCCGCAGAGGGCCTGGGCCTGGCGTGCCCCGACGACGACCTGCTGCGCTCGGCGGTCGACGCGGTTCTGCGTGACCAGGACCTGCCGCTCGGACGCATCCGGATGACGGTGACCGGCGGCATCTCACCGCTTGGTTCCGGCCGCGGCGACGGCCCGCCGACCCTCGTGGTTGTCGCCGGACCGCTGGACACCTGGCCCGCGTCCACCGCGGTCAGCACCGTGCCGTGGCCGCGCAACGAGCGAGGTGCGGTGGCCGGGCTCAAGACCACGTCGTACGCCGAGAACGTGATCGCGCTCGCGTACGCCGGCGAGCGCGGTGGCACCGAGGCGATCTTCGCCAACACCGTGGGCAACCTGTGCGAGGGCACGGGCTCGAACGTCTTCTACGTACTCGACGGTGAGCTGCGTACGCCGAGCCTCGGGTCCGGCTGCCTGGCCGGGATCACCCGCGCCCTGGTGCTGGAGTGGTACGGCGCGGTGGAGCGCGACGAGCCGGTCGACGTGCTCGAGCGGGCCGACGAGATCTTCCTGGCCTCCACCACCCGCGACGTGCAGGCGGTGCACGACTGCGACGGTCGCGCCCTCGAGGCGCCCGGGCCGGTGACCCGCGACGTCATGGCCGCGTGGCAGAAGCACTCCGCGGCCGACGTCGACCCCTAGGGCCTGTTGGTGAACACGCCCTAGCCGAGGGCGGCCCGCCGGCGCTCGCGGTAGGCCGCGACGTGCAGCCGGTTGCCGCAGGTACGCGCGTCGCAGTAACGCTTGGAGCGGTTGCGCGACAGGTCTACCAGCACCTGCTCGCAGTCGGGTGCCTCGCAGACCCGCAGCCGGTCGCGCTCGCCCGCGGCGATCACGTGCCCGAGCGCGATGCCGCAGTCGACCGCGAGGTGCTCGGCCAGCCGTGCGCCGGGCGTGAAGTAGTGCATGTGCCAGTCGTAGCCGTCATGGTGGGCGAGCCGCGGGGTGACCGGCGACTCCGCGATGATGCCGTTGACGGCCTCGGCGGCCTCGTCATCCTCGGTTGCGGTGAAGATGTGCCGGATCCGGTCTCGCAGGCCATGCACGGCGGCCACGTCGTCCTCCTCGAGAGGGCCGACCTCACTCACCCGGTGCGTGATGACGAAGCGCTGCAGCGACGCCACGTCGCCCAGGGTCTCCGCGCTGTCGCTGCGGGGCGCGCTGTTGACGAAGTCGACCACGCAGAGCAGCGAGTGCTCGGTGTCGTGACTGAAGATCACGTGGGCTCTTTCTGCGGCGGTGCTACGGCTACCGCCTCAGACTAGCCCGCGGTGTCGCGCCGGTGCTGTCCCTCGACGCCCCAGGCGCTCTGCGCCAGGAGCTGTCGCACGGTGTCGTCGATGTCGAGCTGCCCGTCCTCGGTGCCGCGGGGCACCATGTCGAACGTGTGCTGGAGGAAGTCGTTGACGTCGCTGGACGATGCCTGCAGCAGCGCCTCGCCGTACGGCGAGGTGAGCTCCAGGATCACCACCGCGTTCCCCCGGATGTCGAGGCACGGCCACACGTGCACGTCGCCCTCGCCCACCGGGCTGAAGATGCCCTCGGCGAGCAGGTCGCGGGCGAACACCCAGCGGATGGGCGTCTCGCCGGCACGGAAGACCGCGGTGACCGCGAAGGGGTCGGCGGCGTTGTACTCGAGCTCTCCGTCCAACCGGGACGCTTCACCGGTCACGTCGATCAGCTCGAGCGCCAGGTTGCGACTGACAACCCAGGAGGTCGGTTCCATTGTGGGCCCCTTCTGTGTTGACCCCACACCCCTGAACGGAACGGCTCGGAGCATGCTTCGACATCTTCAACGATTCTCTGTCACCCAGTGTTATGCCTCAAGCACGGTGAGTTTGCACCGGGTCCCATCATGCTCCTGATTCCCGCGTGGTCGAGGTGATGCGCTAGGGTTTTTCCCCGCGTCCACCGCAGGACCCTGCGGGCGATTGGCTCAGTGGTAGAGCGCCTCGTTCACACCGAGGAGGTCACTGGTTCGAACCCAGTATCGCCCACCCCCGATTACGCGATGTCACGTTTCGCCAACTTTGTTGCACCCACGGTGACCGACGCCACAGTAAAGACCACCAGGGCAAACAGCGGGGCCCATGCCATCGGCTCGGCGGGTACCTGCGGAACGTGCGAATACGGTGACATTTCGGTGACCCACTGCGGGAAGTCGAGCACGGTGCCCAGCCAGCCGACCACGACGCAGAACGCCAGCAGCCCCCAGACCACGGCGACCGCACGTGGCGCCCACCCGACGAGCAGCACGCCGAGACCCGCCAGCGCGAAGGCTGCCGGGGCGTACGCCAACGACGCCACCAGCAGCCGCGGGGCCTGACCGGCCTCGCCCTGCACGACCGCGTCCGCCAGGCCCATCCCCAGGCCGCCGGCCCCGATCACCAGCAGCGTGCCGACGAAGGTCACCGACAGGCTGCCCGCGAGCCAGCGGGTACGCGACAGCCCGGTGGCCAGCAACGGTTCGACCCGCCCACTGGTCTCCTCGCTGCGTATCCGCTGCACCGACGAGACGGTGAAGCCGGCGGCCACCAGGGCGAGGATCAGCAGCATGGTGGCCCGGAAGGCGTCCACGAGACCTCCACTCATCCCCGCGAGCGCGGTGGCGAAGTCCTCGTTGAGGTCGGCCATCCCCGACACCTCTTTGCTGAGCGAGCCGAACGCGATCCCGCCGAGGAACATCCCGACGGTCCAGCCGACCAGCGACCCGCGCTGCAGCCGGACCGCCAGTCCCGTCGCGGTGCCCAGCCGCGGTGCTGCCGCCTCGGGACCGGCCCGCGCGGCGAGCAGCCCGGAGCCCACGTCGCGATGAGCCGTCAGGACGGCCGCAACGGCGAACATCCCGGTCGCGAACACGAGCAACAGCAGGATCGGCCACCAGCGCTCGTCGCCGAAGGGCCGCACCGCCTGCACCCAGCCCATCGGCGAGAGCCAGCTCAGCGCCGGCGTGCCCACATCGCCGACGGCGCGCAGCGCGTAGGCGATGCCGAGGAAGGCGGCGGCCATCCCGATGGCACCGCGGGCGTGTGCGGTGGCCTGGGCGGCGCAGGCGCCGAGGGCGGTGAACGCAAGGCCGAACGCGGCGATCGAGGCGCCGTACGCGAGCGATCCCGTCGCCGGCAGCCCGAGACCGAGCATGATCGCCGAGATCCCGGCGGCCACGACGACGGTGGCGCCGCCCACCACGATCAGCGCCGCGGTGGTGGGGGCGTGCCGACCCACGACCGTGGACCGCAGCAGCTCCGTGCGCCCGGCCTCCTCCTCGGTGCGGGTGTGGCGTACGACCAGGAAGATCGCCATCAGTGCCACGGCCACCAAGGCGGTGGTGTTGATCTCGTACACGGTGACGCCGCCCAGCGTGTGCAACGCCGTCGGCGGTCCGCTCATCACGATCACGGCCGCGCTGTTGGTCATGGTCTGCGCGTAGACGTCGAGCTTCTCCGGGGTGCCGTACATCCCCTGGACGGCCTCGGCCGAGCTGTAGACGACTCCGAGGATGGCCAGCAGCCACACGGGCAGACGCACACGGTCGCGGCGCAGCATGAGGCGAACGAGCGGCCAGGTGCCGGTGTAGGTGCTCACTGGGCTTCTCATCGCGAGACCGGCTCGTGCGCGGCGACCTCGTCGCCGTACTGACGCAGGAAGAGCTCCTCCAGCGTCGGCGGGTGGCTGACCAGCGAGCGGATCCCGAGCTCGGACAGGTGCCTGATGGCGTCGTCGAGGTGGTCGGACTCGACCTGGAACGACACCCGGCCGTCGGTGAACTGCGGGTCGAGCACACCCGGTACGGCCGCCAGGCCGTCGGCCTGCCGGGCGGTCTCGGCGATCACGGTCGTACGGGTGAGGTGCCGCAGGTCGGACAGCGTGCCCGACTGCACGATCCGGCCGGAGCGGATGATGCTCACGCGGTCACCGAGCGCCTCGACCTCGGCCATGATGTGGCTGGAGAGCAGGACGGTGCGCCCCTCGGCCTTGACCTCGTGGATGCACTCCTGGAACACCGCCTCCATCAGCGGGTCGAGACCAGACGTCGGCTCGTCGAGTAGCAGCAGCTCGGCGTCGGAGGACAGGGCCGCGACGAGGGCGACCTTCTGCCGGTTGCCCTTGGAGTACGACCGGCCCTTCTTGGTCGGGTCGAGCTCGAAGCGCTCGAGCAGGTCGGCGCGGCGCCGCGGGTCGATGCCGCCGCGAAGCCGGCCGAGCAGGTCGATGACCTCGCCGCCGGTCAGGTTGGGCCACAGCGAGACGTCGCCGGGCACGTAGGCGAGCCTGCGGTGCAGCGCCGCCGCATCGCGCCAGGGGTCGCCGCCGAGCAGGTCCACGGTTCCCGAGTCGGCGCGCAGCAGGCCGAGGAGAACCCGGATCGTCGTGGACTTCCCCGCACCGTTGGGGCCGAGGAAGCCGTGCACCTCGCCGGTGCGGACCTCGAGGTCCAGGCCGTCGAGGGCGTGGGTGGGGCCGAATGACTTGTGCAGCCCCGAGATCGACAGTGCAGTGGTCATGCTCCAAGAGTTACACAGGATTCAGTAACTTGTGAATCATTTGATGCTTATGATGGGTGCATGGCCGACGAAGACCTGCTGAGAGCGGTGGAGCGGTTCGCCCACACGCTGGAGATGTCGGGTGTCCCACGCATGGCGGCCCGGGTCTTCGCCTACGTCCTCGCCGAGGACTCCGACCGCTACACCGCGACCCAGCTCGCCGAGGGGCTGCGCGTCAGCCCGGCGGCGATCTCCGGGGCGGTGCGCTACCTCCTCGACGCGCGCCTGCTCTTCCGGGAGCGCGAGCCGGGCATGCGCAGCGATCTCTACCGCGTGTACGACGACGACGTGTGGAGCGCGATCATGGCCGCACGGGTGCCGATGCTCGAGCGCTTCCTGGTCGGCATCGACGAGGCCATCGAGCTGGTCGGCGCGGACACCCCCGGCGCGCGCCGGCTGCACGAGACCCGCGAGTTCTTCGCGTTCATGCAGCAGGAGATGGACGCGATGATGCAACGGTGGCGTGTGCTCCGCGAGGAGAACGCGCTCGCGGAGCAGTAATCGGTTCAGCCCCGCCGCGCCGTCCTGGATACGATCGCGGGGAACCGAAGGACGCTGCCAGCGAGGAGTCACCGTGCCCGACATCGCCGTCACCGTGTTCGACGCGGACAAGCGAGCCGAACGAGCGGTGACCGAGGGCACGCGGGTCTGGGAGCTGTTCGCCGACGAGCCCGAGGTCATCGCCGCCCGTGTCCGCGGGGACCTGAGTGACCTGTCCCGCGAGCTGGTCGACTCCGACGAGGTCGAGGGCGTGCGCATCGGCTCCGAGGACGGCCGCGCGATCCTCCGGCACTCCACGGCGCACGTGCTGGCGCAGGCGGTGCAGCAGCTGTTCCCCGACGCCAGGCTGGGGATCGGCCCTCCGATCGAGAACGGCTTCTACTACGACTTCGACGTCGCGCAGCCGTTCCATCCCGACGACATCGAGAAGATCGAGTCGCGGATGCGCAAGATCGTCAAGGAGGGCCAGCGGTTCTCCCGGCGCGAGGTCTCGGACGAGGAGGCGCGATCCGAGCTCGCCGACGAGCCGTACAAGCTCGAGCTGATCGACCTCAAGGGCTCCGACGACGCCGACCAGGCCGAGGGCGCCGGTGTCGAGGTCGGCTCCGGCGGGCTGACGATCTACGACAACCTCAAGCGCGACGGCTCGCTGGCCTGGAAGGACCTGTGCCGGGGGCCGCATCTCCCGACCACCAAGCGCATCCCGGCGTTCAAGCTGATGCGCTCGGCCGCGGCGTACTGGCGGGGGAGTGAGAAGAACCCGCAGCTGCAGCGCATCTACGGCACGGCCTGGGAGAGCAAGGACGCACTCGACGCGCACCTGCATCACCTGGAGGAGGCCGCGCGCCGCGACCACCGCCGTCTGGGCGCCGAGCTCGACCTGTTCAGCTTCCCCGACGAGATCGGGTCCGGCCTGGCGGTGTTCCATCCCAAAGGCGGTGTGCTGCGTCGCGTCATGGAGGACTACTCGCGGCGCCGGCACGAGGAGTTCGGCTACGAGTTCGTGTACAGCCCGCACATCACCAAGTCCGCGCTGTTCGAGACCTCGGGGCACCTCGACTGGTACGCCGACGGTATGTACCCGCCGATGCACCTGGACGAAGAACGGGACTCCTCTGGCTCGGTCCGCAAACCGGGTCAGGACTACTACCTCAAACCCATGAACTGCCCGTTCCACTGCCTGATCTTCGCCGCCCGCGGCCGGTCCTACCGCGAGCTGCCGCTGCGGATGTTCGAGTTCGGCTCGGTCTACCGCTACGAGAAGTCCGGTGTGGTGCACGGGCTCACCCGGGTCCGGGGCATGACCCAGGACGACGCGCACCTGTACTGCAGCCGCGACCAGATGAAGGACGAGCTGCGCCAGACGCTCTCGTTCGTGCTCGAGCTGCTCAAGGACTACGGCCTCGACGACTTCTACCTCGAGCTGTCGACCAAGGACCCCGAGAAGTTCGTCGGCGAGGACGACCTGTGGGACGAGGCGACCCGCACGCTGGACGAGGTCGGAAAGGAGTCGGGTCTGGAGCTCGTCCCCGACCCGGGCGGCGCGGCGTTCTACGGTCCCAAGATCTCGGTGCAGGCGCGGGACGCGATCGGGCGTACCTGGCAGATGTCGACGATCCAGCTCGACTTCAACATGCCGGAGCGGTTCGGGCTGGAGTACACCGCCGCCGACGGCTCCCGGCAGCGGCCGGTGATGATCCACCGTGCGCTGTTCGGCTCGATCGAGCGCTTCCTCGCCGTGCTCACCGAGCACTACGCGGGCGCGTTCCCACCGTGGCTGGCGCCGGTGCAGGTGGTCGCGATCCCGATCGCCCAACGGCACGAGGAATACCTGCGCGACGTCGCGGCGCAGCTCCGGGCTCGCGGGATCCGGGTCGAGGTCGACGCCGGTGACGACCGCATGCAGAAGAAGATCCGCACCGCGCAGACGCAGAAGGTGCCGTTCATGCTGATCGCCGGCGACCGCGACGTGGAGGGGGGCGCCGTGTCGTTCCGCTTCCGCAGCGGCGAGCAGGACAACGAAGTGCCCGTCGCCGAGGCGATCACCCGGATCATCGACGCGGTGCAGCAACGGACCCAGGTATGACCGACAAGCCCGACGACGGCGACCGGCCGGAGCTGGTGCCGCAGGACGGGGTGGCGGTCACGGATGCGCTGGCGCGGTTGTGGACCCCGCACCGGATGGCCTACATCGTCGAGGCGGCCGAGGCCGGTGGCACGGAGGAGCTGGGCTGCCCGTTCTGCCGCGTCCCGTCGATGAGCGACGAGGACGGGCTGTTGCTCGCGCGCGGCGAGCACGTGTACGCCGTACTCAACCTCCACCCGTACAACCCCGGACACCTGATGGTGATGCCGTACCGGCACGTCGCCGACCTGGAGGACCTCACCGAGGCCGAGCTCGTCGAGCTGACCACGATGACGCGCGACGCCGTCCGGGCCATCAAGACCGCATCGCAGCCGCACGGGTTCAACGTCGGGCTGAACCTCGGCGGCGTGGCCGGCGGCTCGTTGTCGGAGCACCTGCACCAGCATGTCGTGCCGCGCTGGGGCGGCGACGCCAACTTCATCGCCGTACTCGCGCAGACCAAGGTGATCCCGCAGCTGCTGGCCGAGACCCGGGCGCTGATCACGAAGGCCTGGCCCAGCGAGTAGCCCGGTGAGCAGCCAGGCGACTAGCCGAAGGTGCGCGCCAGCTCGCGGGCCAGCCGCAGCTCACCTCGCGTGGTGGCGACGTCCGGCGACGAGAACCCTTCGCCGGGCAGCGTCGTGACCTCGACCAGCGCGTCGCCGACGAACAGCAGCAGGTCGCCGGCGTGGTTGTCCTGCGACCACGCCTCGGCAGGGATCCCCGGCACCCGTTGGTAGACGCGGGGGCTGAGGTTGGCGCGGAAGTTTGTCACCTGCACCGGATCGGTGCGCATGGTGACCACGACGTTGCCGGGCAGCCCGGCCCACGAGCACATCGCCGCACTGTCGGGGTCGGCCGGCCGGCCGGCGACGTGTGCGCTGCGCAGCCGTACGCCGGTACCCATCGCCGCGGCGACGGCGCGCTCGTCGACGCGTGCGCACGGCCGGCGCGGGCGGGAGTCCGCGAGCTCGGGGTTGCCCGGCAGGTCGGCCAGCGTCGCGTCGGCGATGTCGGTGAGCGCGCCGCGCGGCAGCCGGTTGCCGGGGGCGTCGTCGGCCTCGAGGGAGAGCACCACGCCGTTGGCGAAGACCTGCAGCGTGCGCGTGGTGAGCCCTTCGCGGGCGTACGCCGCCTCGCCGACGTCGACGGCGCGCGGGTCGTCACCGGCGGCCGCACCGAACGCCGCCTCGAACGTCTCGAGGGCCACCGGACCCGGGGTGAGCTGCACCTCGACCAGGGCGACCGCGAACTCGCGCCCCCACTGGCAGGTCTCGGTCGGCAGCGTCGGCGGGTCGAGCTCGCGGCCGACGACCCGCACCGGCTCGCCCAGGGCGCGGCGCAGCTGCCGGGGTCCGGCGAGGTCGCATGCGTCGACGCGGACGACCTCACCGGTGCGCTGCGGCGGCGCGGCGGCCGACTGCTCGGCACCCGACCCGTCACCGGTGCATGCGGTCAGCGTGATCCACATCAGTGCGAGGACCAGCCCCCGGGAACGTCGCATCCCCGGAGGCTATACCGCCGATCCCCGCCGCCCTTGTCTCAGTCGGCTGTGTCAGTCCGCTGTGCCCTTCACCTTGGCGGCGAGGCTGTGCGGCATCGGCTCGTAGCGCCGGAAGGTTCGGCTGAACGTGCCGGTGCCGTGGCTGATCGAGCGCAGGTCGGTGGCGTAGCGCACGATCTCGGTCTGCGGGACCTCCGCCTTGATCATGGTGCGACCGGTGCCGACGGCCTCGGTGCCGAGTACGCGGGCGCGCCGGCTGGAGAGGTCGCCCATCGCCGCGCCGACGTAGTCGTCGTCGACCAGCACCTGCACCTCGTCGTACGGCTCGAGCAGCGAGACCTCGCCCTTCTCCGCGGCGTCGCGCAGCGCGAGCGAGCCCGCGGTCTGGAAGGCCATGTCCGAGGAGTCGACGCTGTGCGCCTTGCCGTCGACCAGCGTCACCTGCAGGTCGACGACGGGGTAGCCGCCGAGCAGCCCGCGCTCGAGCTGTGCACGCAGCCCCTTCTCCACGCTCGGGATGAACTGGCGGGGTACGGAACCGCCGACGACCTTGTCGACGAACTCGAACCCGCCGCCGGTGTCGAGTGGTGCGACCTCGATGTCGCACACGGCGTACTGGCCGTGCCCGCCGGACTGCTTGACGTGCCGGCCGTGTCCCTTCACCGGGCGGGAGAACGTCTCGCGCAGTGGCACCCGCAGGTCGACCTTGTCGACCTGCACGCCGTAGCGGTTGGCGAGCCGGTCCAGCATGACGTCGGCGTGCGCCTCGCCCATGCACCAGAGCACGATCTGGTGGGTCTCGGCGTTGTGCTCGATGCGCAGCGTCGGGTCCTCCGCCGCGATGCGGGTGAGGCCCTGGGACAGCTTGTCCTCGTCGGCCTTCGCGTGCGCCTCGACGGCCACCGGCAGCAGCGGCTCGGGCATCGCCCACGGCTCCATCAGCAGCGGGTTCTCCTTGTCGGACAAGGTGTCGCCGGTCTCGGCGCGGGTCAGCTTGGCTACCGCGCAGATGTCGCCGGCGACGCACTGGGCCATCGTGCGCTGGGCGCGTCCGAGCGGCGACGACAGCGCGCCGATCCGCTCGTCCTCGTCGTGGTCCTCGTGCCCGCGCTCGGCGCCGAAGAACTCGGTCGAGTGCCCGGAGACGTGCACGGTCGCGTCGGGACGCAGGGTGCCGGAGAACACGCGGACCAGGCTGATCCGGCCGACGTAGGGGTCGGAGGTCGTCTTCACCACCTCGGCGAGCAGGGGGCCGTCGGGGTCGCAGGCCAGCCCGTCGACGGCCTTGCCCACCGTGGTGAACACCGGCGGGAAGTGGTGCTCGGGCGGCGACGGGAAGGCGCTGGTCATGATCTCCAGCAGCTCGTGCGTGCCGACCCCGGTGCCGGAGCACACGGGCACGACGGGGAAGAACGACGACCGCGCGACCGCGGTCTCGAGGTCGTCGATGAGCAGCTTGGGGTCGATGTCCTCGCCGCTCATGTAGCGGTCCATCAGCGTCTCGTCCTCGGACTCCTCGATCACGCCCTCGATCAGCGACCCGCGCGCCGCCTCGATCTCGAGCGCCTCGTCCTCGCTGGGCCGGCGAACGCTCGGCTGGCCCGCGTCGTAGGTGACGATGTTCTGCGAGATCATCCCGGCAAGGCTCTGGCCACCCAGTGGGAGGTACAGGGGGAGCACCTTGTCGCCGAACGACTCCTGGGCCTGCGCGAGCACGCCGGCGTAGTCCGCCCGGGCGTGGTCGAGCTTGGTGATCACGACGGCCCGGGGCATGCTGACCGACGCGCACTCCTGCCAGAGCGCGCGGGTCGCGGCGTCGACGCCCTCGTTGGCCGCGATCACGAACAGTGCGCAGTCGGCCGCCCGCAGGCCCGCGCGCAGCTCGCCGACGTAGTCGGCGTAGCCGGGGGCGTCGAGCAGGTTGACCTTGATGCCCTCGTGCACCAGCGGGGCGACCGCGAGCCCGGCCGACCGCTCCTGCCGGTGCTCGACCTCCTCGAAGTCGCAGACCGTCGTGCCGTCCTCGACGCTGCCTCGCCGTGTCAGTACGCCGGTCGCCACCAGCAGGGCCTCGACCAGCATCGTCTTACCGGAACCCGACGGGCCGACCAGCACGACGTTTCGGACGACATCGGGCCGGTCGGCCGCCGGCGCATCTCCGGCGGCTCCGGTAACGGGGTGGGATTTGTCTGCCATCTTGCTGCCTCCTGCGTTCACCGGCGCTCCGACGCGAGCGTCGTGACCCCACCTTTCACCCGGCCGCCACCGGGGCACAAGAGTCGGCGGCGCCCCGTCGGTACCATCGGGCGGACCTGTCTCCGGCCGGGAAGCCGCCTGCTCATGCTCGAACGGTTCCGCGCGTACTGGGCGCGGCTGATGGCGCCGGTTGCCCAGCTGCTGCTGCGGCTCGGCGTCAGTCCGGACGCGGTCACGTTGGTGGGCACGCTGGGGGTGTCGGCCGGGGCACTGGTCTTCTTCCCACGCGGCGAGCTCGCGATCGGCGTGGTGGTGGTCACCGTGTTCGTGTTCTCCGACATGGTCGACGGCCAGATGGCGCGGCTGTCGGGGCGGACCTCGTCGTGGGGGGCCTTCCTCGACTCCACGCTGGACCGGATCGGTGACGCCGCGGTGTTCGCCGGACTGGTGCTCTGGTTCGCCGGCGGCGGAGACGCGCTCTGGCTGGCGGCCCTGGCGCTGTACTGCCTGGTGATGGGCAACCTCACGTCGTACGTCCGGGCGCGTGCCGAGTCCCTCGGCATGCAGGCCAAGGGCGGGATCGCCGAGCGGGCCGACCGGCTCGTAGTGATCCTGGTCGCGACGTTCTTCGCCGACGCGCTCGACTTCCTCCCGCTGCTGGTGGCCGCGATGGGGCTGCTGGCCGTGGCCAGCACCGTCACCGTCGTGCAGCGCATGGTGGGCGTACGCCGACAGGCGCTGCAGGCATGAGCAGCCGGCTTGTCGACGCGGCGTACGGCCTGGGGTGGGCGGTGACGAGGCGAGTGCCGGAGCCGGTGGCGCAAGGGGCGTTCGCCCGCCTGGCCGACCAGATCTGGCGACGCCGCGGGACGGGCGTACGCCGGTTGCAGGCCAACCTGCGGCGAGCCTCCCCCGACGCCGGCGACGCCGAGGTCGACGACCTGACGCGGGCGGCCATGCGGTCCTACCTGCGCTACTGGTGCGAGACCTTCCGCCTGCCGGTGTGGTCGCGCGAGCAGGTGCTGGAGCGGATCGTGGTGCACGACGAGCACCTCCTGCGCGAGACCCACGCCCGCGGCCGGGGCGTGGTGGTGCCGCTGCCGCACCTCGCCAACTGGGACCTGGCCGGGGCATGGGCCTGCCTGACCGGGATGCCGCTGACCACCGTCGCAGAGCGGCTGGAGCCGGAGCGGCTGTTCCGCCGGTTCGTGGCCTACCGGGAGAGTCTGGGCATGGAGGTGCTGCCGCTGACCGGCGGCGACGGGTCGCCGGTGCGCACGCTGGTCGACCGGGCCCGCGCAGGGCGGCTGGTATGCCTGGTCGCCGACCGGGACCTCTCCGCGAGCGGCGTCGAGGTGGACCTGCTCGGTCACCGGGCCCGGCTGCCCGCGGGTCCGGCCATGGTGGCGAGGACGACGGGAGCCCCGCTCGTGCCGGCGACACTGGCCTACGACGGACCGCGGCTGCACATCACCTTCCACGAGCCGGTGCCGCCGCAGCCCGGTGCCGGCGGGGTGCGGGCGATGACGCAGGCGGTCGCCGACGCGTTCACCACGGGCATCCGCGCAAACCCGCAGGACTGGCACATGTTGCAGAAAGTGTTCGTCGACGACCTGGATGTGCGGTGAGATTGCACCGATGAAGGTCGGACTGGTCTGCCCGTACTCCCTCGACGTGCCCGGGGGGGTGCAAAACCACGTCCGCGACCTGGCCGAGGCACTGGTCGACCATGGGCACGACGTGTCGGTGCTGGCGCCCACCGACGACGACGTGACGCTGCCCGGCTACGTCGTGCCGGCGGGACGCGCGGTGCCGGTGCCGTACAACGGCTCGGTGGCACGGCTGGCGTTCGGCCCGGTGTCCAACGCGCGCGTACGCCGCTGGCTCTCCGAGGGCGGGTTCGACGTGCTGCACATCCACGAGCCCGCCGTGCCCAGCGTGTCGCTGCTGGCGCTCTGGGCGGCGCGCGGGCCGATCGTCGGCACGTTCCACACCTCGATGACCCGCTCGCGCGCGATGTCGGCGGCCGCGTCGATCCTGCGCCCGTCGATGGAGAAGATCGCCGGGCGGATCGCGGTCTCCGAGCACGCCCGGTCCACGCTGGTGCAGCACTTCGGCGGCGAGCCGGTCGTGATCCCGAACGGGCTCTACGTCGATCGGTTCAGTGACACGCCGCGCTCGCCCCGCTTCGCCCGGCCGGGCGGCACGATGGTCTTCCTCGGCCGCCTCGACGAGCCCCGGAAGGGACTGGAGATCCTGCTCGGCGCGATGCCCGCGATCGTGCGGGCGCATCCGGGCGTGCATCTCTACGTCGCCGGCCGCGGCGACATCGACGCCGCCCGCAAGAGCGTCCCCCGCGACTACCGCGACTCGGTCACGTTCCTGGGACTCGTCGACGAGCAGACCAGGGCCGAGCTGCTCGCCTCGGCCGACCTCTATGTCGCGCCCAACACCGGCGGGGAGAGCTTCGGGATCATCCTGGTCGAGGCCATGGCCGCCGGCGCCCCGGTGCTCGCCAGCGACCTGGCCGCGTTCCGGCGCGTCGTGGAGTACGGCCAGCTCGGCACGCTGTTCCCGGTCGGCGACTCCGGCGCCCTGGTGGACGCCGCCGTCGAGCTGCTCGACGACGAGGTACGCCGGGGGATGCTGCGCAAGGCCGCGTCGGTGGCTGTACGCCGTTACGACTGGTCGGTGCTGTGCCTCGACGTCGTGCGGGTGTACGAGACCGTCGCCGCGGGTGCGGGCAGGGTCGGCGAGGAGCGCTGATGGAGTGGGTCGCGATCGCCGCGGTGCTGGTGGTGCTCTCGGCGGTTCTGCTGTCGTGGACCGCCGGCCGGGTCGACCGCCTGCACCACCGGGTCGACAGCGCGCGCGCCGGCCTGGAGGCCCAGCTCATGCACCGGTCCGGTGCGACGCTGGAGCTCGCCGCGACCGGCCTGCTGGACCCTGCGCGCTCACTGCTGCTGCTGGACGCCGCCCACCAGGCCCGGGCCAGCGACGAGCCGGACCGCGAGGTGGCGGAGTCCGACCTGAGCCGCGCCCTGGTGGCCTCGCTCGGGGACGAGGCCGAGATCTCCCGCATGCAGCGGCACCCCGACGTGTGGGACCTGCTGGCCGAGCTCGGCAACGCCTGCCGCAAGGTCGAGCTGGCCCGGCGCTTCCACAACGACGTCGTGGCCTCGGCGCTGCACCTGCGGCGCAACCGCGCGGTGCGCTGGTTCGGGCTGGCCGGGCATGCGCGGATGCCGATGATGGTGGAGATGGACGACAGCTGGCCGCCCGCGCTGCCGTGACGGCCCGCGGTGGGGCGGGGCGGAGGTCGCCGACTACGATGGGGCAGTTCCCCCACAACCCCCACCACGCATCTGACCGAGGTTGACTGTGACCGACAACGCATCGCACACCGCCCCTGAGAGGGGCACCGCCCACGTCAAGCGCGGCATGGCCGAGATGCTCAAGGGCGGCGTCATCATGGACGTCGTCACCGCCGAGCAGGCCAGGATCGCCGAGGATGCCGGAGCGGTCGCGGTGATGGCCCTCGAACGCGTGCCCGCGGACATCCGGGTACAGGGCGGCGTCGCGCGGATGAGCGACCCCGACATGATCGACGGGATCATCGAGGCGGTGTCGATCCCCGTCATGGCCAAGGCCCGCATCGGGCACTTCGCCGAGGCGCAGGTGCTGCAGGCCGTCGGCGTCGACTACGTGGACGAGTCGGAGGTTCTCACCCCGGCCGACGAGGCCAACCACATCGACAAGTGGCAGTTCACGGTGCCGTTCGTCTGCGGCGCGACCAACCTCGGTGAGGCCCTGCGCCGCATCTCCGAGGGCGCGGCGATGATCCGTTCCAAGGGCGAGGCCGGCACCGGCAACGTCGTCGAGGCCACCCGGCACATGCGCCAGATCCGGGCCGAGATCCGCCGGCTGTCGACGATGGACGAGACCGAGATGTTCGCGGCGGCCAAGGAGCTGCGGGCGCCGCACGACCTCGTCAAGGAGGTCGCAGAGGCCGGCAAGCTACCGGTCGTGCTGTTCACGGCCGGCGGGATCGCGACGCCCGCCGACACGGCGATGATGATGCAGCTCGGTGCCGAGGGCGTGTTCGTCGGCTCTGGCATCTTCAAGTCCGGCGACCCGGCCAGGCGGGCGGAGGCGATCGTCAAGGCGACAACGTTCCACGACGACCCCGACGTACTCGCCAAGGTGTCGCGTGGGCTCGGCGAGGCGATGGTCGGCCTGAACGTCGCGGACCTGCCGGAGGAGCAGCGCTACGCCGGTCGCGGCTGGTGACCGCGGGGTGAACCCCGAGTGAGCGCGGACGGCCCGGGTCCGATCGAACGTCTTCGCGCGTTCGCCCGTGTCCAGGTGCGCTCGGGCTACCACGACGACGCGACCGTGCGCGACGAGGTGCTCGAGGCCGCGCGGGAGGACCTCTCGCGCGGTGACGACGCCGAGACCATGGCGGCCGCGGTGACAGACGGCGAGATCGCGGCGCTGCTGGACGAACAGGACACCTGGCCGGAGACCACCGACGTCGACCGGCTCGAGGACGCCTTCGCCGAGCTGGAGTCGCAGGGCGTGGTGGTGCTGCGTGCGTGCAACGACCACTGGGATGCCACTGCCGCGCTCACCCGCATCGACGAGGCGGGGGAGCGGGCCGCGGGTGTGCTCTTCTTCACCCACACCGACGTCTGGCACGCGGTCGACCACGGCATGCTCGAGCTCAACCTGTGGCACGGCGACACCGCCAACGTGGCGGTCGGCGACGACCTGCTGCGGCTGGTGCTGCAGACGCTGGGCCGGCACGGCCTCTCCGCGGTGTTCGACGAGGGCCGCATCGAGACCACGCTCACCTGGCAGCGCCGCCGCCCCCTGTAGGAGCACCGGGCATCATCGGGCACCGCGTTCGCCCCCGCACGGGCACAGCGTCGGTCGGCCTCCTGGGGTCGCTCTCCTAGGATGGGACGGTGACCTCACCACCGACGATCGGCGTGCTCGCGCTGCAGGGAGACGTGCGCGAGCACCTGCGCATGCTCGAAGGTGCCGGGGCGAACGCGGTCAAGGTGCGCCGGCCCAGCGACCTCGACCGCCTCGACGGCATCGTCATGCCCGGCGGCGAGTCCACCACCATGCACAAGCTCGCGGTCGCGTTCGAGGTGTTCGAGCCGCTGCGTCGGCGCGTGCGCGAGGGACTGCCGGCGTTCGGCACCTGCGCGGGGATGATCATGCTCGCCGACCGGATCGAGAACGGCGTCACCGGACAGGAGACGTTCGGCGGCCTCGACGTGACCGTGCGGCGCAACGCGTTCGGCCGCCAGGTCGACTCGTTCGAGGCCGACGTCGACTGCACGGAGTTCCTGCCCGCCGGGCCTGAGGGCGCGCCGTACTTCCACGCGCTGTTCATCCGCGCGCCCTGGGTCGAGAAGGTCGGAGCCGACGTCGACGTGCTGGCCCGCGTCGCCTCCGGCCCCGCGCTCGGTAGGATCGTCGCGGTCCGCCACGGCCACCTGCTCGCGACGTCGTTCCATCCAGAGATCACCGGTGACGACCGCATCCACCGCTACTTCGTGGACGTCGTGCGGTCACTGGCCGGCTGAGGCCACCTGGGCGTCGTACACACACAGGAGGACAGCGTTCATGTCAGGCCACTCCAAGTGGGCGACCACGAAGCACAAGAAGGCCGTCGTCGACGCACGGCGAGGCAAGCTGTTCGCCAAGCTGATCAAGAACATCGAGGTGGCCGCGCGCACCGG
>DATMEB010000184.1:0-2587 GCA_035557095.1 Nocardioidaceae bacterium | reverse complement strand
CGCAGGCCTCGCTCCTCCGCCTTGCGGTGCACCTGTGACCGATGCGAGAGCGCGCGAGCGCAGCGAGTGGGCGAACTGCGAGGGAACCAGTGATGCCGCCGGACAACGCTCGCGACGAGCAACGCTGCCGGCCGGGGCACTTTGCCGATCACAAACTCGCACCCCGTCGGCAAAAGCCGGTAGGGCCGAGTTTGCCGCTTGGGTAACCTTTGCTGTTATGACGAGGCGAGCGTATGGATTGGCGGTCGCGCTCGCCGTCCTGATGGGGGGACTCTCCGTAGCAGTGGCGTGGGCGCTCGACCTGCCGCTGCGCGACCCCGACGGCACCTTCGGCCCGTCGTGGGTGCGCCTCCCGCTGATCGTCCTGGGCTGCTTCCTCGCCGACGTGGTCCCGCGCAGCATCTACCGCGCACGCGGGCTGCGCGGGATGTCCCGGCACATCCGGCCGGTGTTTCGCGAACGCTGGACCCGCGACCGGGTCGCGCTGATCGTCGTCGGCCTCGGCAGCTTCTATCTGACCTACGTCGGCTACCGGAACCTGAAGAGCTTCCTGCCGTGGATCCGTGAGCACACCTACGACCAGGCTCTCGGGCAGCTCGACCGGATCCTGGCGTTCGGCTACGAGCCCGCGACCGTCCTGCAGGCGATCTTCGGCACCGGCATCGCGGCGCACGTGCTCTCGTGGTTCTACGTCGGCTATCTGATCTTCGTCCCGGTCTCGCTGGCGGCGTGGCTGGTCTGGTCGCGCAACATCGCCGGCGGGCTCTGGTACACCACCGCGCTGTGCGTGAACTGGACGCTCGGAGTCGCGAGCTACTACCTGATCCCGTCGTGGGGGCCGGCGTTCGTGCAGCCGTCGCTGTTCTGGGACCTGCCCGGCACCGGCGTGCGCGCGCTCCAGGCCGAGCTGTGGGCCCATCGCTACGACGCGATCAGCGACCCCAACGCCACCGAGGCGATCCAGAGCATCGCCGGGTTCGCGTCTCTGCACGTGTCGGTGGTGTTCTCGGCCGCGCTGATCACGCACATGACCGTGCGCAACCGCTGGATCCGCTGGGGAATGTGGGCCTACCTGCCGATCACGGTCGTGGCGACGCTGTACTTCGGCTGGCACTTCATCGCCGACGACATTGCGGGCCTCGCCATCGGCTGGGTCGCGGTCTGGCTGGGCGCCCTCGTCACCGGGCACGAGATGAAGGCGAAGTACCGCGGCCAGATCTTCGGATCCGGTGAGCCCGACGAGCTCGCGACCCCCGATCACCCGCCCAACCGGCGGCTGGAAGCGGATCTGCTGCGCTGACGCGTCGCTGCGCGACGGAGCCGGGCGGCGTCACCCGCCGACGTCGAGCTGCTCGGCCCCCGGCGCCGCCGGCGTCGGGAACGACCACGGCGCGGGGAAGCCGTGCCGGCGGAACTCCTCCGCGACCGCCTCGCCGACCGCCCGCGTCTGCGACGACTCGACCAGCGCGATGATGCACCCGCCGAAGCCGCCGCCGGTCATCCGGGCGCCGTACGCACCGGCGCTCAGGGCCGCCTCGACCGCGACGTCGAGCTGCGGCACGGTCACCTCGAAGTCGTCGCGCAGCGACGTGTGCGACGCGGTGAGCAGCGGCCCGATCTCGCGGGTGCGGCCCGCGCGCAGCAGCTCGACCGTGTCCAGCACCCGCGCGTTCTCGGTGACGACGTGCCTGGCCCGGCGGCGTACGACGTCGTCGTCGAGCCGGGCCAGCGTGCCGTCCAGTCCGTCGAGTCCCACGTCACGCAGTGCGGGTACACCGAGGGCTGCGGCGGCCCGCTCGCAGTCTCGACGGCGAGCGGCGTACTCCCCGTCGACCAGCCGGTGCGGCGTCCGCGTGTCCACGACCAGCAGGCTGAGACCGTCCCCGGGCCCCGCACCGTCGAGGTCGAGCGGGACCTGCTCGGTGGTGCCGTCGCGGGTGTCGAAGAACAGCACGTGTCCGCGTGTGCACAGCAGCGAGGCCGCCTGGTCCATCAGGCCGCAGGGCATCCCGACGAAGTCGTTCTCGGCGTGCTGGGCCAGCCGAGCCAGGGTGGTCCGGTCGATCCCGAGGCCGAACAGGTCGTCGACGGCCAGCGCGACCGCGCACTCCAGCGCGGCCGACGACGAAAGGCCCGCACCCGCGGGCACGTCACCGTCGACCAGCAGGTCGACGCCGCCGACCCGGTGGCCCGCCTCCTGCAGGGCCCACAGCACCCCGGCGGCGTAGGACGACCACCCCGACACCGCACCGGGCACCAGCGAGGTGACCTCGGCCTCCACCGGCCGGCCCCGCTGTCCCGAGACCATGCGGACCAGTCCGGTGTCGTTGCGCGCCGCGGCCGCCGTCACCCGGTGGCGCAGCGCCAGCGGCAGCACGAACCCGTCGTTGTAGTCGGTGTGCTCACCGATCAGGTTGACCCGTCCGGGCGAGGCCCACACGGTCTGCGGCGGGCGCCCGAACTCCGACGCGAACGACCGCTTCGGATGGTGCCGGGTCATGGCTGTACCTCCAGTGCCTCCCGCAGCCGGCGCGCGGTGTCCTCAGGCAGCATGTCACCGATGAACGCGCCCATGCCCGACTCCGAG
>DATMEB010000183.1:0-23979 GCA_035557095.1 Nocardioidaceae bacterium | reverse complement strand
GCGGCCACCAGCGCCATGACCATGGCCCCCGCTGCAGCCACGCCGACCCGAGCTCGACCCGACATCCCCAACCTCGCCCTCCGTCAGATGACGGGCACACTCTAGGCGGGTATGGCCCAGAAATGAACGCCCGGCCCGGAGCAGTGGCTCTGGACGAGATCGCCCGCTATGCGGACCGCTAGACGGCGTTGCGTTCGAAAACCAGCCGCAGACCGGTGAGCGTGAGCCAGGGTTCGTGTACGACCGGGGTCCGGCACTCCTCGAGCACCACCGTCGCCAGCCCGCCGGTGGCGATCACGGTCACCTCGTCGATGGGCCATTCCCGGTCCTCGGCCATCCGGGCCACGATGCCGTCGACCTGGCCGGCGAAGCCGTACACCGCACCGGCCTGCAGCGCCTCCACGGTGTTCTTCGCCACGACCGACCGTGGGCGCATGAGCTCCACCCGCCGCAGCTGGGCGCCGCGTACGCCGAGCGCGTCCAACGAGATCTCGATGCCGGGCGCGATGGCACCGCCGACGTACTCACCTCGCGCGCTGACCACGTCGAAGGTCGTCGCGGTGCCGAAGTCGACGACGATCTTCGGCCCGTCGTACAGCGCGGAGGCGGCCAGCGCGTTGAGGATGCGGTCGGTGCCGACCTCGCGGGGGTTGTCCATCAGCACGGGCACTCCGGTGCGCACACCGGGCTCGACCACGAGGCTGGGCACGTCGGCGTAGTAGCGCTGCAGCATCTCGCGCATCTCGTGCAACACCGACGGGACGGTCGAGCACAACACGATCCCCTCGGCGCCGGCCTTCACGTCGCGCTCGGCCAGCAGGCCCGAGAACACCACCGCCCACTCGTCGGCGGTACGCCGCGCGTAGGTGCCGACGCGCCAGTGGTCGACGATGTCGGGACCCTCGGTCAGCCCGATCGTGGTGTGGCTGTTGCCGACGTCGACGCAGAGCAGTCTCATGCTGCCGGCGCGCGCAGGTCGAACGCGATGTCGAGGATCGGCGCGGAGTGCGTCAGTGCCCCCACGGCGAGGAAGTCCACACCGGTCTCGCCGACCTCGCGGGCCCGGTCGAGCGTGAGACCGCCGCTGGCCTCGAGCGTGGCCCGGCCGGCCGTGATCTGCACGGCCTCGCGCATCTGCTCGGTCGACATGTTGTCGAGCAGGATCGAGTCAGCGCCGACCGCCAGCGCCTCCTCGATCTGGTCGAGCCGAGTGACCTCGACCTGCACTGGCACGTCCGGGAACCGTCCGCGGACCCGGTGGAACGCGCGGGCGACGCCACCGGCCGCGAGGACGTGGTTGTCCTTGATCAGCGCCTCGTCGGACAGCGACATCCGGTGGTTGACGCCGCCACCGCAGCGCACGGCGTACTTCTCCAGCGCGCGCAGCATCGGCGTGGTCTTGCGGGTGTCACGCACCTGGGCGCCGGTGCCCTCCAGGGCATCGACCCACCGCCGGGTGAAGGTGGCCACGCCGGAGAGATGGCAGAGGAAGTTCAGCGCGGTCCGCTCGGCGGTGAGCAGGGTCGTGGTCGGACCGTGCACGCTGAGCAGTACGTCGCCGCGGCGCACCTCGTCGCCGTCCTCGACCCGCGGGGCGACGTCGACACTGCCGCCGTTCCTCGCGCTCAGGTCGAGGGCGCAGCCGACGACCGCCAGGCCGGCGACCACGCCGTCGGCCCGCGCCACGAAGTCGCCCTCGGACCAGTCATCCGGCGGGATCGTCGCGCTCGACGTCACGTCGGATCCCCCGGCCAGGTCCTCCTCGAGCGCGGCGCGTACGAGCAGCGGGATCTGGGTCGCCACAGCGTCGTCGCGCGGCGGCTCCGCGCCGATCCCGTTGGAACCTGCGGTGCTTGTGGTGGAAGGCGATTCGCTCGCCGGTGTCATCAGTCCCCCAAGGGTCGGAACGTCGTCTCCATTCGGCCAGACGAGTTCAGCACGGTATCGAGATGACCCAGCCAACGGGGATCCCCCTCCGGGTGGTCCTCGCGCCAGTGCGAGCCCCGCGTCTCCGGACGGGCGTGCGCGGCCGCGACCAGCGCCTGGCTCACGGTCAGCAGGTTGGTGGCCTCCCACGACTCCGTGCACGGGACGGGCCGCGGTCCGCCGTCCTCGCCCACCGCGTCGGCGACCAGCGCAGACAGCACCTTCATGGCGTGCTCCAAGCCGGCGGCGTTGCGCAGCACACCCGCGTCCTCGGTCAGCGTGGCGCGTACGACCGCGGCCACGCCACCGTCGGCCAGGCCCGCAGCGCGGGAGTCTTCGGCCGGGTCCTGCTGCGCCGGCAGGTCGCTGACGAGGTGCTCGGCGATGCGCCGGCCGAAGACCAGGCCCTCGAGCAGCGAGTTCGAGGCGAGCCGGTTGGCGCCGTGCACGCCGGAGCAGGCGACCTCGCCGCACGCGTGCAGCCCCGGCACCGTCGTACGCCCGTACAGGTCGGTCGCCACCCCGCCGGAGGCGTAGTGGCAGGCCGGCGCGACCGGGATCGGCTCTGTTACCGGGTCGATGCCGTGCGACCGGCACGACGCGAGGATGGTCGGGAACCGCTGCTGCCACATCTGCGCGCCGAAGTGCCGGGCGTCGAGCCACACGTGCGCGGCACCCGACTCGCGCATCCGCCGCATGATCGCCTTGGCGACGATGTCTCGCGGCGCCAGGTCGGCCAGCTCGTGCTCGCCCTGCATGAACCGACGGCCGGTGTCGTCGACCAGGAACGCGCCCTCACCGCGTACCGCCTCCGAGACCAGCGGCTGCTGCCCACGGGCGCCACGGCCGAGCCACAGGACGGTCGGGTGGAACTGCACGAACTCCACGTCTCGCAGCACCGCGCCGGACCGCAGTGCCATCGCCACCCCGTCACCGGTGGAGACCGGCGGGTTGGTAGTCGCCGAGAACACCTGCCCCATCCCGCCGCTGGCCAGGACCACCGCCCGGCACGCGACCGCGCCGACGCCGTCGCGCTGCCCCTCACCCATCACGTGCAGGGTGACACCCGCGACGCCGCCGTCGGCAGCACGCAGCAGATCGAGCACCAGGGCGTGCTCGACCACCTCGATGTCCGGAGCCGCGCGCACGGCGGCGACCAGCGCCCGCTGGATCTCCGCTCCGGTGGCGTCACCGCCGGCGTGCACGATGCGGTCGCGGCGATGTCCGCCCTCGCGGGTCAGGGCCAGGTCGCCGCCGGTGACGGTGTCGAAGCGCGTACCGAGCCCGACCAGCCCGCGCACGGCGGCCGGACCCTCGTCGACCAGCACCCGCACGGCGTCCGGGTCGCAGAGGCCCGCACCCGCGGTCATCGTGTCGGCGAGGTGCTGGTCGGGGCTGTCGCCGGGCCCGAGAGCGGCCGCGATGCCGCCCTGCGCCCAACGGGTCGAACCGGCCGCCAGGATGTCCTTCGTCACCACCAGCACCCGCCCGGCCTCGCGGGCGCGCAGCGCAGCGGTCAGGCCGGCGATCCCCGACCCGACGACGACGATGTCGGCCGTCGTGTGCCACCCCGCCGAGGGCGCGCGCAGGCGCTCCGGAACCGTCGTACCCTCATCCGCCGTGACCACCCGCCGAGATCCCTCCCGTTACCGGGCGACCGCGACCGCGGCGGGGGCGTCTCCCCGCACCAGCAGGTCGGCGGCCATCCCCGGCACCACCTCTGCGGGGTCGTCGTCGGTGCCTACGACGCGGTTGTCCGCGTCGACGGTCACCGAGCCGACACAGTGCAGGTCGGCCTGGGTCACGGTTACGCGGTGGATCTTGCTCGTCATCATCGTGCGCAGCATGCGGTCATCCCTCGGAGTCTCGTCGGCCGGTGGCCGCAGCCAGTGTCAGCGGCAGGTTGTCGATGAGCCGCGTGCTGCCGACGCGGGCCGCCACCAGCAGCCGGGCCGGCCCCGCCTCCGGCGACGCGCGCAGGTCGGGAGTACGCAGGGCGAGGTAGCCGACATCGACCCCCTCGGCGCGGTCGAGCACGGCGTGCGCCGCGGCCAGTACGGCGTCGCCGCCTCCAGTCGCGGCCTCGGCGCCGGCGCGCAGCCCCCGCGACAACGCGAGCGCGCTCTGCCGCTGCGCCGACGTGAGGTAGCGGTTGCGCGAGGAGAGTGCGAGCCCGTCGGCCTCGCGCACGGTCTCCCCGCCGAGAACGGTGACGCCCATCGCCAGGTCGCGCACCATCTGCTCGATCAGCACCAGCTGCTGGTAGTCCTTCTGCCCGAACACCGCGACGTCGGGGCGGACCATGCCGAACAGCTTCGCCACGACGGTCAGCACTCCCCGGAAGTGCGTCGGACGCACCGCACCCTCGAGCTCGGCGCCGAGTGGGCCGGGATCGACCATGACCGCGGGGTCACCGCCGGGATAGACCTCGTCCACGTCGGGAGCGAACACGACGTCGACGCGCTCGCGCGCGCAGATCTCGAGGTCGTCGTCGAAGCTGCGCGGGTAGCGGTCGAAGTCCTCGTTGGGCCCGAACTGGGTGGGGTTGACGAAGATCGACGCGACCAGCGCCTCGCCGTGCGACCGCCCGTCGCGCAGCAGTGCGGCGTGGCCAGCGTGCAGCGCCCCCATCGTCGGCACCAGCGCGACCCGGCCCTGATCGGCGCGGACGTTCTTCAGCGCCGCCTCGAGGTCGTCCCGGGAACGCGCGACGAGCGGGCTCACGACCGCACCCCCGGCAACGCGTCGTCGAGGAGCCCGACGATCGCGGCCGCGCGGGCCGGGTCCAGCCTGCCGTCGCGCGCGGCCAGGTTGGCGGTGGCACGGCCCATCGCGACGTACGACTCGAGCGTCTCCGGCGGCGCGTCGGCGAGCGTTCGCAGGTGCTCGCGGACCGTCTGCACGTCGCCCCGCGCGATCGGGCCGGTGAGCGCGGCGTCGCCGTAGGCCAGCGCGTTGTCGAGGGCAGCCTGCATCAGGGGCCGCACCACATCGGCGGGCGCGTCGACCCCGGCGCCGCGCAGCAGCTCGCTGGCCTGGTGGACCAGCGTCACCAGATGGTTGGCACCGTGCGCGAGCGCCGCGTGGTAGCGAACCCGCTGCTCCTCGCCGACCCAGACCGTCCGCGCCCCCAGGAGGCCCACCAGCCCGTCGACGACCGGGCGGACGTCGGCGGCGCCCGTGCAGCCGAACACCGTCGCCGGCAGCCGGGGCAGGTCGAGGTCGGTGCCGGTGAAGGTCATGGCCGGGTGCATGGCCGCGACCCGGGCGCCGCGCTCGGCCGCCGGCGCGAGGACGCCGGTGCCGTGGCGCCCACTGGTGTGCACGACGTACTGGCCGTCGCGGATCGCCCCGGCGGCCGACAGCATCGCCACGACGTTGCGCAGCGCGTCGTCGGGGACGGCGACGAGCAGGACGTCGGCGGCGCGAGCCACAACAGACGGCTTGTCCACGGCGACGCCGGGCAGCAGAGTCTGGATACGGATGCGGGAGGCGGCCGACTCCCCCGCGACGGAGACGATCTCGTGTCCGGCCTCGCGGAACGCCGCGGCCAGGACGGCGCCGACGCGACCGGCGCCGATAACCCCGATTCGGGCCATGTGCTCTCGCCTTTCGTTCCAGTCCCCGCAGGAGGGGTACCGGACGGTGTGTTGGCTGGCAGCAAGTGCCCGCTAACGGTATCCGTCTCAACGTCGGGCGGTCACTGCCTCTTCCCGTGGGGTCGGTCACATCTGCGCATCGAAGAGGCCACCGAGATGGGCACAACTCACCTACGCGGGGACGGGTGAGCTCTGCCGAAGTCGCGATCCGCCCGCGGCGGGCAGTGAGTCCCCCTACCGTATGTCCGTGAAAGCACGAGACCTGCCGACCTGGCGCGAAGCCTGGACGGCAGCGCTCTACGGCCCTGACGGCTTCTTCCGTCGTGAGCTGCCCGCGGACCACTTCCGCACCTCGGTGCACGCGTCACCGGTGTTCGCCGAGGCGCTGCTCGAGCTCGCCCGCAGCCTCCGGCTCGGGACGCTCGTGGACGTCGGCGCCGGCGGGGGCGAGCTGCTCCGGCACGTGGACGCCCTGGCCCCGGGCGAGCTCGACCTCGTCGGCGTCGACCTCGGGCCGCGGCCGCAGGATCTGCCCGCGAACGTCACCTGGCGTGAGGACTTCCCCGGCGAGCTCGAGGGTCTCGTGGTCGCCAACGAGTGGCTCGACAACATCCCCTGCGACATCGTCGAGGTGGACCGCGACGGCGTGCCCCGGTACGTGCACGTCGACCCGGAGACCGGCGATGAGGCGCTCGGCTCGCCGTGCCACGAGCTCTGGGTGCAGCGGTGGTGGCCGCTGACCGAGCCGGGGACCCGTGCCGAGGTCGGCTCACCGCGCGACCGCGCCTGGGCCGACGTCGTACGCCGGCTGCGCCGCGGAGTGGCGATCGCGATCGACTACGGGCACACGGCCGGCTCGCGGCCCGCGTTCGGCTCGCTTGCGTCCTACCAGCACGGGCGACAGGTCGAGCTCGTCCCCGACGGGAGCCGGGACATCACCGCGCACGTCGCGATCGACTCTCTGGGCGGGCACCGCACGACGCAGCGGGAGGCCCTGCGGGCGCTTGGTGTCAACGGCTCGCGCCCCGCGATGGAACTGGCGGGCAGGGACCCCGCCGGGTACGTGTCCGCCCTGAGCCGGGCCGGCGAGGCCGCCGAGCTCACCGAGCGCGGCGGTCTCGGTGACTTCTGGTGGGTCAGCACCCAGCCGCTGCTCGGCGACGCCGACCCCACCTGACCGGAGGGCCGGGGCCTTAGAGCAGACCCACCAGCGCGTCGACCGCCCGCGCCCGGCCCAGGCCGTCGACGCGCCGCCAGCCCGACTCCGCGAGCCGCGCGCGCTCGCGCGAGTCGCTCAGCAGGCGAGCGGCCTGCTCCGCGCCCGCGTCCGGGTCCTTGCCCAGCGCCTCGACCGAGCCCAGGCCGATCACCGCGCGCTGGACCATCAGCTGACGGTAGGTCTCGACGTCGGCGTCGGTGACCCACACCAGCCCGACGGCCGCACCCAGGCAGAGCAGCTCGGCAGTCGACGGCCCGGCCGCGGCGACGACGGCGTCGGAGCGCACAACCCGCTCCGCGAGGCGCGTGTCGGGTGCGATCGCGGCGATGCGCTGGCGCGGAGCCGGGCGTACGGCCTGGACCTGCTCGCGGGCCTCGGCCTCGGGAGCGACCACCGTCACGTCGAACGGCCTGCCGGTGGCCACCAGCGTCCGCACGACCCACGCACCCGCATCCGGCATGTCGACCTCGTCGAGGAGCACCAGGACCTTCGGCACCTCGACGCTCGCTGGCACCGGCACGGAGATCGGCCGGTTGGCCAGGACGTCGTTGCGCAGCGGGGCGTACTCGAGCCCGGCCAGCCGGGTGCAGTCCCGAGGCAGCCGGTGCTGCACCTCCTCGGCACCGACGTTCGGGTCGAGCAGCAGGTCCGCATCCGCGCCCCGGAGGTCACCGTCGACGGCGGCGAGCGTGGGCCTGCCGGTGTCGCGCACGGCGGTGTAGACCTCGTGAGGCAGCCGGTGCGCGTCGAACACGACGGCATCCGCGGCGAGGCGGTCGACGAGCTCGACGTGCTCGTCGGCCGTGGTGACCGGGGGCACCGTCTCCAGACCGCGGGCGGCGATCTGCATGTGGGCCCAGTCGTCTGCTTCCACGTCGGCGACGAAGAGCACCTGCACACCGCGCAGTGCCAGCTCCTCGGCCAGCGCCAGCGACCGCACCACATGCAGGCGGCCGGTGGCGGTTGCGAGGTCGCATCGGACGGCGACCCGACGGGTGCGGGCCATCGTTACGTCACCGACCTGTCGGGGGCGGCACCGCCTGCGGCCCGTTCGAGGCGGACGGCCCGTTCGTGCTCCTGCAGGCGGAACATCTCCGGCGGGATCCCCGACGAGGGGTCGTCCCAGTACGGCAGCTTGGCGACCATGTGGTCGCCCCGGTCGTCGACGGGTACGTCGACCGGGCGGTGCTGCTCCGCGAACGCGACCGCGACCTCGGCCTCGGGCCGCCGGTCGTTGACGACCAGCCAGGCGATCAGCCGGTGCGCAACGGGGATCGTCGCCCCTGCGAACGACGGGGCGCCGTCCCACAGGTCGCGCATCTGCGTGTGCAGCATTCGCCAGTACTCGTCGTCACAGCCGGGGATGTGCCAGAAGTACACCGGCATGTCCATCGTGAGCCCGTCGAGGTAGAACATGTGCAGCACGTGCGGTGAGGCGTGCTCCCTGACCAGCGCCAGCGAGTCGCGCTTGGTCTGGAACCGGTCCCGGAGGTCGTCGAGCTCCCGGCGCCCCTGCGTGATGGACGTACCCTCGTCGCGGATCCGCCAGAAGTAGACCGGGCGCTTGAGCACGTCGAACGAGTTCGCGAGCAGGTAGGCCCTGGTCAGCGCAGGCTGGTCCTCGTAGCGGATCCCCTCCGGGAACGCCAGGCCCGCGCGGTCCCAGAACTCGCGGCGGAACACCTTGTTCCAGGCGAACACGTCCCCGAGGATCTGCGGAAAGTCGTCGGCGCGGATACCGAGCCTGCGTTCGCTGTGCAGGTTGCGCTGTCTGGGCGGCATCGACGGCGGCCCCTCACCGAAGTTGCGCGTGAACCCTCCGACGACGAAGTCGGAGCCGGACTCGTCGAGCACCCGGACCATGCTCTCGTACGCCTCCGGCAGGACGGTGTCGTCGGAGTCCACGAACGCGAGGAGCTCACCGCGGGCGTGCCGGATGCCGAGGTTGCGCGCAGCACCGAGCCCACGGTTGGGGGTCGAGACGACCCGGAGGTTCGGGAGGCGGTTCGCGTAGTCGTTCGCGATGGCTGCCGTCCCGTCGGTCGAACCGTCGTCGACCACCACGATCTCGAGATCGCGGTAGGTCTGCGTGAGGATGCTCTCGACCGACTCGGCCAGATAGTCCTCGACGTTGAACGCGGGCACGATCACGCTCAGCCGGGGAGCAGCCGCGGGTTCCCTCCGCAGCGACTGCAGCGCCCGAACCGTGCGCTCTCGTAGGCTCATCGAGCTGCCTCCGTCGTTGGCTGACAGGCGACCAAAGTGTGTCACGTCACGACATCAGGACCCTACGTCCGTGATCGCGATCTCGTCAGCGTCCGTCGCAGGCGGGAGGCGGCTCTGTGTGCATAGTTCCGAAGAGTCCTCGACTCTCGCGCGTCGAGCCGCTGCTCCAGCCTGCGGATCCGGTTCTCCTGGTTGGTCAGCCGCTCCCGCTGGTTGCGGATGCGCTCGCGCTGGGTCTCGACCCTCTCGCGCTGCGTCATGAGCTGTCGCTGGCTCGTCTGCAGCTCGCGGGACGCCAGCGTCAGCCGGCGCTCCAGCTTCTCCACCTTGGTCGCGAGGTTGCGCTGGACGGTGGCCGCGTCCGGTGGAGGCGCTGGATGAGGGAACGCCAGCCGGTAGGCCCGCTTGTGCCGAGTGCGTTCGTACGGCGACGCGTCCCGAAGCCACCGCAGCCTGGCCGCGGTCTCCGTCTCGTGCGGAGCACAGAGGGTGCGCACGGCGGGCGGGTACGTCGCGGCCTCGACCCGCTTGTCGAACTCCGAGCTCGCGTTGCCCGCGGAGTAGATGTGCGCCAGCCCGTTGCGGTCCAGGAAGTCGACGTATGCCTGGAAGCAGTCGCCGTAGCGCCGGTTGAAATCCGCCGGGTCGAACTCCGCGAACAGGTCGCTGGCGTCGACATCGGCCGGTACGTCGGCGAACCTGCGATGCGGCATGCCGTGGTACTCCGCGAGCTCGACCGAGCCGGAGTCGCGGGCCAGCAGCATGGCCGGCGTCCCCGCGAGCAGAGCAGCGACATTGCCCAGCAGACGCGTTCCGAACGCGAACTCGCACTCGCGCAGGTACTCGAACCACACCGGCGGGTCGAGGAAGAACCGCATCCGGTCCTGCTGGTACATCGGATGCCCGGTGTGCCCGGGTAGGTTGAGGTCACGGATCCCCCGCGGCTGCCAGCCCCAGAGCATGAGCTCCAGCGCCGCACCGTCCTGGGCGACGTAGGTGAGGTTGGGGTACGCCTCGGCCTGGCGACGAAGGAGCTCGGCCTCTTCCTCGTCGGTCGGTGAGAGGTTGAACGCGATGTTGCTCTCGCGCCCCAGGTCGCCCTGGGCGGTCGCGAGCGAGAAGTCGGGGCCGTGCAGGAAGAACGACGGGCAGCCGACCACGTCGACCGCGGTCTCGGGGAACCCCAGACCGGTGAGGTAGGACTGCGTGAACCGCCCGCGAACCCCGATCGAGTCCGACCGGTCCAGCACGGCGGAGACGAGGTCCTTGACCGCCGGCGCGATCGAGTCGAGTGCTCCCCGGTCGTCTGCCTGGGCACCCACACCGACCACGACCACCGGGATCTTCAGGCCCTTGATGAAGGCCGTCAGCTTGTGCATGCGTTCGCGGAACGCCGGCACGAACGTATCGCCCAGCGGTACGACGAACGCGTCGAACTCCTCGTTGGCCCGGGCGCAGTCGCGGGCGGTCGCCAGACTGACCTCGGACAGGGTCGCGTTGGAGACCACCTCACTGCCTGGGGTCAGCAGCGCCTTGTGCACCGCGTGCTCGTCCAGGAGGTTGCCCGTGTCGCCGGGCAGGAGGTCCTGAGCGGCTGCGGTCTCAGCAGCGACGGCGGTGAACGGATCCTTGCCGGAACGGATCAGAAGTCGGCCCACGGCGGTCCTCCCGCGCTGCAGCCCCCAGCAGAGACCCCCTCCGGGCGGCGGAACGCCTGACGCCGTCGCACGGTGCAGCTTCCGCTGCCGCGGCCGGGCCGTGCTCGAGGTTCCGCCGGAAGGAGCCGACATCGGACCACATGGCCGGCCGAGCGCGCTCCCGAGAGTTCACGCGGCCCACCCTGTCACGGCCGCCGGCCGCCTACCAAGAGCGACTTTGCTCGCCCTGATGACCCGAATCCAAGCCGGGCTCCCATCCGGCAACTAAAATGTGGCGGTGCTGCGCACACTCGGAGCCCTTGGGGTAGCTCAGTCGGTCGCGTGGCATTGAAACCCATTGGTTCGCGACTGTTACCATGCCGAAACCGTACGGTCGCACGTCTTGGCAAGGGAGTCTCACGAGTGGACTACCGCGCTGCCCTCTCCGAGACGCTGGCGGTTCTGCGGACGGTTGCCACCGACTATCGACCAGCCGTGCTGGCGAATGCGTTCGGGCCCGAGAGTATGGTCATGACCGACCTGATCGTCAAGCACGATCTCGACATCGGCATCTTCAGCATCGACACCGGCCGGCTGCCGGAGGAGACCCACGCGCTGGCGCACAGTGTCCACCAGCGCTACGGCCATGTCATCGAGATGGTCAACCCCGAAGCCGCCGAGGTGGCGGCCTGGACGGCAGAGCACGGACAGAACGGCTTCTACGACGCCGTCGAGCTCCGCCACGGCTGCTGCAACGTACGCAAGGTCGACCCGCTGCGGCGTGTCCTCGCCGGCAAGCGCGCGTGGATGGCCGGCCTGCGACGGCAGCAGTCGGCGACACGACGCGACCTGACCGTGATGGCGTGGGACGACGACCACGGGCTGCAGAAGTTCAACCCGATGCTGGAGTGGACCACGGACCAGGTGTGGGCCTACATCCACGACCACACGGTCCCGTACAACAAGCTGTACGACCGCGGCTACGCCAGCATCGGCTGCGCTCCCTGCACTCGGGCGATCTCGCACGGAGAGGACGTTCGTGCGGGGCGCTGGTGGTGGGAACTGGACGCCGTGAAGGAGTGTGGTGTGAACTTCGACCCCAAGACCGGCCGGATGCAGCGGACCAGCTCCGCGGCCGCCGGCGATGTGACGGGCTCCTCCGACGCCACCGATCAAGTCGGACTCGCCGAGCCAGAGCCGCTGACCGCGGCCTCGACCAACACCGAAGGGAATGCAATGCGGGTACTCATTCTGGGCGGGGACGGCTTCTGTGGCTGGCCGACGGCACTCCACCTGTCCGCGCAGGGACACGAAGTCGCGATCGTGGACAACCTGTCCCGTCGCAAGATCGACATCGAGCTCGAGGTCTCCTCACTGACGCCGATCCGGCCGATGGGTGAGCGGCTCCGCACCTGGAAGGAGGTGTCCGGCAAGGACATCGCCTTCCACGACATCGACGTTGCGGTCAACTACCAGCGGCTGCTCGACCTGCTCGAGGACTGGAAGCCCAACGCTCTGGTGCACTTCGCCGAGCAGCGCGCCGCGCCGTACTCCATGAAGAGCAGCCGGCACAAGCGCTACACCGTCGACAACAACCTCAACGCGACCAACAACGTGCTCGCGGCGGTCGTGGAGAGCGGTCTGGACATCCACGTCGTGCACCTCGGCACCATGGGCGTCTACGGCTACGGCACCGCCGGCATGCGGATCCCCGAGGGCTACCTGCACGTCAAGGTCGAGACCGGCGAGGGCAAGCTCGTCGACCAGGAGATCCTCTACCCGGCCAACCCCGGCAGCATCTACCACCTGACCAAGACCCAGGACCAGCTGCTGTTCGCCTACTACAACAAGAACGACCACGTACGGGTCACCGACCTGCACCAGGGCATCGTCTGGGGCACCCAGACCAACGAGACCCGCCTCGACGAGCGCCTGATCAACCGGTTCGACTACGACGGCGACTACGGCACCGTGCTCAACCGGTTCCTCATGCAGGCCGCGATCGGCTACCCGCTCTCCGTGCACGGCACGGGCGGGCAGACGCGAGCGTTCATCCACATCCAGGACACGGTGCGGTGCATCCAGCTCGCCATGGAGAATCCTCCCGCCTCCGGCGACCGGGTGCAGATCTTCAACCAGATGACGGAGACCCACCGGCTCCGCGACCTGGCCAAGATGATCTCGGACCGGACCGGTGTGAAGATCGCCAACGTGCCGAACCCGCGCAACGAGGCCGACGAGAACGAGCTGCACGTCACCAACGACCGGTTCCTGCATCTCGGGCTCACCCCCATCACCCTCAGCGAGGGCCTGATGGAGGAGGTCACCGAGGTCACCAAGAAGTACGCCGACCGCTGTGACCAGTCGAAGATCCCGTGCGTCTCGGTGTGGAGCAGCGAGTCCGCCGCCGCCAAGGCCGGTTCCACCGACGCGGCGGTCTGACGTCCATGTCGGCCCGGACACCCACGGGAGCCCGCGTGCGCAAGGGCGCACGCGCTAGGGCTGCCAGGGTGTCCGGGCCCACGCGGAGGAGGATGCGGGCCTTCTATCCGCGAGCCGAGCTGAGGACGCGCATCGTCGCACTCACCGAGTTCGACCTGGTGTACGTGAAGAATCCCAAGGCGGCGTCCTCCACCGTGCTGCTGTGGCTCGACCGGCTCTACACGGGCGACCACTCGTTCACCACGGAGTACGCGCACCGCGACAACCGCCTGCCGACGGCCGCAGCGATCGGCTGGGACACCGTCTCCGAGATGCTCGGCGGCTCCGCATTCCGGTTCACATTCGTGCGAGAGCCCCTGAGCCGCTTCGAGTCGACCTACTACAACAAGCTTGCTCGCAAGGGCATCTGGCGCCCGCAGGTGCAAGCGATCCTGGGCTTGCCCAGAGACCGGAGCTCCCCGGTCACCTTCGAGCAGTTCCTGTCAGCGGTGGAGCAGCAGGACCCGCTGGAGATGGACCTGCACTGGCGACCGCAGCACCTCAACCTCATGCATCCACTCGTGTCCTACGACCTCGTGGGACACGTCGAGACCTTCGATCGCGACATCGCCACCATCCTGCGCCAGGTGCCGCTGCCCGATGTCACCGTGGAGTCCCGCAACGTCTCGCGGAGCAAGCCCCGAGACAGCGTCTACGACGGCCGCCCGGACCTGGTGCGGCGGGTGCAGCGGATCTACGCCACCGACTTCGAGCTCTACGGCTACTGAGCCGGCGCCGACCCCCGGTCCTTCGGCCGGGCCAGGTCGCGGATCCGGTCGATCGCCATCTCGGGCAGGGAACGCACGAGCGACTGCCGGCCCTTGCTCTCGACCATCAGCGAGAAGTCACGCCGTCGTTTGAAGATGATCGTGTCGGGCACGAGCACGTGGTCCCACCCGCGTGACATCGTCTCGATGGCGAACTGCCAGTCCTGGTACGAGAGCCCGCTGACCATGTCCCGATGGATGTAGGGCACCTCCAGGTGAGCCTCCCTCGGTGTCATGCACAGCGAGTCGTACAGGTTGCGCATGTACAGGAAGTACGGCGTGAACAGCGGCGATGACTGGGCGACGTTCTGGTGCAGTCCGAGTGCGCCGTCGAAGGTGATGATCACCTCTGGGTGGGCGATCGCCCTCTCACCGCGTTGCCGGGCCGCCTCGAGCTCGGACAGACCCTTGGCCAGCCAGTTCTCGCTGAACAGGTCGTCCGCGTCCAGGTAGGCGATGTAGCGACCCTGGGTCCGGGGAGCGACCGCGTTGCGGACCCGGCCGAGGTCGCCCTCGTCCATGTCCCAGCGCTCCCAATGGTCGAAGTCGGCCTGGCCGAAGTACTCGGTCGTCTCCTCCGTCGCCTTGTCCAGCGCGATGACCGTCTGCACCGTGAAGCCGGCATCCCGGGCCGTGGCGACCGCACGGTCGGCCGAGGCCATCGTGGGTCCGCTGACCAGGGTCTCGTTGTGCGCGGTGACGACCAGGGTGAGATCGATGTCGGTCATGCGTCGCCCTCCTCCGCGTCGTTCGCGGGCACGAGCAGCAGCCGCGCCGCGTGGGCCGCGAAGTCCTCCGTCGTGCGTTCGGCCAGCAACCGCTTACGCAGCGCCCCGGCCCGCCGGCGTGCGTCGACGGAGTCTGACAGCACACTGCGAAGCGCACGGATGTACTCGTCGGCGCCCTCGTGCTCCCCCACCGGCCATGACTCCTCGGCCGTGAGGATCTCGCCGGTGCCGCCGACCAGGGTCCCGACGATGGGAACGCCGGTCACCCCCACCTCGAGCAGCTGGCTCGGAACCCCGTCCCAGGCCGAGGTGTAGAGCCACGCGTCGGCCTCGTGCAGGGGGAGCTCGGAGATGTGGCCGTAGCGTCCCTGCATGGTGACATTGCGCGGGAGCTTGCGCTGACGACGGTTCATCACCGCTTCACCCCACATGCGGAAGTCGACGTCGGGCATTCGGCGCGCGATCTCCATGAAGAGGTCGACGCGCTTCTGCCGGTCCCAGCGTCCCGCCCAGAACACCTGGGGCCGGCGATCCTGCTCGGCCGGGGACTCCTCCACGAAGGGAAGCTCGGGGTCGACCGGAGCGCTCAGGACATGAAGCCGACCACGCTGGGACGTGGGGATGTGATAGTTCTCCTGCAGCGCACGCGCAAGGTGATGGCTGTCCGTCATCACGCCGGCAACCTGGCCGAAGTGCCGGTAGAAGTACCGCATGTTCCAGCCCGTCCAGGCCCCGGTCGGAATCTGCTCGTTGCAGAAGAACAGCAGGAACACGCGCTCGGAGGCCGTCAGAGCGCGACCGAGCGAGCTCATGGCCTGGTACAGCAAGGCTGAGTTGATGTTGACGATGGCGTCGGCACGGAAGGTCCGGAGCAGGACCACCAGGGCGGTCTCGGCGTCCTCGGGCTCCAGGTTCGCCGCGAGACCACCGAAGTCGATCTCACGTACCCCGGCGGGGAACCGGCCCTCGGGCGTGATCCCGCCTCGGTCGGTGTAGACCACCACCACCTCGTCAGGACTGATGCGCGGGGCAAGCGCGTGCGCCAGGTGGCCTTCCATTCGACGCCCGCCACCCCACCGGGGGCGGTTGATGACCAGCACCAGCCGCGCGGGACGGAAGTCGGCGGCCTCGTGGGCCGCGTGGACCGCCGCGATCTGCTCGAGGGCCGGCGGGTGCCCGAAGGGCAGCAGCCGCGGGCGCGTGAACCGCACCTCGGCCCGAGCGATCAAAGGCTCGATCTGCGCCGCCCGGGCGACCATCTCGCCGAGCTCGCCGGTCCTGATGCGCTCCACCAGGTCCGACCGGCGGGCAGCCAGCAGCTCCACGACCTCTGCAGGCTCCAGCCCGAGAAGACGCGCCATCTGCGGGATGGCCGGGGCGGGATCCGCGATCTCACCGGCGTCGCGTCCGCGCTTCAGCCACTCGAGGTAGGGATGACGTTCGGGACCATCGAGCTTCTCCGGGTAGCGCTGGAGGTAGTCGGTCGTCGAGAAGTTGTAGTCCGGGCTGAGCCCGTCCGGCCCCGATCGCAGGAAATGGTCGACGAGGTCGAGCCCGGGCCGCTCCAGCAGACGCGGTGACTGCAGCAGGTAGTGCAGGACGTCGAAGTTCTCGTAGACGAGGTCGTAGTCCGGATCGGCACCGATCCGCATCCGGCGCTTGGCACGGAGCACGGCAGCGTCCAGGACCGGCCCGAGCTTGGTGCGCTCGAGCGCGACATCGGGGGCACGCCCGGTGCGCGGTGCCGGGGCGGGCGCGGCCTCCGCCGGCTGGGGCGGTGGCGTCCGTCGGCCTACCAGCCGCGCTCGCAGCCGGCCGGCGCGACGACGCAGCTTCCGGTAGAGCTCACGCTGACGACTCGTCAATGGTCATCTCTCTCGCTGGCCTTCACGTCCGTCGTCAGCCGCGCTGGGCGCTGAACCACTCCCAGGTGCGCCGCAGACCGTCCTCCAGCTCGGTGGCCGGGTCGAACCCGAAACCCTCCCGGGCCTTGTCGATCTGGCACCACGTGTCGCGCACCTCCCCCGCACGGAAGTCCTGGTACACGACGTCGAGGTCGAGGCCGGTCACGGTGCGCATCTGCGCCAGGAGCTGGTTGATGGTGGTCGGGATCCCGCTTCCCAGCTGGAAGGCACCCTGGGCCGGACTCTGCACGGCGGTCCAGATGCCTTCGACCAGGTCGCGGACGTAGAGGTAGTCGCGGGTCTGGCTGCCGTCGCCGTACACGACCAGCTTCTCCTCGGCGAGGATCTGCTTGTAGAAGTGGGCGACGACCGAGCCCTTGTGGAACGAGCGCGGGCCGTAGATGTTGGAGAAACGCAGCGCGCAGGTGCTCATGCCGTACGAGCTCGAGAATGCGCTCAGGTAGCCCTCGAGCATCAGCTTGGACGCGCCGTACGGCGACGTCGGCTGCGGCGCCATCTGCTCGTGGACCGGTGGCTCGACGTCTCCCAGGATGGCGCCACCGGTCGAGGCGGCGACGACCCGGTTGACGTCCAGCTCACGACAGAGCTGGAGGAGGTTGAAGCTGCCGACGACGTTGGAGTCGAAGTTGCGTGCGGGATCGGCGATGCTCTCGATGACCCGGGTGTCGGCCGCCAGGTGCACGACGGCGTCCTGGCCCTCCACCGCCGAGCGCAGCTCGTCGCGGTTGCGCAGGTCACCGGGGATGAACCGCACCTTGCTGAGGTCGAGATGCTTGCGGTCACCGAGGGACTCGTTGTCGATCACGGTGACGGCGACATCCCCTCGACCGGTGAGGTAGTCGGCCAGGTGCCGGCCGATGAAACCCGCGCCACCGGTGATCAGGACATTCGTCATTTTTCGCTTCTCCATCTCGGCTGCGGAACTCGCCTACGATATCTTCCGGGCGCGTCCGGCCTGGAAGCGCCGTCCCACCGGGGTGTCCGGCCGCCGACGCCCGGCGTGAGAGGCTGAGCCCCGGATCACAGCTCGTACATCTGTTGACGAAAGCCGAACCCGTGCCACCTGCAGCCGCACCACCGACCGGTCCGCTGGACCTTGTGCTGCACATCGGCTCGGGCAAGACCGGAACGTCGTCGATCCAGTACTTCCTGCATCGCAACCGGGACCGGCTGGCCGACCTCGGCCTGCTCTACCCCCAGACGCCCGGGGGAACCCGGCACGCCCGCCTGGGCCTCTTCATCCAGCCCGACGACGTGCTCCAGGACATCCCCAGCTGGGGCCGGCAGCGCTTCGACACCCCGGCGGAGTTCCGGAAGGCGTTCCGTCGCCGGCTGTTCAGGGAGATCGGCGAGTCCGGGCTGTCCCGCGTCCTGTTCTCCGACGAGGCCCTCTACGGCTCCCCGCAGGAGGCGCTGCGACGGTTGAGCCGGTTCACCGGCCGCATCGCCGACAGTGTCCGGATCGTCGTCTACCTGCGCCGCCAGGACGACCATCTGGTGAGCCGGTACCAGCAGGTGGTGAAGGTCGGTGAGACCAGGCGGCTGGCTGAGCGGATGCAGCAGCTCGACTTCTCCAAGACCTACAACTACTACGGGCGGGTGCGTACGTGGCAGCGGTTGCTGAAGCCCACCGAGTTCGTCGTCCGCCGCTTCGAGCCCGGCCACTTCGTCGACGGGTCGATCTACCAGGACTTCTTCGACGCCGTGGGCATCGATGCTCGCGCCGACCAGCTGGAGCAGGTCAAGTCTCGTAACGAGAGCCTGGACGCCGAGGCCCTGGAGTTCCTGCGGATCTTCAACATGTACCGGGTGGAGACCCAGGGGGTGACCCAGCTGGCCGACGCCAACCGGCCCGTGGTCATCCGGCTGGTCAACGCCTCCACCGGTCCCACCCTCACCCTGCCCAACCCGTTCCTGGACGAGTTCATGGGCCAGTGGGAGGAGTCCAACCGCGGAGTGGCACGCGAGTTCCTGGGCGACGAGAGTGGGCAGCTGTTCCGGCTGCCGCGGAAGACCCGCAACACTACGACCGAACAGCATCTCGATCCGGCCCGGCTCGACCACTTCCTCGAGCTTGCGGAGATCCCGGAGCACATGCACGCCCCGATGCGCACGCTGGCCGAGCGCGAGGCGAAGGTCCGCTGACGGGAGCAGACGCCCTTGCCCACCAGTTCACCGCTGAGCCAGCCACTGGACCTTGTCCTGCACATCGGGACGGGCAAGACGGGCACCTCCTCGGTCCAGTTCTTCCTGCAGAACAACCGGGAGCGGCTGTCCCAGCTCGGCGTCCTGTACCCCAAGACTCCCGGCGGAGCCCGGCACGCCCGGCTGGGACTCTTCGTCAAGACCGACGCGGAGCTTGACATCGCCCCGGAGTGGGGACGGCAGAAGCAGTCCGACCCTGCGGTGTTCCGCAAGACCTTCCGGCGTCGGCTGCTGTCGGAGATCGAGCGCTCCGGCATCTACCGTGTGCTGCTGTCCGACGAGGTTCTCTTCGGGTCATCGCGACCCGCGCTGCGACGTCTGCGCAGGTTCACCGACCGGACGGCACAGAGTGTGCGGCTCGTCGTCTACCTGCGTCGCCAGGACGACCACATGGTCAGTCGGTACCAGCAGGGCGTCAAGATCGGCTGGGTCCTCCGACTGAGCCAGTGGGCACAGGAGGACATGTCCGGCCTCTACGACTACGGCGCCCGGCTGCACACCTGGCAGCGGCTGCTGCAGCCGACCGACATCGTCGTACGCCGCTTCGAGTCCGAGAGCTTCGTCGACGGGTCGATCTACCAGGACTTCCTCGAGGCCGTGGGCATCGACGCCCGGGCAGTGGACCTCGAACCCGTCTCGAGCCGCAACGAGAGCCTCGACGCCGAGAGCGTGGAGTTCCTCCGGCTGCTGAACCTCTACCGGGTCGAGCACGAGGACGCCACGGCCGGGCTGATCGACAACCGGCGGTTGATCACCCGGCTTGCCGAGGCCTCGAGTGGGCCGACCCTGACCATGCCCACCCCGTTCCTGGACGGGTTCATGGCGCAGTGGGAGAAGTCCAACCAGCGCGTGGCGCGTCAGTTCCTCGGCGACCCGAGCGGGCAGCTGTTCCTTCCGCGCAAGACCCGCAACACCACCACCGAGCAACATCTCGACCCAGCCAGGCTCGACCACTTCCTCACGCTGGCGGAGGTTCCGGAGCACATGCACGCCCCGTTGCGCGCACTGGCCGAGCGCGAGGCGAAGGTCCGCTGACGGGAGCTACCGGCGGGCCGACCCCAGGTCGCGGATGCGGTCGATGGCCATCGCCGGCAGCGACCGCACGAGCGACCTGCGGATGTTGCTCTCGGTGACGAGCGAGACGTCGCGGCGGCGCTTGAAGATGATCGTGTCCTTCACCACCACGTGCCGCCAGCCCTCCCCGAGGCTCTCGATGGTGAACTGGAAGTCCTGGTAGGACAGGCCGTTGGGGACGTCCCTGGTCACGTACGGGATCTCCAGATGTGCCTCACGCGGCGCCATGCACAACGAGTCGTAGTAGTGGCGGAAGTAGAGGTAGTGCGGCGTGAACAGCGGGGAGCTCTGGTCGACGTTGAGATAGATCGTCTTGGTCCCGTCGAAGACCACGTTGAGCTCGGGGTGGGCGATGGCGCGCTCGCCGCGCTCCGCGGCCGCGTCCAGCGCGGCGACCCCCTCGGCCAGCCAGTTCTCACTGAACAGGTCGTCGGCGTCCAGGAACGCGATGTAGCGTCCGTCGCACTCCGGGACGAGTGCGTTGCGAACCCGGCCGAGCTCGCACTCCTGCAGGGTCCGGCGCTCCCAGTGGTCGAAATGCGGCTGGTGGAAGTACGCGGAGGTGGCCTCCGTCGGTGCGTCGAGCCCGATGACGGTCTGGACGGTGAACCCGCGCGCACGCGCGGCGTCGACCGCGAGGTCGGCGGCGCGCATGGTCGGCCCGCAGACCGCGGTCTCGTCGTGGGCGGTCACGATCACGGTGAGGTCTGTGCTCATCCGGCGGCCTCCTCGCGGCGCTCGTTGTCCGCTCCGCCGAACAGCACGTCGACCGCATGGTCGGCGTACGCGGCCTCGGTGCGCTCACGCAGCAGTCGCTCACGAAGCGCCCGCGCGCGATGGCGCGCCTTCTCCTGGTCGGCCAGCACATCGCGCAGAGCCGACACGTATACATCGGGGTTCTCGAAGTCCGCCACCGGCCAGGAGCCGTCGTCGCCGAGCACCTCTCCGGTGCCCCCGACGAGACTGCCGACGATCGGGATTCCGGTCATCCCGACCTCGAGCAGCTGGCTCGGCGCACCGTCCCAGGCGGACGTGTAGAGCCACGCGTCGGCGTCGGACAGCTCGAGATCGGAGAGGTGCGCGTAGGCCCCCTCCAGCCGGACGTTGTCGGGCGCCTCGCCGACGTGCCCGGGGGTGAGAACCGACTCGCCCCACATCCGGAACTGCACGTCCGGCATGCACCGCGCCACCGCGAACGCGATGTCGATGCGCTTCTGCCGGTCCCAGCGGCCGGCCCAGAAGACCTGCGGCTGCCGCGACGGACTCGACGTCGGAACAGCGGCGACGGGGATCTGCGCATCCACCGGGGCGCGGAAGACGTGGATGCGCCTCGCCTCCTCCCCCGCGAGCTGGTGTCGCTCGCGCAGCCAGTTCGCGAGGTAGTCGCTATCGGTGATCACGCCCTCGACGAGGTCGAAGCAACGGTAGAAGTAGCGAAGCGGGAGGCCGAGCCAGTTGCCCATGTCGAGCTGCTCGTTGCAGAACAGCATCAGGAAGAGGCGCTCGGAGGCCGCCAGCGCCTTTCCGTACGTCGTCATGGCCTGGTAGAGCAGCGTGGAGTTGATGTTGACCACGGCATCGGCATGGAACGAGCGGATCAGCTCGACGAGCATCCGATGGGCGGCCTGGCGGTCCATCTGCTCGACCTCGGCAGCGAGGTCGACCTCACGGACGCCCGCCGGAAAGCGGCCGGGCGGCGCGGTTCCGCTCTTGTCGGTGTAGATCACGACGATGTCGTGCGGTTCGAGGTGCCCGGTGAGGGCATGGGTGATGTGCCCCTCCACCCTTCGGCCGCCTCCCCAGCGCGGCTCCGTGCACACCAGCACCAGGCGCGCCCGGGCGAACCCGGCCGCTCGCTGACAGGCATGCATCGTGACGATCTGGTCGACGCTGTTGACCGAGGCCAGCGGCGGAATGATCGGCCGCGTGCTCTCGGTCCAGACGCCCCCGATGAGCGGCTCGACCTCCGTCGCCTTGGCGAACATCTCACCGAGGGTGCCGGTGCGCAGCCGGTCCTGGAGGTCCGAACGGGTCTCGACCAGCAGGTCGACCAGCTCGGTCGTGGTCATCCCCAGGAACGGGGCCATCTTCTGCACCCCTGGGGCAGGGTCGGCGATCTCGCCCGCCGCCTTACCCCGCTTGAGCCACTCCAGGTACGGGCTCTGCTCGACCCCGTCCTTCTTCTCCGGATAGCGCGAGACGTAGGAACGCATGTGGAAGTTGATGTCCGGGCTGGCCGCGGCCCTGGCGCCGTGCCGGAGGAAGTGCCTCAGCGGGTCGACGTCGTCGGCCAACAGGTGCCGCGCCTGCAACAGGAAGTTCATGACGTCGAAGTGCTCGTAGGCGAGGTCGTAGTCGTCGTCGAGCCCGGCGGGGAGCATCGCCCCCTGCGCGCGGGCCACGTTCGCGTCCATGATGGGGCCGAGGTGGGTCTTCTGCTCGGCCACCTCCCGAGGGACCGCCTGTCGACTGCGTGCCTCGTCGCTCGGGGCCAGGCGTTCCAGCTCGCCCTGCACGGTCACACGACCTCGGCGTAGCAAGCCTCGAAGCTTGCGGGCCAGCAGCCGGGCGGGTGTTGCCACGTCACCTTCCCCCTTGTTCGCGTCGATGGCGGCCACGCCTCCGCTCGGGAGACGACGCTGGTGCTCGCAGGCCCATGGTCACGCCTGGAGCCCTGGCTTGACGGCGATCATGCCGTCTGCGATCGGGGCGAGGAGCAAGGGCGCTCCGGATTTTGCCAAGAACTCGTCCGTTGCGCGGCGGGAGCCCTCCCAGTAGCTGTAGTCATCGATGATGAGTACCCCGCCGGGGGACAGCCGATCGTAGAGGTGCTCCAGCTCGTGCGCCGTGGAGGCGTACCAGTCCGTGTCGAGGCGCAGGATCGCGACGGACTCGGGAGCCTCACCCGGGATCGTGTCCTCGACCTTGCCGGGATGGAAGTGCACCCGTTCCGGCGGGTAGTCGACCTCGGCCATCCCCGCCTGGACGTCCTCGAGCGTTGCCACGCCCCACACTCGGCTGTCCCGGTTGCTCGACGCCAGCAGATCCGCTGCGGGCGTGCCGTCGCGTCGCCGGTCCACCTCATCGGGTGGAGTCATGCCTTCGAAGGTGTCGTAGAGGTGCAGGTCCCGGGTGACCTCGCCGGAGTCCAGCAGGGTGAGTGCTGCAGCCTGCATGCTGCCGCCGCGCCACACGCCGCACTCGACGATGTCGCCGGGGATCTGGTGCCTGACGATGTAGCGCGTGGCGAGGATGAGCCCGAAGAGCTTCTCCGGTTGCGTCATCGTCCGCGCGCCGACCCGCTCGATCACGGTGGTGGCTGCCGCGTCGTAGTGCGCCGGCAGCACCGTCGTCTTTCGCCGCCGCGCGGAGGACCGGCTCCGTGATTTGCCGCCCTTGCGACCACCGCGTGGCCGTGTTCGCGAGGCAGCCGGCGCGGCCGCGGTCTGGGCGGCGGTCTGTCCACCCTTGCGCACCCGCGCGAAGTGGTAGCCCGTCGCCTGGGCCAAGACCTTGTTGAGCCGACGCTTCAGCATGGTGGTGCACTATATCGGCCGCGATTCATGCCCCCGCGCGCAGGAATGCGGAGCGAACCACCCGTTGTCAGAGGGCCCGCCTGAAGGACGTTGACGCCCTCCACACGGCGACGAAGGCACCGGTCTTGCCCGTGTGCTGCAGGTCACTTCGCGAGGTACTTCGTTCGCCCGCGCGAACGTGTCGGACCCGGCTACTTTTCTCTCGCCCAACAGGGCAGACACCTAACACAGGGGGCATTCACCAAATGCACAAGACTCTTCGTTCTCGGGTCGCAGCGGTCTCGATCGGCGCGCTGACCGTCGTCGGTCTCGGCGCTGGGGGCGCCACCGCCGCTGCGATGATCGACTCCGACGACATCCGCAACAACTCGATCCAGCAGGTGGACCTCGGCCGCGACTCGGTCGGCGCCTCGGAGCTCAAGGACAACACCGTCGGCCCGCGCTACCTGACCGACGGGCTGGCCGCGCAGATCGCCAAGGGCGGCAAGCCCGGCGCCGACGGTGAGGACGGCGCTGACGGGGTCGACGGCGAAGACGGCATTGCCGGCTACGAGGTCCGCACCTACGACTACATCCTGGGCGGCGCCCGGGAGGGCCACGACGGTGTGCCCTCGAGCTACACCGGCGCGGGCGACGGCGCGATCGCCACGGTGGCC
>DATMEB010000182.1:0-60036 GCA_035557095.1 Nocardioidaceae bacterium | reverse complement strand
TCGAGAGCTCCGAGGGGAGGCCGTGATGGGCCAGACCACCCAGCAACCGCTGTCGTGGGGCCGCCGCTACCTGCTGGTGCGGCCCGACCATTTCCGCGTCGACTACCAGATCAACCCGTTCATGGACCTCGCCGTGCAACCCGAGCCCGAGCGGGCGCGCCAGCAGTGGCAACACCTGGTGGCGGCGCTGGAGGACTCCGGTGCCGAGGTCGAGGTGCTCGCGCAGCGCCCGGACGCGCCCGACATGGTCTACGCGATGAACCTCGGGCTCGCGGTCACCGACGACCTCGGGCCCCGCGCGGTGCTGTCGCACATGCGGCACCCGCAGCGCCGGATGGAGACCGACTCGGCGCACTGGTGGTTCGGCGAGGCGGGGTTGCGTACGTCCTACGTCGGCCACGACGGCGTCGGTGCGCACTTCGAGGCCGGCGACGCGTTCCCCTTCGGCGACGCGCTCGTGGTCGGCTACGGCCCGCGTACCGACGAGCTCGGGCTCAAGTACCTGGCGACCGAGCTGGGCGTGCGGGTCCGTGGCCTGCGCATCACCCACCCCCGCATGTACCACCTCGACCTCGCCTTCTGCCCGCTCGACGACCGCCGGGCGATGGTCTGCCCGGCGGCGTTCGACGAGGCCTCGGCGCGCGCCGTGCTCGACCTCGTGCCCGAGCCGCTGGTGCTGACCGAGGAGGAGGCGCTGACGACGTTCTGCGCCAACTCCGTGGTCGTCGGGCGCACGGTGGTGATGCCGGCATGCCCCGACCGGGTGCGCGCGCAGCTCGAGGACTGGGGGTTCCGGGTCGTGCTGGTCGACGTCGACGAGTTCCACAAGGGGGGCGGCTCGGTGCGGTGCCTGACCAACCCCCTGGACATCACGCTGGGCCGCGACCTGCCCCCGCTGCCCGGCGGCGAGGTCGTGCCGGCCCGCTGACCTGCCGGAACGTCCTCCACGGCGTCGCCCGAAGTGCTCGACGCAGGCGCCCGGATCTGGTTAGATGCCCCGCCGCGAGATCCCTATGGCAACGCCCGGCGGTGCTCGCCTATGGTGTCTCCCCGTAGTCGCACCGGCGAGGGGGACGAAGGCCCATCATGTCCGCACCATCCACGCAGCAGGCTCCGGGAGCCGACGCCAAGGACCGGCAGCGCTCCCGCACCGAGCGGGGCCTGAAGTCGGCGAGGTCGTCGACGGCGGGCCGTGACCGGCTGCCGTCGCCTCCGCGGCGCCGCCGCCCCGCCCTGGCCGCGCTCGCCGTGCTGCTGATCGTCGGCGGTGCCACCCTAGCGGCGCTGCTGGCTCTGCGCCTGGACCAGCGGGTCCCGGTGATGATGGCCCGTGACGACATCGCCGTCGGGCAGCAGATCGGACCCTCCGACCTGGTCGAGACCGACGTCGCCAGCGACGGGCTGTCGTTGGTCCCGCAGGACCAGGTGGAGGCGGTCATCGGCACCTACGCCCGGGTCGGCATCAGCCGCGGGCAGCTCCTCGACACCTCGATGCTCACGACGGCCGAGCCGATGGGCAACGGCCTGGCAACCGTGGGCGTGCCGCTGATCCCCGGCCGTACGCCCGACGACCTGCAGTCGGGCGACAAGGTGCGGGTCGTTCGCATCGGCAACGGCACCTCCCCGACGCGACCGCTCACCGAGGCGGTGCTCACCGAGACCCAGCGCACGACCGGTGACTCGCTGACCGGAGGCACCGGTTCGACCACCGGCACGCTGTTGGTGCCGGTCGACGCCGCCGACGCGGTCGTCGACGCCGCCGGCAACGACGCCGTCGGGCTCGCGCTGGTGCAGCGCGGTGTGGCGCTCGACAAGGTCGAGATCACGCCGCTGCTCGCCGAGGGCCTGAACTGATGGCCCTGGTGGCCCTGGCCTCGGCCAAAGGCTCACCGGGTGTCACCACGGCAGCCGTCGGGCTCGCCAGCATCGCGCCCGGTCGGCCGATCGTCGCCGACCTCGACCCCGCCGGCGGCGACCTCGGGTTGCGCTACCGCACGCCCGAGTCCGACCCGCTCGACGCCGACCGTGGGCTGCTCTCGCTCGGTGTCGCGGTACGCCGCGGCGGGAACACCGAGGTCGAGCCGCACCTGCAGACGATGTCCGGTGGTCTCGAGGCACTGGTCGGTGTCGCGTCCCCGGGCCAGGTGCACGGTCTCGGACCCACCTGGCCGCAGATCGCGAGCAGCCTGCAGGGCTGGCACGAGGGCGACGTCTACGCCGACTGCGGGAGGGTCGCGCCCGGGTCGGCGAGCATCCCCGTGCTCGAACGCGCCGACGCGGCGGTGTTCTTGGTACACCCGACCGTCGAGGGGATGAGCCACCTGCGCGAGAGGCTGCGCGGTCTCGCCGACGTGCTGCGACTGGGCGCGGTCGACGGCGTACCCGTGGGCGTCGCCGTGGTGACCGACGCGCGTGACCGGCGCAGCGCCGAGGACGCGCAGCGGCTGCTGGAGTCGTCCGGCCTGCCGGTGCGCGCGGTCGGGGTGGTCGCCCGCGACCCGCGGGCCGCCGAGGCGCTGCGCACCGGTCACGGCGGACGCGTGCGCCGCTCGCTGCTGCTGCGGTCGATGGTCGACGTCGCGACCGGGGTGCGTGACCTCATGTCCGCAGCACACAGCAATCGCCAGGCGATGCTCTAGGACGTCCAGGAAAGGGTCAGGGAGACGATGGATCAGGCTCTGGTACGGCGCCTGCGCGAGGAGGTCGCCGACGTCCTGGCGCGGCAGCGTCGCGAGGACGCGGCCAACAGCGTGCCGACGATGAGCAGCGAGGACGAGCGGCAGTTCGCCCGCGCCGTCATCTCGCGGGTCCTCGAGTCGCACGCGCGGGTCGAGGTCGCCGCCGGGCGCACCCCGCCCAGCCACGGCGAGGAGGAGGACCTCGCCGAGGGCATCCACGCGGCGCTGTACGGCGTCGGCCGGCTGCAACCGCTGCTCGACGACCCGATGGTCGAGAACATCGACATCAACGGCTGCGACCAGGTCTTCGTCAGCTACGCCGACGGTGGCGAGAGCAGGCTGGCGCCGGTCGCCGAGAGCGACGACGAGCTGGTCGAGCTCGTACAGACGCTCGGTGCCTACTCCGGGCTCGCGAGTCGGCCGTTCGACTCGGCCAACCCGCAGCTCGACCTGCGGCTGCCCGACGGGAGCCGGCTGTCGGCGGTGATGGGGGTCTGCGCACGTCCGTCGCTGTCGATCCGCCGCGCCCGGCTGAGCCGGGTCTCGCTGGACATGCTCGTCGACAACGGCTCGATCACCCCCGAGCTCGCGGCGTTCCTGTCCGCGGCGGTCGCCGCCCGCAAGAACATCATGATCGCCGGCGCGACCAACGCCGGTAAGACCACTCTGCTGCGAGCACTGGGCAACGAGATCCCGCCGTACGAACGCCTCGTCACCGTCGAGCGGGCGCTCGAGCTCGGTCTCGGCGAGTTCGAGGACCTGCACCCCAACGTGGTGGCGATGGAGGAGCGGCTGCCCAACTCCGAGGGCCAGGGCGCGATCTCGATGGCCGAGCTGGTTCGGCGCTCGCTGCGGATGAACCCCAGCCGGGTCATCGTCGGCGAGGTCCTCGGCGACGAGATCGTGACCATGCTCAACGCGATGAGCCAGGGCAACGACGGCTCGCTGTCCACGATCCACGCCAACTCCTCGCTCGAGGTGTTCAACCGGATCTGCACCTACGCCATCCAGTCCGTCGAGCGGCTGCCGGCCGAGGCGACGATGATGCTCATCGCCGGCGCGATCGACTTCGTCGTGTTCGTGGAGCGGCGCAACGAGTACGCCGAGGGCGGCAACCTGCGGCGCATCGTGTCCTCGGTGCGCGAGGTCAACGGCGTCGACGGCCGGGTGCTGTCCAGCGAGGTGTTCTCCGAGGGAACGGACGGGCTGGCGGTGCCGAAGGCACCTGTGAGCTGCATGGACGAGCTGCGCCGGGTCGGCTACCAGCCGGCCATGGCCGCGGGATGGACCACGTGACGCCCGTGTCCTCCTCGGTCCTGCTGATCGTGCTCCTCGGCGCCGCCGTCGGCGCCGGTGTCCTGCTGCTGGTGCTGGCCCTGATGCCGACGCCGGTGCGGGTCGAGGCCGGGCCGCCCCCGGCTCTCGTGCAGTCGCTGAAGCGGGCGGCGTCGCGGCTGTCGCTCGGTGTGGGGGTCGGGCTGCTCGTACTGGTGCTGACCCGGTGGCCGGTCCTCGCGATCGCCGCGGGTGCGCTGGCGTTCTTCGGGCCGGTGCTGTTCGGTGGCGCACGGTCGGAGAAGCAGGCGATCGCCCGGCTGGAGGGTCTTGCGGCCTGGACCGAGTCGCTGCGCGACACCATCGCCGGGGCCGTCGGCCTGGAACAGGCCATCCCGGCGACCGCGTACGCCGCGTCACCGGCCATCTCCCGTGAGCTGGTGACGCTGGCCGACCGGCTTCGCGTGCGGGTGGCGCTGCCGCAGGCGCTGCACCGGTTCGCCGACGACCTCGACGACGCCAGCGCCGACCTGATCGTCTCGGCGCTGATCCTGAATGCGCGCCTGCGCGGCCCGGGTCTGCGCGACGTGCTGACCTCGCTGGCGAGCTCCGCCCGCGCCGAGCTGGAGATGCGGCGCCGGGTCAACGCGGGCCGGGCCAGCACTCGTCGCAGCGTGCAGATCGTCGTCGGCATCACGGTGCTGTTCGTGCTCGGGCTGGCCGTGTTCAACCGGGCCTACGTCGAGCCGTACTCCTCGCCGGTGGGCCAGCTGGTTCTGCTGGTGATCATCGGCCTGTTCGCCGCCGGGTTCTTCTGGATGCGCCGGCTGTCGGTCTTCGAGGTGCCCGGACGGTTCCTGTTCACCCAGTCACGAGGCAGCCAGTCCCGATCCAGCCAGCCCGGACGACAGGCCGCACGGACGCCGGGGGCGCCGCGATGACCGCGGTCATGCTCGCGGGTGCCGTCGCCGGGCTCGGTGTTCTGGCACTCGTGCTGCAGTTAGCCCGGAGCGGCAGCAGTGGTCCCGTCGGACTCGCCGCACTCGACGCCGACCGGCGGCGCGTACGCCGCCAGGCGGGCCTGCTGACCGGCCGCGGGTACGACAGCGAGTCGCTGCGGATGCGCCGCCTGGGCTCGGCGCTGCGGTTGTGGCTGGAGTCGCGGGGCTGGCAGCTGCCGGCGCCGCTGCGCGCCGACCTGTCCGTGGTCGGCAGGTCGGTCGAGGGTCACCTCGCCTCCACCGCGATGGCCGCGCTCGCCGGGCTGTTCGCGCCCGCGGTCATGTTCGCCCCGGCCACCCTGCTCGCGGGGTCGACCGACCTGGCTGCGCCGCTGTGGCTGGCCCTGGTGGGCGCGCTCCTGGGCGCACTGCTGCCGACGCTGCAGGTGCGCTCACAGGCCCAGGAGCGGCGGCGCGACTTCCGGCACGTGGTGAGCTCCTTCCTCGACCTGGTGGCGATGAACCTCGCCGGTGGCCGGGGGGTGCCCGAGGCCCTGTCCTCCGCGGCAGCGATCAGCGACGGCTGGGCGATGGTGCGCATCCGCGACACCCTCGCGACCGCGCGGCTGCAGGGCGTCACCCCGTGGGCCGCGCTCGGCGAGCTCGGCGACGAGGTCGCGGTCGAGGAGCTGCGCGACCTCGCCGCCGCCCTGGCGCTGGTGGCCGAGGACGGCGCGAAGGTGCGCGACTCGCTGGCGGCCCGTGCCACCTCGATGCGGCAGCGTGAGCTGGCCGACGCGGAGGGCCGGGCCCAGCAGCGTTCCCAGTCGATGCTGGTGGCCCAGCTGCTGTTGTGCGTGGGCTTCCTGTTGTTTTTGACCTATCCCGCAGTCTCGAACATTCTGGGCATCTAGGGCCCGGCGGTTCGGCCGTCACACCGGAGGTACCTCTCATGTTCTTACCGTCCACCAGCCTGATCGGCGTGCTGCGCATGCTCCTCGAGGCCCGGCTGCAGCGCGCCCGCTCGCAGGCGGGAGCGTCGGCGGTCGAGTGGGTGATCATCGCCGCGATCGTCGTGGGCATCGCCGCGGCCGTCGGGGTCATCCTCCGCAACGTGCTGCAGTCCGAGGCCGGCGAGATCGCGAACGAGATCGGCAACCAGTGACCCACGCCGGCGCGTGAGCGAACCGATGATCGGCCCGAGCAGGTGGCGGTCGCGGCGGCGCGACCAGCGGGGCGTGAGCACCGTCGAGCTGGCGATGTACATGCCGCTGCTGATGATCGCGATCCTGCTGACCGTGCAGTTCTCGCTCGTCTACCTCGGCAACCAGGCCGCATCCGGCGCCGCGCGCGAGGCGGCCCGCGTCGCGCGGGTGACCGGCGACGCCGGCCAGGGTCAGGCCGCCGGGGAGCAGATGGTCGCCAACATCGGTTCGGGCGTGCTGGAGAACTCCGTGGTGCTGGTGCGGCCGGCCGGCGTACAGGAGATGCAGGCGGTGGTGACCGGGGAGGCGCAGGGTCTGTTGCCGTTCCTCGACCCGCCGCGGGTGTCCGAGACCGTGCAGGGGCCGGTCGAGCGGTTCGTGCCCGACAGCTGAGTCAGACCTTTCGAGACGGGAGCCAGTCCAGAATGCGCAGCACAGCGCGACGCCGTGACTCCGCCGGTTCCATGGCGGTGGAGATGGTGCTGCTCACGCCCGTGCTGCTGATGTTCACGCTGCTGGTCGTGGCCGGCGGCCGCTACGTGGGTGTACGCGGTGACATCGAGGCGGCGGCACGTGACGCCGCTCGGGCGGCTTCCCTGGAACGCGACCTCGGTGCGGCGACCGCGGCGGCCGCTGACGCCGCGACCGTGTCCCTCGACCGCAGCACCCAGTGCGGCACACCGCGCATCGGCGGCGACTTCATCGCCGGGGGCCTCGTGACGGTGCGGCTGGACTGCTCGGTGCCGTACGACGGGCTCGGCCTGATCGGACTGGGCGGGTCGGTCGGCGTGAGCGCCAGCGGGTCCGCTCCCCTCGACACCTACCGGAGGACGGGATGAGGCGGCGAGACGAGCGTGGAGCCGCCACCATCTTCGTGATCGGCATGGCGATCGTGCTGCTGGTCGCGGCGGGTCTGGTCATCGACGGCGGGCTCGCGATCAACGCCCGGATGAAGGTCGCCGACGACGCCGAGCAGGCGGCCCGGGCCGGGGCCGACGCGATCGACCTCGACGCGCTGCGCAACACCGGCGAGGTGGCCATCGAGCCGGGGCTCGCGCAGTCGGCGGCCACCGACTACCTCAGCGACCTCGGCTACGGCACCGGACAGTACGACGTGACCGTCGCGGGAAACAGCGTCGACGTCACCGTGCGCGACCGGGTCGCCACGGCCCTGCTGGAGCTGGTGAACATCTCGAACTTCGACGTCCAGGCATTCGCCACCGCGTCGCCGCTGACCGGACCGAACTGAGGAGCATCGGCAGATGAACGACCGCACCCTCACCCCGCCGATGCAGGGGCCCGCGCGGTTCCACCAACCCGACGACGACGCGCGTCGCCGGCCGCTGGCCGCCGTGGGTGCTGCGCTCGCGCTGCTCCTGCTGGTCGTCGGCGTGCCCGCCGGGCTGGTCGCGCTCGCCGGACCGCCGCCGGTGCCGACCGGCCTGCCGAGCCAGTCCGACCTGACCCAGCCGATCGGGACCGACCTGCTGCTCACAGTGCTGCTGGGCGTGGTGTGGCTGGCGTGGGCACTGTTCGTGGTGTCCGTGGTCGTGGAGGTGGCCAGCGCGCTGCGCGGCGGGGGACTCCCGCGGCACGTGCCGTTCGCGGGACCTGCCCAGACGCTGGCGCGGATGCTCGTGGGTGCGCTGCTGATCGGCGGCACCGTCGTGGGTCCGGGCGCCGCGGCGGCGCAGCAGGTCGTGGCCGATGCCCCGGTGGCCGCGGCGGTCGCCGACCGTGCCGGTGAGGAGCGCGCCGGCGACGAGAGCGCCGGTGATCGCGACGGTACCGGCGCCGAGTCTGGGCCGGCGGGCATGGCCGCGCCGTTCTCCGACGTCGAGGGCCTCGCCGGCAAGCGGGTGTACGTCGTCAACGCGCCGCGCGACGGCTACCACGACAACCTCTGGGACATCGCCGAGCGGCATCTGGGAGACGGTCGGCGGTACAAGGAGATCTACCGGCTCAACGAGGGCCGCGAGCAGCCCGACGGCCGGACCCTGCAGCTGGCGCGGCTGATCCAGCCCGGCTGGAACCTGGTGATGCCCGAGGACGCCGTCGGTGTGCCACGGGTGCAACCCGGCGGCGCGCAGGCCGACCCGCGCCCCGACGGGGACGCCGCGAGCGACGCCGGGCACGGCGCCGCCGACCAGGGCATGGCAGACCTGTCCGGCGACCAGGCGGGCGCCGACGAGGGCATGAGCCCGTCGGTGATCGGTGCCCTCTCCGGTGCCGGGCTGGTCTCCGCCGGCGTGCTGGCCGCGCTCGTGCTGCATCGCCGCCGTCGTGGTGGCATGGACCCCGACGCTGACGCGGCGGAGACCGAGGTGCGGTTGCGGGCGGCGGCGACGCCTGACCGCGCGCGCTGGTTCCTTGCCGCGCTACGTGACCTCGGCCAGGCGTGCCTGGCGGCGCGGACCGCGCCGCCGTCGGTCTACGCAGCCGTGCTCGACGACGACGCGGTCGAGCTGTGGCTCGCGCCCGCGAACGAGGCCACGGTCGGTGACTGGGAGGCCCTCGACGAGGGTCGCCGCTGGCGTCGCCGGCGTACGCCGGACGTGACCGGGCGCGGCGGGTTCGCGCCCTACCCCGCGATGGTCAGCCTCGGGGTCGACGACCGCGGACGCGACGTGCTGGTCGACCTGGAGGCGGCCGGCGGGCCGGTCGCGGTCGACGGCGACTCCGTGGTGGCCGCGCAGGTCGCGTCGGCGATCGCCGTGCAGCTCGGCACCAGCCCGTGGTCCGGAAACCTCCGGGTCACGGCCAGCGACGTGCCTGACCTGGTCGCCGGCATCGGCGACGACCGCATCACGGTGGTGGACGACCTCACGTCGGTGCTGCCCGGCCTCGAGGCGTCGTACGCCGACTTCACGACCGACGTGCTGCACGGCCGGATGGCCCGCCGGCAGGGCGTGGTGCCGCACTTCGTGGTCTGCGGCGGCCGGCCCGAGCCCGAGGTCGTCGACCGTCTGCACGCCCTGGTCGGCGCCTCGCGCCAGGCGTTCGGGACGGTCTGCGTCGGCACGAGCGACTCGGCGCGCTGGACGCTGCGCGTCGACGAGGCCGGCACCCTGTCGATGCCGCTGATGGACATCGCGGTCGCGGCCAACCGGCTCAACGACGCGGAGGTACGCCACATCGCGGCGCTGTTCGCGGCCACCCGCGCCGACGCCGCCGACGACGGTCTCGCCGGAGGCCGGCCGCCCGTGCCGCAGCCCGTGCGCGACGCCGACGACGCGGCCTGGACCACCTCCGACGTCCGGGTCGGTGTGCTCGGACCGGTGGAGGTCCGCACGCCGGACTCCGCGGGCAGCCCGCCCCCGGAACGGCTGGCCCTGGCCACCGAGATCGTGGCCTTCCTGGCCCTGCACCCGAGCGGGGTCCACCCCAACGTGCTGGCCGGTGCGGTGTGGCCGAAGGGGGTCACCGACGAGGTCCGCGACAGCAACATCGAGCGGGTCCGCGCGTGGCTCGGGCAGGACCGCGGCGGCGATCTGCTCCTGCGCGAGGACGAGGTAGGGCGGCTCCTGCTGGGTCCCGACGTGGTCGTCGACTGGCACTGCCTGTGCGGGCTGCTGCGCCGCTCGCGCGCTGCGTCGACCCTGGAGGTCGAGCGCGACCTGCTGACGCGCGCCCTGCGCCTGGTCCGCGGTCCGTTGCTGGCCGGCCACGAGGAGCAGCGCTACTCCTGGCTGGCACGCACGCACCTCGAGCGGACCGTCGCGGCGGTGGTGACAGACGCGGCGCACCGGCTCGCGGAGATCCTGCGCGACGACGACCCCTCCGGGGCCGGCGCGGCAGCCGAGGCGGGGCTGCGGCTCGAGCCGACGTGCCTGCTGCTCTGGCGCGACCTGCTGACCAGCCAGTACCGGCGTGACGGCACGGCCGGCGCCCATCGGGTGCTGGAGGCCATGGGAACGACGCTGGAGGAGTACGCCGTAGCGACCGACCCGGAGACCGACGCGCTGATCGAGGAACTGATTCCGGGTCAGGGGTTCCTGCCCAGGACCAGCTGATGCGCCTGGTGTTCACGGTCGTCGACCCGCGGCGGCGCGCTCGGACCGACGTCGTGCTCGAGGCCGAGCCCGATGTACCGGTCGGCCAGGTCACCGCACGGCTGGCGGGCCTGCTGCAGCCGGGCACCGGCAACCACGGCAGCGGCGATCACAGGGCCGCCGAGGTCGTCGACCTGCTCGGTGTGCGCGCCGACCGGGCAGGCGCCGCGCGTGAGCCGGTCGAGGTGTTCGTCGGCGGGTCGGCGCTCGACCCCGAGGTGAGCCTCGCGCAGTCGCCGCTTCGCGAGGGCTGCGTGGCCAGCCTCGGTGACCCCGCCGGCTGTCCCGACCGGGAGCCGGACGGGCTGGTGGAGGTCCGGGTCGCCGGCGGCCCCGGCGCCGGCGAGGTGCACCGGCTGGGAATCGGCAGCTTCAGCGTCGGCAGCGGCGCCGACGCTCACATCCGGCTCAACGACCCCGACGTGCCGGCCCGCGTCGCGCGTCTGGAGGTGTCGCCCGACGGCGACGTCCGGATCAGCGCGGAGGAGTACGCCGTCGACGCCGCCGGTCCGCGGCGCCCGACCGACCCGGACGCCGGGCCGGTGGTCGTACCCAACCGGGAGGACCCCGACGACGCCCCTGTCGAGGTCGACACCGACCGCGCGATGGCGATGGTCGAGCTGGACCGGGCGCCGGTCGAGGAGGACACCGAGTGGCCGGCGGAGTCGGTGCTGAGCATCGGGACGGTGCTGCTGTCGCTGCACACGACGGAGCGCCCCGACGCCTCGCTGTCGCCGAGCCCGAAGGGTGCGACCGTCGACTTCAACCGGCCGCCGCGGCTGCTGCCGCCGGACCGGAGCACGACGTTCTCGATGCCGACCGAGCCGCAGCGGCCGCAGCGGCAGGCGTTCCCACTGGCGATGATGGCGCTGCCGATGGTCGGTGCCGTGCTGATGGTGCTGATCCTCGACCGGCTCGTCTACCTGCTCTTCGGGCTGCTGTCGCCGCTGATGTACCTCGGCCAGTACATCACCAACCGGCGGCACGGCAAGCGCACGTTCCGTGAGCAGCTGCAGCGCTTCCGCGAACGCAAGGCCAACGTCGAGCAGGCCGCGCGGCGGGCCCTGCGCACCGAGCGCGCCGCGCGCCGGCGCGACCTGCCCGACCCTGCGTCGCTGCTGCTGTTCGCCTCCGGCCCACGGGCGCGGCTGTGGGAGCGCCGCCCGTCCGACCCCGACTGGCTGGACCTGCGGGTCGGCACCGCCGACCTGCCCAGCGAGGTGACGGTCGAGGACTCCTCGCGGGAGTCGCACGAGCGCACCACGACCTGGTACGCACCCGACGTCCCCGCGCACGTGTCGCTGCTCGACGCCGGTGTCGTCGGCGTCGCCTGCCCCGACGAGGTCGCGCGGGGACTCGGCGGCTGGATGCTGGGCCAGCTGGCCGGGCTGCACAGCCCCGCCGACCTGCGGCTGGTCGTCCTCGACGCGCGCAGCGGCGGCGCCGACTGGGGCTGGGTGCGCTGGCTGCCGCACGCCCGCGGCGACGTGGACGCCGACCATCTCGTGCGCGTCGGAATCGACGACGACACCATCCGGCGCCGGATCGCCGAGCTGAGCCGCATTGTGGAGGCTCGCCGGGAGGCCGTGTCCGACCGCAGGACGCGACCCGCGGCCGACTCCTTCGAGCAGATGGTCGTGCTGATGGACGGCGCCCGGCGGCTACGTCTGCTCCCCGGTGTGGTCGGCCTGCTGAAGGACGGGCCGGAGGTCGGGGTGAGGTTCATCTGCCTGGACGCCGACGAGCGCCAGCTGCCCGACGAGGCCCGGGCCGTGGTCAGCGCGCACGGGCCGTGGCTGCGGCTGCGGCGGACGGCCTCGGCCACCGTCGACGGCGTACGCCCCGACCTGGTCTCCGGAGCCTGGTGCGAACGCCTGGCCCGGGCGCTCTCACCCATCCGTGACGTCAGCGGGGACGAGGAGGCGGCGGCGGTCCCCGACACCAGCCGGCTGCTGTCCCTGCTGCGCCTCGACCCGCCCGAGCCGCAGCGGCTGCTCGCCGGCTGGCAGGCCGGGGGGCGGACGACGCGCGCTGTGCTCGGCGAGGGCGCCGACGGCGTCTTCCGCGTGGACGTGAGCCGGGACGGCCCGCACGCGCTGGTCGCGGGCACCACCGGCGCCGGCAAGTCCGAGCTGCTGCAGTCGATGATCGCCTCGCTGGCGATCGGCAACCGGCCCGACGAGATGACGTTCGTGCTGGTCGACTACAAAGGTGGCGCGGCGTTCAAGGACTGCAGCCGCCTGCCGCACACGGTCGGCATGGTCACCGACCTCGACGGCCACCTCACGACCCGGGCGCTGGAGTCGCTGGCGGCCGAGCTGCGGCGGCGCGAGCGCGTCCTCTCCCGGGCCGACGCCAAGGACATCGAGGAGTACCAGCAGCAGAAGGCCGACGACGACGAGCCGCTGCCGCGGCTGATGATCGTCATCGACGAGTTCGCCGCGCTGGTCGCCGACCTTCCCGACTTCGTGAACGGGCTGGTCGACATCGCCCGTCGTGGGCGCTCGCTCGGTGTGCACCTGGTGCTGGCGACCCAGCGACCTGCCGGGGTCGTCAGCAACGACATCAAGTCCAACACCAACATGCGGATCGCGCTGCGGGTCACCGACCAGCAGGACAGCGGCGACGTCGTCGACGCACCCGATGCGGCCTACATCGCCAAGTCCACCCCCGGCCGTGCCTACGCCCGGCTCGGCCACTCGTCACTGGTCGCGTTCCAGACCGCACGGGTCGGTGGCCGGCCGCCGGGGGAGTCCGCGCACGACCTGGAGATGCGCCCGCTCGCGTGGCCCGACTTCGCGCACGCGGTGCCGTTCGGCCGGCTCGGCGCCGACGACGAGGACTCCGGTGTCGCGTCCGACCTGGCCGTGCTCGTGCGTGCGCTCAACGACACCGCCGGCCTCAGCGGGATCGCCGCACCACCGACCCCGTGGCTTCCGGCGCTGCCCGACGTCACGACCCTGCCGGACCTGCGGCCGCCGGACCCCGCGTCCGACGGCAGGGTCGCTGCCCTGCACTTCGGGCTCAGCGACGTACCCCGCGAGCAGCGGCGGGAGGTCGCGGCGTACGCCGTCGAGACCGCCGGTCACCTCGGGATCGTGGGCGCCCCGCGCACGGGCCGCTCGACGGCGCTGCGCGCGCTCGCCGCGGCGGTCGGGCGGAGCACCAACCCGGCCGACGTGCACCTGTACGGCCTCGACTGCGGCAACAACGCGCTGTTGCCGCTGGTGGGCCTGCCGCACACGGGTGCCGTGGTCACCCGCGACCAGGTCGAGCGGGTGTCCCGGCTCACCGCCCGGCTGCAGGCGGAGATCGGCCGGCGCCAGCAGGTGCTGGCCGAGCAGGGCTACGCCGACGTCCGCGAGCAGCGGCGGGCGATGAGCGAGGACGATCGGTTGCCGTACCTGCTGGTGCTGCTGGACCGGTGGGAGGGTTTCGTCGCGGCGTACGACGGAGTCGACGCTGGCCGTCTCGTCGACGCCTGGATGCAGATCCTGCAGGAAGGCGCCGCGGTCGGGGTCAAGGTCGTGCTGACCGGCGACCGCAGCATGCTCATCGGCCGCATCTCCACCCTGGTCGACGAGCACCTCCTGCTGCGCATGACCGATCCATCTGACTTCGTCTCGATCGGGATGAAGGCCAAGGACGTCCCGTCGCACATGCCCGCCGGGCGCGGGTTCCGGTCGTCGGGTCTGCGCGAGACCCAGGTGGCCCTGCTCGCCCCCGACCCCGAGGGCACCGCGCAGGTGGCGGCGCTGCAGCAGATCGGTCGCGAGGCCGAGCTGCGGTCCGGGACGCTGCCGCCCGCCCGGCGGCCGTTCCGGGTGGACCCGCTGCCGGCGACGATCGACCACAAGGCCGCGGTGGCGCTGGCGGAGCGGCCTCTCGCGGCCGGTCAGGTGCTGGTCGGTGTCGGTGGCGACGAGCTGTCCGTGCGCACGTTCGACGCGCTCGAGCACGGGCCTGCGCTGGTGGTCGCGGGTCCGCCCCGTTCCGGGCGCAGCACGGCCCTGCTGACGATGTGGACCTCGATGCGCGACGCCGGCTGGTCCGGCGTCGTCGTCGTTCCCCGGCGCAGCCCGCTGCGCGACCTCCAGGGCGAGCGCGGGGTGCAGGCGGTGTTCGACGCCCAGGCCGAGCGCGCCGCGGTCGAGGAGGCTCTGGCCGGAATGGCCGTGCCCCCTGGACTGCCGGGACGCAAGGCGCTGCTGGTCGACGACCTCGAGCTGCTGGGGCAGGACGGACCCCTGGCCGATGTCGTCACCGCGACGGTTGCGGCCTGGCGCGACAGCGGCAACCTGGTGGTCACCGCAGGCACCCTGGACGACCTCACCGGGATGTACCGCGGCCCGATCACCGCGGTGAAGAGGTCACGGGCGGGGCTCCTGCTCAACCCGCAGGGCTTCAACGCCGGCGACCTGTTCGGCGTCAAGCTGCCGCGCAGCATGACCACCGGAACCGCACCGCTGGGTCGCGGGGTGCTGGTCAGCGCCGGGGCGTGGGAGCTGGTTCAGGTGGCGCGCCCGTGAGGCTCAGCTGAGGCCATCAGCTGAGACAGGGCGTCTGGCCGACGACCTCGTAGGCCGTCGTCTCGCCGTTCTCGACGCTCGCGGAGAACTTCAGCCGGTCCTTGCTGAAGGTGTACTCGCGTGGCCCGGTGTCGTTGGTCGGGAAGCGCTCGATCTCGTACCCCCGCTCCTGGAACCAGCCGACGAGGGTCGTCTCGACGAGGCCATGGTCGCCGGACGGGTCGTCGTCGGCGGTCGCCTCGCCGGTTGCGCGGAAGACCCGCTTGGTGCCGTCGTCAGCGCATGCCTGGTCCTCCGAGGCGTCCTCGGCCACCTCGGGGTCTGCCTCGTTGAAGGCGTCGGACATCTTCGACATCACGGCTTCGCCGTCCGCACGCAGGCTTTCGGCGAGCTTGGGGAGGCCCTCGGGCGTGGCGGCGCTTCCGCACGAGGCCAGCAGCAGCACGAGGAGCATGACGGGGAGCGCGCGCATGGCGTGACGTTAGCAAGCAGGGCGGCCGGAGCACGTGGCTGGATGGGGGTCGAACCAACGGCTGGTCATACGGCACCATGGTGCCGTTCAGCGCAGCGACAGCGGGGAGGACCAGTGGCCGAGGACGCACCGATGGTGCCCAACCCTTTCTACGCCGAGCTCCAACGGCTGCGTGAGCAGGTCAGCACTGCCGCCCCCGACATCACCGGCGCGCTCGACGACCCCACGCGCAACATGGTCGACGGCGAGGCGTGGCGCGGCACGGGGCCGGCGGAGGCGTTCGAGCAGGAGCTGACCGGGCGCAAGTCGCGGCTCGGCACGCTCGTGCAGGCGGTGCTCGACCAGATCGACGCCAAGCTCGCCACCACCGACGAGATGGTCCCGGCCACCGTGGCGCACAGCTACCACAACGCGCTGCGCGTCGAGGGGGTGCGGTGATGGTGCGCCTGGCCGACGGTGGCGGCGGCGGAGGCGACTACTCCGCGATCGACGTCGAGCAGCTGGATTCGATGATCAGCTCGCTGTCGTCGGCATCGGAGCTGTTGCAGAGCAAGGCGTCGTCGCTGAGCTCGCAGGCGGCGTTCTGGGGGATCGGGGCGTCGCAGTTCCGGGAGATCGGCGAGATCGGCCGGTGGGCCGAGGACGAGGGACCTGGGCTGCGCCGCCGGCTGAACCTGGCCAAGGCGATCGACAGCCAGTCGGCCTCCATCGGCACGGTCTACCTCAGCGAGCCCGTGCTCTCGGCCAGTGAGGCGCAGGAACGGGGTGAGGAGCTCGCGGAGCGGCTGCTCGAGCACGACAGCACCGACGAGGAGGGCGCGGAGCTGATGCACGACGTCGCCTCGGAGCTGGGGGCCTACAGCAACGACCCCGACGTGCTGTCCGCGTTCTACGCCAAGCTCGGGCCGCAGTACACCCAGATGATCCCGACGCTGATGCCCGAGTCCGGCAGCGACACCGCGGCCGAGGACCTCGAGGTCTACAGCCGCGCGCTGGGTGTCGCCACCCTCGACACCGATCCCTCGTCGGACTTCACCGAGGTCACGGACTCGTTCACTGACGTGCCCGACGACCGGGATGACCTGCCCACGGGCACCCAGTGGAACCGGCTGGCGATGGTGCAGTACGGCGACTACCCGCCGGACTGGCTCAGGGACGTGGTCCGGGCCAACGGCCTGGATGCGTTCGCCGAGGACCCTGACCGCGACTTCCGAGGGGCCTCCACGTCGGCGATGCAGGCGTACGGCCTGCCCGAGGACACCGTCGGGATGGCGTTCCACGCGCTGCGCGACCAGTCCGACGTCGCGCGCGAGGCGCTGGCCACGATGGGCAGCCCCGACCACGAGCTCACCACCGAGGAGCTCACCGACCTCGTGTACAGCTACGCCGGCTCGCGTGGGACCGGTGAGGAGGTGGCCGACGCGTTCGGGCTGGCCGTCGAGTCCGGTGCCGGCGTACACGACGAGGAGGCGGGCGACCACTCCTACGCCGCCTCGCAGTTCGCCGAGCGCTTCATCACCGCGTCCGCCGACCACGACGATCCCCCGTGGCTGATCAAGGACTCGCTGAGCCAGGTCGCCACGTCGTACACCCACGAGCTGGTGAAGAGCGCGAATACAGCACCGGGACACACGCGGGCCGTGCCCGGGCTGTCGCCCGAGTTCACGATCAGCTCGGAGGAGGCGTACGGGTTCCTGCGCGGCTTCGCCGACGACGACCAGTTCACCGACCCGTTCGACGAGGCGATGGGGCAGCTGTACCACGAGGTCCTCACCGAGTCGGCACAGTCCGACCACGAGGACATCGCGGCCGGGCGCCAGGACCCCGAGCTCTTCGAGCACGCATCGGGCCTGTTCGGCGACCTCGCCGGCTTGGAGTACGAGGCGAAGAACCAGGTGCGCGGCGACATGGACGAGCGCGACGAGCAGTTCGCATCGATCTTCAAGGACGTCGTGACGTTCCCGCTCGGCTTCGTGCCCGGCGACCAGTACCTCGAGCAGGGACTGCGACTGAGCGCCGACGGCGCCAAGGTGGTCTGGAACGTCGCGCAGTACGGCATGGGCAAGGGGCTCGACGCGGGCCTCGAGACGGCCCCCGAGGACACCCGGGTCGGTCAGATCGAGAGCGAGGAGCACGCGATGGTGCTGTCCCACCAGTACGTCGTGGCGCAGTCGCTGCTGGACGCGGGGTACCCGAGTACGCCGATGCCCCCGGAGGTGGGCAGTGACGGCCGGCTGCGCGACTTCGACGACATCGACCCGCACGCGTTCCAGGAGTGGCTACGCGCCAACGACGGCACGGTGTCGTTCACCAGCAAGGTCGACCAGGGCGACCGCATCTTCCTCGGCGGCAACTCCCGGGCCCAGCAGATCGCCCAGACCTACGAGGACGAGCACGACTGAGCGCGTGAGCGCGCCAACGCAGGGCGTCAGGTCGCGGGTACGCAGGTCGTCTCGCCGACGGCGCGCCAGCGCACCGGCTCACCGTCGTCCACGATGACCCGGAAGGAGAGGTCGCCGCCGGCCTTTGACAGCCACAGGCGGTGGCGCTGGCCCTGCGGAGGCTCGCTCCACTTGTGGACCTCGTAGCCCGGCGAGCGAAGGATTCCGGCCAGGGTCCGGGTGGTGATGCTCATCCGTACCGGGAAGCCCGAGCCCCACTCGCCCACACCGTGGCCCTCGAACACGCGCTTGACCGTTCCGTCCTCCGCGCACGCGACGTTGCGGGTGCCGGGCCGGTCGAGGAACGTGATCCGGCCGTCGTAGTTGGCCGGGGCCATCACCTTCGCCTCTTCGACGAGGTAGCGGCCGTCCTTGGCGAGGGTGCGGCCGAGGTCGTCGATGTCGGGCTCCGGCTCGCCGGTGCAGCCTGACGTGAACAGCATGGCTGCCAGCACCGCCACCCCGACAACGCTGGTGCTGACCCGCACCCTCCTACCGGGCATGGCTGGGCCTTTCTTGCGCGGACAGGAGGCCGCCGGCCCCTGAGCGTGGCGGGCGGCGGCCTCCGGATGTCTTCGCGAACCGCTCAGATGGTGACGTTCTCGCCCGTGGCAGCGGCGATGTTGTTGTGGTTGCTGCGCACGTCGTCCGATGCCTGCACGAGCGCCTGGTGCAGCGTCTCGAGGTTGCGCCGGTACTCCTGCCAGGCGCTGCGGAACTGGTCGGAGTACGCACCGGTCCACACCGCCGAGTCCACGCCGCTGTCCACCGCGGTGCGGATGTCCAGCGCCTGCTGAGCGCTCTGGTCGAAGGTTCGCTTGAGGTTTGACAGGGTGGAGAGTTCCGCGCCAACTGCGCCGGCCATGTCCTGCTCCCTTGCATCGAGTTCGGGGGTCCCCCGTGCCACTGAGGCACGACTAGGCGCAGACGCTACAGCGGCCCCCCGCCGCCGGTACAGAGGGATTCCCACTGAACTGGGAGCGGGCCGGGCGGGCTCGGCCGGAGTGGGTTTCGCCTGGTGGTATCCCGCGTGCGTTCTGGTCAGATCGATGACTAAGGTGGCCCGCGTCAACTCCGGGGGGAGATGGCGTGGTGGGTCATGGGCAGGTGGGTTCCCCAGGTGCGGGGCTCCACGTCGGCTGCAGCGTTGGGCGCCCTGGTGGCGCTGACGGCGGCCGGCTGTGGTGGCGGCTCCGCGACCGCCGGTGACCCCGAACCGACCCTGACGATCTCCTCCGCGCCCGCGGACGGCGAGCCGACCGCTCCAGCGGCGCTTCCAGCCAAGCCGGAGCGGCCGCGCGATGTGGAGTCCCGCCCCGGCGCGGAGGCGTTCGCGAGCTTCGTCGTGGAGACGATCTGGTACGCCGCCTCGACGCATGACACGGAGGCGCTCCTGGCGCTCGACGCCAACAGCACCTGCTCGAGCTGCGAGGAGCTCGACCAGAAGCTCGACCGCGACACCTGGCAGGTCCCCGTCGACGGCGACCGCCCGCCCGCCGAGGTCAGGCGCGCGGACCTGACCGCGGTGGACGGTCGCGTGCGGCTGCTTGGCGTGGTGTTCGACAACCCGCCGCTGAAGGAGGTCGCCGCCGGCGGCGAGGTGGTCGAGCGGCTGCCTGGCCGGGCGCGACAGTACGTGGATGTGGGGCTCACCTGGCAGCAGGGGCAGTGGGTCCTCAACGACTACAAGTACCCGGAGAGCTGAGCATGGTGCGTCTGTCGGTGTGGTGCACGTCGTTCCTGGCGAGTCTTGCCTTCGTGCTGGTCACGATCCAGCCGGCGGCGGCCGTGGTGCCGTTGCTGGACGGCGGGAACGGTGGTGACGATCCGACGTACTCCGGGGACATGGGCGACGACGGGGTCGGCATCAACGGCGAGGACCCCGGCGGAACAAGCGGCGGCGACGACGGCTCCGAGGGCACGTCCGACGTCGGCTACGTTCCGACCGGTCCGGTCTACGAGTACAGCCAGGTCCCGAACTGCATGCCGAACGGACCCGAGGGTGGCGCGGACGCTCTCTGCGGGGCGGCCACGATGAGCTGCCCCGACCGGGGCGACATCCGCTACCGCATCTACCGCAGGATCGAAGGCAGCGGGGACAACTGGCAGGTCGCGGGCACCGAGTGCCTCGGCCCGGGCGAGGATCCCTCGATGGCCGAGCCGGAGGTGACCGAGGCCGACGTCGTCGACGCCGCCGAGGCGGCCGCGCCGGACTCGGAGGTGCACGTGGAGCCGGCGACCGAGTCGTACGTCAACGTGCCGAACAACGTCTACGCCGACTCCGACGCCCAGACCGTCACCGTCGAGGTGCTCGGCCAGGCGATCGCGGTCGAGTTCGCGCCGCAGCGCTACGCCTGGGAATTCGGCGACGGCGGCACCGCGACCGGCGCGGGCGTCGAGGGTGCCGACGTGGGTGCCGCCGGCGCGGTGGAGCACCGGTACCGCCGCGGCGGGGAGTACGGCATCACGCTCACGCGCACGTTCACGGTGTCGTTCACGCTGCCCAGCGGCGAGGCGGTGACGATCCCCGGCGAGATCTCCAGCACGAGCGACCCGTACCCGCTCTCGATCGGTGAGGTGCAGTCGGTCGTCACCGACGTCGACTGACGTCGGCCGCCGCGGGCTCGATGCCGAGCCTGCTGCCCCGTACCAGCGCCCACGAGTCGAACGCGCCCGCCTCGGCCTCGACGACCGCACGGGCGTGCAGGCGGGGCCGGGCGAGGCGTCCTGGCGGCATCCGGCGTACGGCGAGCACCATGCCGTGGCGGTCGACGTAGGCCACGTCGATCTCGAACCGCATCCCGAACGTGTGCACCTGCCGGCACGGCTGCAGCCACAGCGCACCGGTGAGGCTGTCACGACCGAGCAGGCCGCGATGCCTCGCCCGCACTCCGGACGCGACCTCGACCGGCGCCCGGACGCGGCCGTCGACGAGGAGCTGGTGGGACTCGGCCATGACCGGCGGGCTACGACGCCCTGAGTGCGTCGCGCACGTGCGGCCAGGCCGCCGACAGCGGGTCGATCAGGCCGAAGTGCTCCATGGCCGCCAGCTCGGTGTACTCCACGCCCTTCAGCGCTCGCGACATCTCGACCGGAACCTGCTGGTCCTCGTCGCCGTGCAGCACGCGGACCTCGACGTCACCGGGCAGCATGCCCGCCGGGCTGGCCGCGGCGTACTCCTCCGGCAGGTTCTCCGGCGAACCGCCCATGAACGCCGCCGCGGCGTCCGCACCGACGCCGCGGGCGAAGGCGTCGTACAGGTCGGCGACCGGCGCCAGTGCGACGACCCGGCGCACGCCGGGCGCCGGGGGGCGGTCCGGGCCGAGCCCGAGCAGCAGCGCCAGGTGGCCCCCGGCGGAGTGGCCGGCGAGGGTGATCTCGTCGAGCGCGAGCCGCCCGGGCGCGACCTCGCCCAGCGCGGGCAGGTGCGCGAACGCGGACCGCACGTCGTCGAACGACACGGGCCAGCCGCCATGGCCCCGTGGACCGACTCGGCGGTACTCCGGGGTCACCACCGCGATGCCCTCGCTCGCCAGCGCCTGTGCCAGCGGACGGGTGTGTGTCCTGTCGAAGCGCTGCCGCCAGAACCCGCCGTGCACGAGGAACACGACCGGTGCCGGGCCGTCGGAGCAGGTCGACAGGTTGGGTGGCAGGTGCACGTCAAGCAGGTGGTCGGCGTGCTCGCCGTACCGCAGCACCGCGTCGGGGAGCGCGGCCGGACGGGTCATCACGTCGCGCGGGTTCATGCCGGACACCGTAGCCGTGAAATTCGTGGCTCAGGGCCGGAGATAGAGTCCCGCCATGACAACGTGGGAATACGCGACCGTGCCGCTGCTGATCCATGCGACCAAGGACATCCTCGACAACTGGGGCGAGGACGGCTGGGAGCTGGTGCAGGTGGTGCCCGGCCCCAACCCGGAGAACGTCGTCGCCTACCTGAAGCGGGCGAAGTCCTGATGTCCAACCCGGAGCAGCGACTCGCCGACAAGGGGCTCAGCATCCCGGAGGTCGCCAAGCCGGTGGCCGCCTACGTCCCCGCCGTCCGCACCGGCAACTACGTGATGACCTCCGGGCAGCTCCCGCTGCGCGACGGCCAGCTGTTGCACGCCGGCAAGGTCGGCGGCGGGGTCAGCGAGGACGAGGCCTTCGAGTGCGCGCAGCAGTGCGTGCTCAACGCGCTGGCGGCGGTGCGGGCCGAGATCGGCGACCTGTCCGCGGTGACGCGGGTGGTGAAGGTCGTGGCGTTCGTGGCCTCGACCCCGCACTTCACCGCGCAGCCGAAGGTGGCCAACGGCGCCTCGGAGCTGCTGGGCGAGGTGTTCGCCGACGCGGGCCAGCACGCCCGGTCCGCCGTGGGCGTCGCCGTGCTCCCGCTGGACGCACCGGTCGAGGTCGAGCTCATGGTCGAGGTCTCCTAGTGCCGGGGCACTAGCCGATGGACCCCACCCGCCGGCTGTCGCCGGAGCGCCTCGACGATCTGCACGCCTTCGCGCGCGGTGAGCGCGAACCCGTCACGCCGCGCAACGCCGCGACGGTCGTGCTGCTGCGCCCCGCGCAGGCGGGCGACGCTGGGGGCTCGGCGGCCCAGGGCGTCGAGGTCTACCTGCTCCGGCGGCACCGCGGCATGGACTTCGCCGGCGGGATGTACGTCTTCCCCGGCGGCGGGGTCGACGCCCGCGACGAGGACAGCGAGATCGCCTGGGCCGGCCCCGCGCCGGCGTTCTGGGCCGAGAGGCTGACCTGCACCGAGGCGCTGGCGCGGGCGCTGGTCTGCGCCGCGGTGCGCGAGACGTTCGAGGAGTCCGGCGTGCTGCTGGCCGGGCCGACCCCCGACAGCGTCGTCGCCGACACCACCGGCGAGGACTGGGAGAGCGACCGGCGGGCGCTGGTCGACCGCGAGCTGAGCTTCGCGCAGTTCCTGCACCGCCGCGACCTCGTGCTGCGTGCCGACCTGCTCGCGGCGTGGGCGCACTGGATCACGCCAGAGTTCGAGCCGCGCCGGTTCGACACCCGGTTCTTCGTCGCCGCGCTCCCGCCGGGACAGGTGACCCGCGACGTGTCGACGGAGTCGGACCGGGTCGGCTGGCTACGGCCAGTCGACGCGATCAGCTCGGTGGAGGAGGGCTCGATGCGCATGCTGCCGCCGACGTACGTGACCCTCTACGAGATGTCGGCGCTCGCACGGCCCGAGGACGCACTGTCGGTGGCGGACGCGCGCACCATCAGCCCGATCCAGCCCAGTGTGCGGTTCGACGAGGCCGGCGCATTCCTCGCCGTGGAGGGGACCGATGGGTGACTGGCAGGGCGGCACGTTCGGGGACCGGGCGCGGTGCGTTCTGGCGCCCAACGCCGGGGTGATGACGCTCGACGGCACCAACACCTGGGTGCTGCGTGAGCCCGGAGCCCGCCGCAGCGTGGTGATCGACCCAGGTCCGCTGGACGAGGCCCACCTCGACGCCGTGCTCGAGGCCGCCGGGCCGGTCGGCGTCGTACTCCTCACCCACGGCCACCTCGACCACTCCGAGGGCGCGGCGCGGTTCGCCGCGCGTGCCGGCTGCGGCGTCCGGGCATTGGACCCCACCCACCGGCTCGGCGGCGAGGGCCTCGGTGACGGCGACGTGGTCGACGTCGACGGCCTGGAGGTGCGGGTCGTGGGCACTCCGGGACACACCGCGGACTCGCTGTCGTTCGTGCTGCCCGCCGACCAGGCGGTGCTCACCGGCGACACCGTGCTCGGCCGTGGCACGACCGTGGTCGCGCATCCGGACGGCCGGCTCGGCGCGTACCTCGACTCGCTGACGTTGCTGCACCGGCTCGCGCAGGAGCGCGAGGTCGCCTGGGTCTGGCCGGGACACGGCCCGGTGATCGAGGACGCGCTGGCCGTGCTCGACTACTACATCAGCCACCGGGCCGAACGCCTGGAGCAGGTTCGGGAGGCCACCCGGGCGGGGGCGAGCACGCCCCGCGAGGTGGTGGAGACGGTGTACGCCGACGTCGACCCGGTGCTGTGGCCGGCCGCCGAGCTCTCCGTACGCGCCCAGCTCGACTACCTCCGCCAGGCCGAGTAGGGCGCTGGTGTCGGGTCAGCGGGCGCGGCGGCGCAGGCGCTCGACGTCGAGCAGCACCACCGAACGGGGCTCCAGCCGCAGCCAGCCGCGCTGGGCGAAGTCGGCGAGCGCCTTGTTGACGGTCTCGCGAGACGCCCCGACCAGCTGGGCGAGCTCCTCCTGGGTCAGGTCGTGGTGCACGTGTACGCCGTCGTCGGCGGTCCGCCCGAAGCGCGCCGACAGGTCGAGCAGAGCCTTCGCGACTCTGCCGGGTACGTCGGAGAACACCAGGTCGGCCACCACGTCGTTGGCCTTGCGCAGCCTCGCGGCGAGCTGGGAGAGCAGCCCGCGGGCCACCTCGGGGCGGCCGCTGAGCCAGCGGACCATCTCGTCGTGGCTGAGCACGAGCATCGCCACGTCGGTGACGGCGGTGACGGTCGCCGAGCGCGGGCCGGGGTCGAACAGCGACAGCTCGCCGAACATCTGCCCGGGACCGAGGATCGCCAGCAGGTTCTCGCGACCGTCGCTGGAGCTGCGTCCGAGCTTGACCTTGCCGTCGGTGACCACGAACAGCCGGTCACCGGAGTCACCCTCGCGGAACAGCACCTCGCCGCGCCGGATCTTGGTCTGGGTCATCGACGCGCGCAGCGCCGAGGCCGCCTCGTCGTCGAGCGCACTGAACAGCGGAGCCTGACGGAGTACGTCGTTGTCCACTCGATCCTCCTCGCCTGAATTCCCACCGACGCGTCGTATCGCCCGGGCCGCGAGCCGCGACGGTGCCTCGGCTCACAGTCTGGCGCATTCGCCCTCCACCCTGCCACGTAGGCTGTCAACCATGCCCCCGACCCGGTCCGCGGAGACGCCGCTGGCGCTGACGCGACGCGCGCGACGCATCAACCGCACGCTGGCCGAGACCTACCCCGACGCGCACTGCGAGCTCGACTTCGAGTCGCCGCTGCAGCTTCTGGTCGCCACGGTGCTTTCCGCCCAGACCACCGACAGACGGGTCAATGCGGTCACGCCGACGCTGTTCGCCAAGTACCCCGACGCCCCGGCGCTGGCCGGCGCCGACCGGGCCGAGCTCGAGGAGCTCATCCAGCCCACCGGCTTCTTCCGTGCGAAGACCGACACGCTGCTCAAGCTCGCCCGCGCCCTGTGCGACGACTTCGGTGGCGAGGTGCCGCCGCGGCTCGACGACATGGTCAAGCTGCCCGGGGTCGGACGCAAGACGGCCAACGTCGTGCTCGGTAATGCGTTCGGCATCCCCGGGATCACGGTCGACACGCACTTCGCCCGGCTGTCGCGCAGGTTCGGGTGGACCGATGAGACCGACCCGGTCAAGATCGAGCACGCCGTCGGTGCGCTGTTCCCGAAAAGGGACTGGACCGACCTGTCCCAGCGGCTGATCTGGCACGGACGCCGCCGCTGCCACGCGCGCACGCCGGCCTGCGGCGCCTGCCCGCTGGCGCGGGACTGCCCGTCGTTCGGTGAGGGACCGACCGACCGCGAGGTCGCCGAGAAGCTGGTGAAGACGGAGGGGCGTGCGTGAAGCGGCTTGCCCTCGTCGCCTCGACGGTCGGGGTGGTGCTGGCGGTCGGCGGCTGCGCCGCCGAGGCCGGTCCCCCGGACAACCCGATGGGCGCCGCACCCGCGCCGGCGTCGAGCGTCGACGTCGACACCCCGGCGCTGCGGCGGCTCAAGGAGCGGTCGGGCGTCGAGCCGTGCCCGGCCACCCGAGCCGGCCCGGCCGCGCCGGGTGGGCTGCCCGCGATCACGCTGCCCTGCCTGGGCGGTGGCCGCGACGTCCACCTGGCAGGGCTGCGCGGCAGGCCGACGGTGGTCAACCTCTGGGCGTCGTGGTGCACTCCGTGCCGTGACGAGCTGCCGGTGCTGCAGGACTTCTACACCCGCGCCAAGGGCAAGGTGCGCATGATCGGCGTCGACTTCGAGGACACCCGGCCGGGCGCGGCCCTGCAGCTGCTACGGCAGAGCGGGGTCACCTACCCCCAGGTCGCCGACTTCGACAAGGCCGTCGACGAGGGGCTCGGCCCCCACCCGGTGCCCATGACCGTGCTGGTCGCCGCCGACGGCGAGGTCGTCGCGAAGCTGCCGATCGAGATCACCTCCGCCGACCAGCTCGCCGACCTCGTCGAGCAGGAGCTGGGGGTGCGGGTGTGATGGCCGCGCGTCTCGACGACGGGCCCGGCCAGGACGGCCGGCCCGGCTGGCTGGAGGAGCTGGCACGCGGCGCGGGGCAGATCGAGCCGAGGCAGCTGTCGGACTTCCTGCCACCGACCGACGGGTCGGCCCGGCACGCCGCCGTGCTCATGCTCTTCGGCGAGGGTCCCGCCGGGCCCGACCTACTCCTCACCGAACGCTCGCACGACATGCGCTCGCACGCCGCGCAGGTGTCGTTCCCGGGCGGTGCCTCCGACCCCGAGGACCTCGGTCCGGAGCACACCGCGCTGCGGGAGGCGGAGGAGGAGACCGGCGTCGACCCCGACGGCGTCGACGTCGTCGGCCGGCTGCCCGACCTGTTCGTGCCGATCGGCAACTTCGCCGTGACGCCGGTGCTGGGCTGGTGGCGTGAGCCGTCGGAGATCTCCGTGGTCGACCCGGCGGAGGTGCACTCGGTGCACCGGGTGCCGGTGGCCGACCTGCTGGACCCGGCCAACCGCTACACGCTGCGGCATCCGTCGGGCTTCGTCGGCCCCGCATTCGTGCTCGGTGATTTGTTCGTATGGGGGTTCACCGGCGGCATCATCTCCCGGCTGTTCGCGTTCGTAGGCTGGGAGAAGCCCTGGGACAGGGAGCGCTACACCGAGCTTCCTGACCACATGGTCGAGAGGCTCTGGCGCAACCGATGAACGTCCTCGACATCGTCCTGCTGGTGTTCGCGCTGGCCTACGCCCTGTCGGGCTACCGGCAGGGTTTCATCGTCGGCGCCTGTGCGACCGCCGGGCTGCTGATCGGTGGTGTCGTGGGCATCTGGATCGCGCCGATGGTGCTCGAGGGCTATGACCCGTCGCTGCTGGTGTCGCTGGCCGCCCTGTGCGGCGTGCTGCTGTGCGCGACCATCGGCCAGACCATCGCGGCGTACGCCGGGGGCGCCCTGCGGCGGCGCGTCACCTGGCACCCGGCCCGGGCGGTCGACGCGGTCGGCGGTGCGATGCTGTCGGCGGCGGCGGCCCTGGTCGTGGCCTGGGCGCTGGGCGTCGCCGTGAGCGGGGCGCAGATCCCCGCCATCAACCGCGAGGTGTCGACCTCCCGAGTCCTTTCCGCGGTCGACGCGGTGCTCCCGGGCAACGCCGACAGCGTGCTCGACGCGCTCAACTCGGTGGTCGACCGCAGCATCTTCCCGCGCTACCTCGAACCGTTCGTTCCCGAGCGGATCATCAGCGTCGACCCGCCGACCCGGCGGGTGCTGCGCGACCCGCAGGTGCGACGCTCGTCGCGGAGCGTGGTCAAGATCCTCGGCACCGCCGACTCGTGCGCGCGCAGCTCGGAGGGCACCGGGTTCGTCTACGCCCCCGGGCGCGTGATGACCAACGCGCACGTCGTGGCCGGCGTCGAGGACCCCGACGTGGTCATCGGGACCGAGACACTGCCGGCCGAGGTGGTGCTCTACGACCCCGACCTCGACGTCGCCGTTCTCGACGTGGAGGGCCTCGACTCCCGGCCGCTGCGCTTCTCCGGGGGTGCGGAGTCCGGGACGTCCGCCGCGGTTCTCGGCTACCCCGGCAACGGGCCGTTCCACGCGGAACCGGCACGGATCCGTTCCGAGCAACGGCTGCGCAGCCCCGACATCTACGGCGAGGGAGAGGTGCAGCGCGAGGTGTTCTCCCTGTTCGCGGAGGTCCGCCCGGGCAACTCCGGCGGGCCCCTGATCTCACCCCGCGGCCGGGTCTACGGCGTGATCTTCGCGGCGTCGGTATCCGACCCGCAGACCGGCTACGCGCTGACCGCCGACCAGGTCCGGCGCAACGCGCGGCTCGGTCGGCAGGCGAGCGACGAGGTCGCCACCGGCCCCTGCAGCAGCTGACCGCCTGCGCCGCGTCGACCCGGGCCGGGTCAGCAGCGCGCGAGCCAGTCCAGCAGGGTCTTGGTGAACTCGTCGGGACACTCCTCGTGCGGGAAGTGCCCCGACGACTCGAGCACGACGGTCTCGCTGGGGCCGGTCACGACCGAGCGCGGGATCTGCGCGGCACCCTCACGGACGACGCCGTCCTGCGCACCGAGCACCTGCAGAACGGGCACGGCGACTGGCGAGCGCATCGCGGTCGCGAACCTGCGGCCGTCGGTGCGGACCCGTGAGCGGATCACCCAGCGGTGGTACTCCAGTGCGCAGTGCGGCGACGGCCACAGCGCCATTGCCGCCCGGTAGCGGCTCACGGCCTCGGCGTCGGGGAACGACCCTCCCGGGGCCGCCCACGAACGCAACAGGGCCTCGACGTAGCGGCTGTCGTGGGCGCGGATGTGTCGCTCCGGGAACCACGGCGCCTGCATCCCGAACAGGTGCCTGCTCAGTCTGCGGCTGCGCAGCAGCGACCCCAGCCGCAGCGGATGCGCCGCGGCGACCGTGGCCAGACCGCGTACGTGCACGGGGTGCATCGCCGCCGCGGCCCAGGCGACGTACCCGCCCCAGCTCTGCCCCACGAGGACGGCGTCACGCGCGCCGAGCGAGCGGATGACCCCGACCGCGTCGCGCGCCAGTGTCGTCGGGTCGTAGCCGTTGGGTGTCTTGTCGCTGCTGCCGTAGCCGCGCAGGTCCATGGCCACCGCGCGGTAGCCGGCGTCGGCGAGCGCGACCAGCTGGTCGCGCCAGGCCCACCAGAACTCTGGGAACCCATGGAGGAACAGCACCAGCGGGCCGCTGCCGACCTCGGCCACGTGGAAGCGAGCCCCGTTGGCGGCTACATGACGATGCGTCCAGGGGCCCGGCACCTCAACGGTGGCGTCCAAGAATCAGTGACTGTCCTTGCCGAGGATTTCCTTGCTCTTCTGCGCCTGCACGATCGCACGCTCCGGCGGCCCGACCTGCTTGAACTTCCGCACGCCGACCCAGCCCAGGATGGCGGCGATGAGCACGTAGATCCCGAAGACGATGAGGAACGCGACCGGGACGTTGATTCCGGGGATCATCTCGATGAAGTACGCGATCGAGATCGACAGCAGCACGATGGCCAGCAGGACGAGGAACGCGGCGGCGCCCAGCAGGGCCGCACCGGTGCCACCGGCCCGCACGCTCACCTTGAGCTCGGACTTGACCAGGGCGATCTCGCCCCGGATCAGCGCGGAGATGTCACGGCTGGCGTCAGCGACAAGGCGGCCGATCGTCGGTTCGTCGACGCGCTCGTCCGTGGTCGTCATTGGCTCCTCCTCGAAGGCGGCGAATGGCGTACCGCCGGTCATCGTGTGTACGACCCTAAACGACAGGCGTACCCGGAACCCACAGCGCTATCCTGACGCCGGCCCGGTGTCGCAGGGTCGATGAGCCACAGAGAGCCAGAGGAAGCCAGGGGGTCGGTCGGTGCGGACGGGTAGGCGGATCGTGCTCGCCTTGTGCGGCGCGGTCGTGCTCGGGCTCGGCGGGTTCGTGGTCTGGGAGGAGGGCATCCCGGCCTACCAGCGGTCCCAGGAGGTTCCGGCGGTGTCGCGCTCGGAGGTGCTGGCGCTGCCCGAGCAGGTCTACGACCCGCCGGAGTTCGTGCCGGGCACGGACAAGTGGGGGCCGCCCGGACCGGTGAGCATGCTCTTCCAGGGCCGGGAGGCGCACGTCGGCTTCGGCGGGGAGGTCAGGGACCCGTGGTACGCCGTGTCCGCCCGCAACGGTGTCTTCTCCCGGCTGGCGCCGCCGGACGTGGAGCAGGCGCGCGGCGGGCTGTGGCTCGGCCCGCAGGGCACCCAGGTCGCCTGGCGCCGGCCCGACGGGATCGCGCGCTACGACACGATGACCGGTGAGTCGCAGACCTATCCGGTCTCCGGCGCCGTCGACGCCTCCGCACCGCTGGTGTGGTCGCCCGACTCGACCCGGATCGCGTTCGGCGTGGACCCGGTCCGGGTGCTCGACACCGACAGCGGTGAGGTCACCGACCTCCCGCTGCGTGCGAGCGCCTCCGACGACGTGACCCCGGCATGGACCGCTGACGGCCGGTGGGTGACGGTGCCGGTCGACCGGGCGATCGAGGCGGTCGAGGTCGCGTCGGGACAGCGGCGCACGCTGCCGGCGTCGGTCGGCGGGTTCCGGGGCGGGGAGTGGAGCGCCGCCGGGGACCTCGCGGGCATGCACCCCACACAGGCCAGCAACGTGCTGCGGATCGTGCGTGCGCCCGACCTGCAGGCGGGCGGCACGGCCGCACAGGTCGACGACGAGGTCCCCGAGGACCTGGTCATCCAGGACCTGTGGGGATGGTCCGACCCCGAGCAGGTGGTGCTCACCGGGCTGCGGCCGGAGACCGGTGCCCTCGAGCAGGCGGTGACCTTCTCGCTGCCCGACAACGACGTGCAGCCGTACATGCTGATGCCGACCAAGGGAGTCAACTGGGCCGGCGTGCGGACGGTGTCGCTGGCCACCGACCTGCTCAGTGAGCCCACCCGCGCGTTCCAGGACCCCCAGCAGGAGTGGTCGCCGACCTCGAAGCTGCGGCTGTGCCTGCTGATCGCGGTGTTCCCCGCCGCGTACTTCCTGATCGCGCGACGCGCGAAGTAGTGCCCCGCCCACCCCGCGCCGACTTGCGCCGGTCGCGGGATGGGCCCATCAGGTGACTACTCGTCGTCGCTGGACTTGCCCGACGACAGCCCGGACTTGATCTGGTCCATGACCGTCGAGTCGGCCAGCGTCGTCACGTCGCCGGTCTCGCGGTCCTCGGCGACGTCACGCAGCAGCCGGCGCATGATCTTGCCCGAGCGGGTCTTCGGCAGCTCGGGTACGACCATGATCTGCCGCGGCTTCGCGATCGCACCGATCTCCTTGGCGACGTGCTTGCGCAGCTCCTCGACCACGTCGGGTCCGCCGTCGCCCGCCTCCTCGCGCAGGATCACGAACGCGACGACCGCTTGGCCGGTGGTCTCGTCGGCCGCGCCCACGACCGCCGCCTCGGCGACCTTCGGGCTCGACACCAGCGCGGACTCGATCTCGGTGGTCGAGAGCCGGTGACCGGACACGTTCATCACGTCGTCGACGCGGCCGAGCAGCCAGATATGGCCGTCGTCGTCGAGCTTGGCACCGTCGCCGGCGAAGTACAGGCCCGGGAACCGCGACCAGTAGGTGTCCTTGAACCGCTGGTCGTCGCCCCAGATCGTGCGCAGCATCGCCGGCCACGGCTCGGTGAGCACGAGGTAGCCGCCGGAGCCGTTCGGGACCGGCTGGCCCTTGTCGTCGACCACCGCGGCCGAGACGCCGGGGATCGCCTCCATCGCCGAGCCCGGCTTGCCGTGGGTCACACCGGGGAGCGGGCTGATCATGATCATCCCGGTCTCGGTCTGCCACCACGTGTCCACGATCGGGCAGCGGCCGCCGCCGGTGTGCTCGCGGTACCAGACGTAGGCCTCGGGGTTGATCGGCTCACCGACCGACCCGAGGAGCCGCAGCGACGACAGGTCGTACTTCGCGGGGATGTCGCTGCCCCACTTCATGAACGTCCGGATCGCGGTCGGTGCGGTGTAGAACAGCGTGACCTTGTACTCCTGGACGATCTCCCACCAGCGCCCCTTGTGCGGGGTGTCCGGCGTGCCCTCGTACATCATCGAGGTCGCACCGTTGGCCAGCGGGCCGTACACGATGTAGGAGTGCCCGGTCACCCAGCCGATGTCCGCGGAGCACCAGTAGACGTCCTTCTCCGGCTTGAGGTCGAAGATCGCGTGGTGCGTGTACGCGCACCCGGTCAGGTAGCCGCCGGTGGTGTGCAGGATGCCCTTGGGCTTGCCGGTGGTGCCGGAGGTGTACATCACGTACAGCGGGTGCTCGGCGTCGAAGGCCTCGGCCTTGTGGTCGGCGCTCTGCTTGTCGACGACCTCGTGCCACCAGACGTCGCGCTCGTCGTTCCACTCGACGTCCTGACCGGTGCGCTGCACGACGAGCACCGAGCGCACGTCGGGGCACCGGGCGACGGCCTCGTCGACGGCGGGCTTCAGCGCGCTCGGGTTGCCGCGGCGGTAGCCGCCGTCGGCGGTGATGACGACCCGCGCGTCGCAGTCCTTGATCCGGCTGACCAGGGCGTCGGAGGAGAAGCCGCCGAACACCACGGTGTGGGGGGCGCCGATGCGCGCGCACGCCAGCATGGCGACCACGGTCTCGAGGATCATCGGCAGGTAGATCGCGACCCGGTCGCCCTTCTGCACGCCGAGCTCGGTGAGCGCGTTGGCCGCTTTGCACACCTCGTCCTTGAGCTCGGCGTAGGTGACACTGCGGGTGTCGCCCGGTTCGCCGACCCAGTGGAAGGCGACCCGGTCGCCGTTGCCCTCGTCGACGTGCCGGTCGACGCAGTTGTACGCCGCGTTCAGCTTGCCGCCGACGTACCACTTCGCGAACGGCGGGTTGTCCCAGTCGAGCACCTGGTCCCACCGCTGCTCCCACGACAGCCGGTCGGCCTGCTCGGCCCAGAACGCCAGCCGGTCGGCATTGGCGCGGTCGTAGGCCTCGGCCGTGATGTTGGCCGACTTCGCAAGGTCGGCGGGGGGCTCGAAGCGCCGGTCCTCGTGCAGCAGGTTGGACAGTGTCTCGTCAGTCACGATCTCTCCTCGACGAATGTGCGGGGCCCAGGGCCGATCCTGCGCCCCACGATAGGTGGAACACCGCCCGGCCACGAGGGTGCGCTCGTGACCGGGCGGTGCGAGTGCGGCCGGACCGCCGGGCGCTCAGTCGTCCGACGCGGACCAGGCGCCGGCGCCGGTGAGGGCTCGGACCTCCAGCTCGTCGTACTTCGCGTCGGCGTCTGGGTCCGGGCCGGCGGTGACGGTGCCGATCCAGCCGAACAGGAACCCGGCCGGGATCGAGACGATGCCCGGGTTCTCCAACGGGAACAGTGCCCAGTCGGCGCTGGGGAATAACGCGTCCGAGGATCCCGACACCACCGGCGAGAAGATCACCAGCACGACGGCCGTGGTGAGCCCGCCGTAGATCGCCCACACCGCGCCCCGGGTGGTGAACCGGCGCCAGAACAGGTTGAAGAGCAGCGCCGGGACGTTGCCCGATGCGGCGACCGCGAACGCCAGCGCCACCAGGAACGCGATGTTGAGGTTCTGGGCGAAGATCGAAAGCACGATCGCGACCGCGCCGATCGCGAACGCCGCGATCTTGGCGACCCTGACCTCCTGGCCCTCGGTGACCTCTCCCTTCTTGATCACGTTGGCGTAGATGTCGTGCGCCACCGACGAGGCCGAGGTGAGCGTCAGCCCGGCCACGACCGCGAGGATCGTCGCGAACGCGACCGCGGAGATCAGCGCCAGCAGCACCGCGCCGCCGAGCGAGCCTTCGCCGCCGCCGACCGCCTCGGCCAGTCGGGGCGAGGCGAGGTTGCCCGACTCGTCCAGGGAGCCGGTGTCGATCAGCGCAGCGGCGCCGAAGCCCAGCGCCAGCGTCATCAGGTAGAACGCGCCGATCAGCCCGATCGCCCACAGCACCGACGTACGCGCGTCGCGGCTGGTCGGCACCGTGTAGAAGCGGATCAGGATGTGCGGCAGCCCGGCTGTGCCGAGCACCAGCGCGAGCGCCAGGCTCAGGAAGTCGATCTTCGTCAGCAGGTCGGTGCCGTAGAGCAGCCCGGGCTCGAGGAACGCCTGGCCCTCGCCGGAGTTCTGCGCAGCCGCGCCGAGCAGGTCGGACAGGTTGAACCCGAACTGGGCCATCACGAGGATCGTGATCAGCACGGTGCCGCCCATCAGCAGCAGCGCCTTGATGATCTGCACCCAGGTGGTGCCCTTCATGCCGCCGACGGTGACGTAGAAGATCATCAGCAGACCGACCACCGCGATCGTGACGTTCTTGAGCGCGCCGGTCTCCACGTTGAGCAGCAGTGCGACCAGCGAGCCCGCACCGACCATCTGGGCGAGCAGGTAGAAGATCGACACCACGACCGTGGAGGTCGCGGCTGCCGTGCGCACCGGGCGTTGCCGCATGCGGTACGCCAGCTGGTCGGCCATCGTGTAGCGACCGGAGTTGCGGAGCAGCTCGGCCACGAGCATCAGCGCTACCAGCCATGCGACCAGGAAGCCGATGGAGTAGAGGAAGCCGTCGTAGCCGTACAGCGCGATCGCCCCGGAGATACCCAGGAACGACGCGGCAGACATGTAGTCACCGGAGATCGCGAGGCCGTTCTGGAACCCGCTGAACGACCGGCCGCCGGCGTAGTAGTCGGCCGCTCCGGACGTCTGCCGGCTCGCCCAGAACGTGACGCCGATCGTGATGGCGACTACGACCAGGAACAGGGTTGCGGTGATGGCATCGTCGCTCACTTGTGCACCCCCTCGTCGTATTCGCGCTTGAGCTTCCCGGCGATCGGGTCGAGCTTGCGGTTGGCGTGCCGGGCGTACAGCCAGGCGATGACGAACGTCGAGACGAACTGCAGCAGCCCGAAGACCAGGGCCACGTTGATGTTGCCGAAGAGCTTGATGCTCATGAAGCCGGTGGCCCAGCTGCACATCAGTACGTAGAGCAGATACCAGGCCATGAACGCCACGGTCGCGGGAATCGCGAAGCCGAGATAGCGCTTGCGCAGGTCCTGGAACTCCGCACTGGCATGGACGCGTTCGTACACGCTGTGCTGTGTGGGCGTCGTCTCCTCCGCCACGGTCGTCACCTCTCTAGTCAGGCGGTGCTGTTCGATGACGATGGCTGAACGTTCAGCCATTAGTGATGGCGGTCACCGTAGGGAACCGGGAGACCGACGCGACAGCACGAGCGGCGACCCGGGCGATGAGCGGGTTTTCCGTCTCGATGTACGGCGCCGGGGGGCGCGGTGAACGGTCGCTCGTGCAGGACGAACGGGCCGTCGGTCAGCGCCGGGCGGTCAGCCGCTCGGTCGGGGCCGCAGAGCCGGCACCAGAGGCGGTGCCGGAGCCGGCGACCGGCACGGCGACCGGAGTCGGCTGCGGACGCAGGGCCATCACGACCAGCACCAGCCCGCTCCAGGCCAGCGAGACCAGCAGGGCGGCCGCGACGTCGCTGAGGCGGTGCCAGCCGGCGAGGATCGTCGCAAGGCCCACCAGCAGGGTCGCGACCAGGCCGACGACGGCGGCCGGCCGTCGCCACGCCGACGGGACGATCAGCACCAGGCCGAGCATCACCGACGCGACGACTGTGGTGTGCCCGCTCGGCAGCGAGTTCGGCGCACCCAGCGCGAGCAGGTCGGGGCGCTCGAACACGTGGTCCTTCAGCACCTGCGTGGTGATGTTCGCGCCGCCGACGAGCACCAGCGCCGCCACCGCGTGCCAGGGCGACCGGCGAAGTACGGCGACCAGCGGCGGAACCGCGCAGACCGCGAGCACCAACGGGACGGTGAACAGGGAGAGCACGGACTCCGCCGCGTGTGCCACCGCCACCGGGAGCGTCGCGGCCTTCTCCAGCAGCGCCTGGTCGGCGGTCTGGCCGACCTCGGTGCCGACGAAGACGCGGTGGACGACGTACGTCGCGAACGCGCAGCACAGGGCGACCACCAGCCCCAGGGCAGCGATCGCGACGCGACGTGTCGGAGTCATGGGTACACCCTGCCCGATCGGGCCAAACCCTGACGCGGGAATCGGTGAGCCGGTCGCAGGTCTGCCGCCTGGCGGGACGGCCAGGGTGAGCGGACTCACCGTTCGTCGACGCCACGTCGCCGTCTCGACAGACCCAGCCGGGCCACCCTCGGCTGGTAGTCGCCGCGGTCCACCTCGATCTGCTCGGGCAGGTGCAGCCGCACCATGGTGCGGTTGACGTTGGGCGCGATCCGCCGCGGCGTGGCCAGCGACGCGACGAGCATCACCGCGAACGCGACCGGCACCGTCCACGCACCCGGCTGGCTCAGCAGTGCGCCGGTCCACCCCGAGTCGGACATCCCGAGCACGGTCAGGACGACCGCGCCTCCCGACAGTGAGCCGCCCACGAGCAGGCCCGCGATCGCACCCACGTCGGTGAGCCGGCGCCACCAGATCCCGAGCACCAGCAGCGGGCAGAACGTCGACGCCGCAACCGCGAACGCCAGACCCACGACCTGGGCGATCGGCAGATCGCGGGCGAGCACGGCGAGCAGCAGCGGCACCAGCACCGCGAGCACACCGGCGACCCGGAACGCGCGGACGCCTCCGAGCCAGCGGCTCAGCAGGTCCTGGCTGAGCACACCGGCGACCGAGACGGTGAGTCCCGACGAGGTGGAGAGGAACGCCGCGAACGCGCCCGCGGTGAGCAACGCGCCGAGCCCGTCGCCGAGCATGCCGTCGAGCATCCGGGAAGGCAGCTCCAGCACGACGGTGTCGTCGCGACCGCCGGTGAGCAGGTCGGGTGCGTAGACCCGGCCCATCGCGCCGTACAGGGCGGGCAGCAGGTAGAAGCTGCCGAGCAGCACCAGCACCACCAGCGTCGTGCGCCGCGCGGCTCGTCCGTCGGGGTTGGTGTAGAAGCGGACCAGCACGTGCGGCAGGCCCATCGTGCCCAGGAACGTGGCCAGGATCAGCGAGTACGTCGCGTACAGCGGGTGCTCGATGCCGCTCGACAGCGGCAGCACCCACTGCTCCGACGACAGCGCGCCCGGCGGTGCGGTGGAGTCGGCCGGTGAGGGCCAGCCGTCGGCACTCCAGCGCAGCAGCAGGAACGCCAGTGGCACGAGCAGCGCCGTGAGCTTGAGCCAGTACTGGAAGGCCTGCACGAACGTGATGCTGCGCATGCCGCCGGAGAGCACGTTGACCGTCACGACCACCGCGACCACCACGCCGCCGACCCACGCCGGCGCGCCGGTGACCGTACGCAGCGTGATGCCGGCTCCCTGGAACTGCGGCAGGAGGTACAGCCAGCCGATTGCGACCACGAGCACACTGGAGATCCGGCGTACCGGTGCCGACTCCAGCCGGGACTCGGCGAAGTCCGGCAGCGTGTAGGCGCCCGACCGGCGCAGCGGAGCGGCCACCAGCACCAGCAGCACGAGGTAGCCGGCGGTCCAGCCGACGGGATACCAGAGCATGTCCGCACCGAAGGCCAGCACAAGCCCGGCGACGCCGAGGAACGAGCCGGCCGAGAGGTACTCCCCGCCGATCGCCGACGCGTTCCACAGTGGCCCGACCGAGCGCGAGGCAACGTAGAAGTCGCTGGTCGTGCGGCTGAACCGCAACCCGAGCGCGCCGATGACCAGCGTCGCCGTCGCGACCAGCGTCACCGCGACGATGCTGGCGGTGGGGTTCACGCGGGGACCATGCTCACGGCCGCTCGACCAGGTCGGAGAACTGCCGCTCGGTGCGTTCGGCCTGGCGTACGTAGAACCAGCCCAGCGTCACCATCGCCGGGTAGACCAGTCCGCCGAGCAGCAGCCACGGCAGCGGGATCCCGAGCGCCTGCACCTCGCCGAGCTGCGGAAGCAGCCAGAACAGCAGCGGCAGGCCACCGAGGACGACGGCGACGACGGCGAGCACCATCAGCGCGAGCCGTGCCTGGGTGGCGATCAGCGACCGCACGTAGACCTCGCCCACGCTGGTCTGCGCGTCGATCTCGTGGGTGACCGCGACCTGCCGGCGTCGCGCGGCGCCGCTGCGGGGGCTGGTCACCCGGATGCGCTGCGGGGTGGGCTCGTCGCTCATCGGTGCGTTCGCTGCAAGGTGGGCCGCTGCATGGCCGGCGTCAGGGCCGCGACGGTCTGGGCTGGCGAACGAGCTGGTCGCGCAGACTGCGGGTGTGCCGTCGGGCCACCTGCAGCTCGGCGTCGCCGACGACGATCGTGCACCGTCCGGCCTCCATGCGCACCTCGTCGATGTGGCTGGTCGCGACCAGCAGGCTGCGATGGATGCGCAGGAACCCGGCGTCGGCCCAGCTCTCCTCCAAGGTGGTGAGCGGGATCCGCAGCAGGTGGCTGCCGTCGGCCGTGTGCAGTCGCGCGTAGTCGCCCTGCGCCTCGACGTAGCGGATCTCGCTGCGGCTGACGAAGCGCGTCACTCCACCGAGCTCGACGGCGATGGTCTCGTCGGGCTCGGCCTGCCCCGCGTGCTCGGCGGCGGCCTCGACGACCCGGCGTACGGCCTCCGACATCCGGGCCGCGCGGACCGGCTTGAGCAGGTAGTCGACCGCGTGCAGCTCGAACGCCTCCACCGCGTGGTCATCATGCGCGGTCACGAACACCACCGGCGTGACGGTCCGGAAGCGGGCCAGCACCCGGGCCAGGTCGAGACCGGACAGTCCGGGCATCGCCACGTCGAGAAAGATCGCGTCGAGCGGGTCGTCGCGCTCGAGCAGCCGCAACGCCTGCTCGCCCGAGACCGCCGTGAGCACGTCGGCGATGCGCGGGTCCTGGCCCAGAAGGTACGACAGCTCCTCCAGCGCAGGTGCCTCGTCGTCGACGACGAGCACGCGCAGCGGCCGGGTCGACGGGTGCGTCGACGCGTGTGCGGGGGCGGGGCCGGTCATCGTTGGGAACATACCGCCAGCGGCGGCTCCGGAAACCGCGTGTGAGACTCCGGTTCACCAGCTGGCGTGAACGGGGCGTCCCTCCTCGTAGCCGGCGCTGCTCTGTACGCCGACCACGGCACGCTCGTGGAACTCCTCCAGCGACCGGGCGCCGGCGTACGTGCAGGCGCTGCGGACACCGGCCACGATCGAGTCGACCAGGTCCTCGACGCCGGGCCGGTCAGGGTCGAGGTACATGCGCGAGGAGCTGATGCCTTCCTCGAACAGCGCCAGCCGGGCCCGGTCGAACCCGGAGGCCTCCCGGGTGCGGTTGCTGACCGCGCGGGCCGAGGCCATCCCGAACGACTCCTTGTACGCCCGGCCCTCGGAGTCGCGCTGCAGGTCGCCAGGGCTCTCGTGCGTCCCCGCGAACCAGGAGCCCACCATCACGCTGGCAGCACCCGCGGCCAGCGCCAGACCCACGTCGCGCGGGTGCCGGATCCCGCCGTCGGCCCAGATGTGCCCGCCGGCGGCACGGGCCGCCTCGGCGCACTCCAGCACGGCAGAAAACTGCGGCCGGCCGACGCCGGTCATCATCCGCGTCGTACACATCGCGCCGGGGCCGACGCCGACCTTGACGATGTCGGCGCCCGCGGCCATCAGGTCGGCGGTGCCCTGCGCGGACACGACGTTGCCGGCGACGATGGGGATACGCCGCCCCTGCCGGTCCTCGGCGCGGGCCCGGGCGTCCCGGACGGCGGGCAGGGCCTCGACCATCTTCTCCTGGTGGCCGTGCGCGGTGTCGACGACGAGGACGTCGATGTCGTGGTCGAGGAGTGCGGCCGCCTTGCCGGCGACGTCGCCGTTGATCCCGACGGCCGCACCGACCAGCAACCGACCTCGGGCGTCGACCGCGGGCTTGTACAGCGTGGACCGCAACGCGCCCTTGCGGGTGAGCACGCCCACCAGCGTGCCGCCGTCGACGACCGGGGCCACGTCGAGGTGGCGCTCGGCGAGCTGGCCGAAGGCGTCGGCGAGCTCGCCACCGGCGGGCAGCGTGAAGACCTCGCTGGTCATCACCTCGTGCACCTGGGTGAACCGGTCGACACCGCTCGCGTCGCGCTCGGTCATCACCCCGACCGGCTTGTCGTCCTGGACGACGATCACCGCGCCGTGCGCGCGCTTGCCGATCAGCATCATCGCGTCGCCGACGGTGTGGTCCGGCCGCACGGTGATCGCGGTGTCGTAGACGGGGTGGCTGTCCTTGACCCGACGCACGGCGTTGCCGACCACGTCGACCGGGATGTCCTGGGGGATGACAGCGATCCCGCCGCGCCGGGCGATGGTCTCCGCCATCCGGCGTCCGGACACCGCGGTCATGTTCGCGACCGTGAGCGGAAGCGTGGTTCCGACGCCGTCGTGGGTGGAGAGGTCGACGTCGAGCCGGGAGGTGACCGACGACCTGCTCGGCACCATGAAGACGTCGCTGTAGGTCAGGTCGTGGGCCGGCTGCCGGTCGTGGAGGAATCGCACTCCCCTCAGGTTACCGGGCTAGACCACCCGGAGCCCTCGCACCTCGCCCGTCGCTGTGCTCCGCGCTCGCGCATCAGGCTCTACGCGCCGGCTCGCGGACCCGAGGCGCGCACCCCGGGCGCGAACTTGGGGATGCGGACGGTCACCTTCGTCCCCGCACCGGGCGCGGTCTCGACCACCAGTCCGTAGTCGTCGCCGAACACCGTGCGCAGACGCGCGTCGACGTTACCCAGCCCCACCGAGTCGGTGCTGGCGTCGCCTGCCAGTGAGCGGCGTACCCGCTCGGGGTCCTCGCCCACGCCGTCGTCCTCGATGTGGATCACCGCGTCCTGGCCGGCGTCCTCCGCGGTGATCGCGACATGGCCCTGGTCGGGCTTGCCCTCGATGCCGTGGCGGACGGCGTTCTCGACCAGCGGCTGCAGCGACAGGAACGGCAACGCCACCGACAGCACCTCCGGGGCGACCCGCAGGCGCACGTCGAGCCGTTCGCCGAAGCGGGCCTTCTCCAGCACGAGGTAGCGCTCGATCGACCGCAGCTCCTCGGCCAGCGTGGTGAAGTCGCCGTGCCGCCGGAACGAGTAGCGGGTGAAGTCGGCGAACTCCAGCAGCAGCTCGCGGGCCCGTTCGGGGTCGGTGCGTACGAAGGACCCGATCGCGGTCAGCGAGTTGTAGATGAAGTGCGGCGAGATCTGCGCCCGCAGCGCGCGCACCTCGGCCTCCATCAGCGCGGTGCGCGACCGGTCGAGCTCGGCGAGCTCGAGCTGCCCGGAGACCCAGCGGGCGACCTCGTTGCTGGCCCGTACCAGCCCCGCCGAGGCCGACGGCGCGTAGACCTGCAGTGTGCCGACCACCCGGTCCTCGACCGTCAGCGGCGCGACGACGCAGTGCCGCAGCGGGCACTCTCCGATCGTGCACCGCACCTGCTTGGGACCGAGCGCGAGTGTGCGCCCCTCGGCGATCACCGGCTCGGCCAGGTCGGGTGCCCCGTCGCGGTGATGCTCACCCACACCGTCCCAGCACAGCGCGGTGGACCGGTCGGTCAGCGTCACCGCGGGCGCACCGAGCAGCGCACGCAGGTAGCGCACCGACCGCTCCGCACTGGCCGGCGTCAGGCCGTTGCGTAGCGGCGGTGAGGCGAGCGATGCGGTGTGCAGGATCCGGAACGTCGCGTGGTCGGCCGGCCTGCCCAGGTCGTGCCGGTGCCGCACCAGCCAGACCAGCACGACCCCGACCACGAGCGTGACCGCCGCGACCGCGATAACGGGCCAGATCTCGTCCACGGCACGGCTCAGGAGAAGTCGATCAGCAGGCCGTCGTCCAGCGGGCCGTGCTGGTCGCGGCTGCGCTGGTCCCGGCCGGGGTGCCCGGACTGCGCTGCCGCGCTGACCCGGCAGCGGTACGCCCGGCAGCGGTACGGCAGCAGCATGCCGTCGTGTCCGCGGCCGTAGTCGTCGTACAGCTCGCCTACCTGGTCGAGGACCTCCGCCCGCTCCTGCTCGGGCATGTCGGCCACACCCGACCGGGAGTGCACCAGGTCGACCAGGCCGTCGCGGTCGACCTCCTGCCAGTGCCGGAAGGAGCGATGCTCGACCCCGTCGAACAGGGTCGACTCCTCCAGCAGGTCGGTCGGGTCGGGCGTGCGCTCGGAACCGACGATCCGGCCGAGCCGGCGTACCCACGGGACGGACTCGTCGCGCAGGTTCCACACCAGCGCCAGCGTCCCGCCGGGGCGCAGCACGCGGGCGATCTCACCCAGCGCGCGGTCGTGGTCGAACCAGTGGAAGGCGTGCGCGACCACGGCTACGTCGACCGAGGCCGAGCGGACCGGGATCTGCTCCGCACAGGCCTGCACGACGTGCGCGCCCTTGACCCGCTTGCGCAGGGGCCGCAGCATCCGCGCCTCGGGGTCGGTGGCGACGACCCGGTGACCGCCGGCGACCAGGGCCGAGGTCAGCTTTCCGGTACCGGCCCCGAGCTCGAGGACCGTGTCCGCGTCCCGGCCGACCAGCCAGCGCACCGCCTCGTCCGGGTACCCCGGTCGCGAGCGCTCGTAGATCTCGGCCACACCGCCGAACACGCGGCCGCGGCGTGTGCGCGGACTCTCATCCATTGCCGGCGAGGCTACCAACGCGGCGTGGCTAGGCTGCGCAACGTGGCGCCCACGACCGATGTCTTTGCCTCCCTGTCGTCGCTGGAGGGTGTGCCGTCGGCGCTGACCGCGGCACGCGACGGCATCGACGCGCTGCTGCGCGACCGGGGACTGCGGCGCACCGGCCCCGACCTGACCACCGAGTCGCTGCTGCGCGGTGCGCGTGCCTCGGCACGGCTCGAGGGCGAGGAGTACGACGAGGTGGGCCCGGTGCGGCTCTCGACCGAGCTGCTGGGGCTGCTGCCGGTGTGGCGCCGTTCGCCGTTGCAGGCGCTGGCGCGGATGCACGCGCTGGCGGCGCGGGGCTACGTCGACGACGCCGATCTGGGGCGTCCGGTGCAAGGCGCGGACCGGTTGGCCGACCTCGCGAGCCGGGTCACGGCACCCACCGCGGCCCCGGCGCTGGCCGTCGCCGCGGTCGTGCACGCCGAGATCGCCGTGACCGAGGCGTTCGTCGGCAGCAACGCCGTGGTGGCCCGGGCGGCCGAGCGGCTCGTGCTGGTGGACCGTGCGGTCGACCCGGCGTCGGTGACGGTACCGGAGGCCGGGCATCTCGCCTCGGCCACGGCCTACGCCGCCGCGCTGCAGGGTTACCGCGAAGCGGGCCCGTCGGCGGTGCACCGGTGGCTGCTGCACTGCGCCGACGCGTACGCCAAGGGCGCGGAGCTGTCCCCGCTGGCGGAGGCGCCGGATCGGGAAGGCTGACCGGCCGCTCTGCACCGAATCCGTGCCGTCGAAGGAGGCCGCACATGCGGGCGGCGCTCTCGCGAGGAGAACGCCGCCGCTGGCACGTCAGACGGGCTACCAGGCGTGCACCACATCATCATCGAACCGGGACAAGCCCGGAAGCGATTGCCCTGAACAAAGGGTAGGTCGCCGCGTGGGTACTCGACTGTCGTGCGGTCTTGCTGCACCCATTTTTACGCCGGTCGGAGGAGAAACGGAAGGCCTCCGGCGCGTCGGAGTTGGTGACCCCAAGTGATCGCGCGGCGTGTCGCGGGCGGCCTGGTCCGGGTGCTCGCCTACAGCCTGCTACCGGCCGCCTGCTACCGGCCGCCTGCTACCGGCCCGTACCGGCCCGTGCTATCGGCGCGAGCGTCGACGCGACGCCATCACGACCGCGCTCGCGGCCACCGCGCCGGCGCCGATCGCGACCCCGGCCAGCGTCGTGCGGCTGGCGGTGACGCGCCCGCGCTTGCGTAGCTCGACCGGCTTGGTGAAGTCGAGGACCGGCCAGCCACGCTCGGCCGCCATCCGGCGCAGCGCACGGTCGGGGTTGACGGCGTACGGATGGCCGACGGTCTCGAGCATCGGCCGGTCGGTCACGGAGTCGGAGTAGGCGTAGGAGCGGGCCAGGTCGTAGCCCTCGCGTTCGGAGAGCTCCTGGATCGCGTCGGCCTTGTTGTCGGCGTAGGCGTAGTAGGCGATCTCGCCGGTGTAGCGGCCGTGCTCGATCACCATCTCGGTCGCGACGACCCGGTCGGCGCCGAGCATCTCGCCGATCGGCTCGACGACCTCCGCGCCGGACGAGGAGACGATCACGACGTCGCGCCCCGCCAGGTGGTGCTCCTCGATCAGCTGCACGGCCTCGTCGTAGACCAGCGGGTCGACGATGTGGTGCAGGGTCTCGGAGACGATGTCCTTGACCGTCTGCACGTCCCACCCCGTGGCCAGCGCCGAGAGATACTGCCGCATCCGCTCCATCTGGTCGTGGTCGGCGCCACCGACGAGGTAGACGAACTGCGAGTACGCGCTGCGCAGCACGGTGCGCCGGTTGATCAGACCGCCCTCGTAGAACGGGCGGCTGAACGCGAGCGTGCTCGACTTGGCGATGATGGTCTTGTCGAGATCGAAGAACGCGGCGCTGCGGGAGACGGCGGGTTGGTCCACGCGATCAGCATAGGCAGCGGGCCCGCGAGACCTCCGACTTCAGGCCGTTCGGGCAGGCGTGAGAGGTGGTGCATCTCATTTCGGCGGCGGGGCGGTTTGACGACTCCCCCTCACTGTGGTGCACCATGGTCCCTCCCACGTCGACTCGGCGTATTTTTCGCCCGAGACTCGAGAAGAAGGTCTCGGTGTTTGAGGTAGTCGAGGACGGGGAACCATAGCCCAGCGGCATCCCCCCGCCGCTGGTTGGTCGCGGCCTATCCCCCCCGGGTCGCGGCCCTCAGACAGCCCCCGGTCACCCCCCCGCCGGGGGCTGTCGCACGTCTGGGCCCGCTCGGGTCCGCCGGCGGTTCCGTCCACGCCTGGGGCAGGGGTTGTCCGCCCGGTTCGTCTCCACAGTCCCGGGCCGAAGAGCGCGTAATCCACAGGCGAGGACGCGCGCACGGCGGAGACTCCGGCCCTCGCCGAGGCTTCTCCGCATGGACCACGCGGACCCCTTCCACCAGGCCGTCAGCACACCGGTCTCCGCTGCGCTCACCGCGAGGACTGGCGCCCGGCCGCTGATCGTGACAGCCGACGACGTCCTGCTCGACGCGCTGCTGCGGCTCACCGCCGCGGCCGGCGTGACACCCGACGTCGCCCCGGACGAGGTAGCCGCGAGGCGGCTGTGGTCGTCGGCCTCGCTGGTCCTGGTCAGCGACGAGCTCGCGTCGTCGGTCGCGGCCGCGGCTCCGCCGCACCGCGGCGGTGTGCTGGTCGTGACCCGCGCCCCCGACGAGCTGGCCGTCTGGCAGCGTTCGCTGGCGCTCGGTGCCGAGCGGGTGCTGGTGTTGCCCGACGACGAGGCGATGCTGGTGGACCTCCTCTCCGACACCGTCGACGAGCAGGGCCGCGCGACGTTCACCGCGGCGGTGGTCGGCGGTTGCGGCGGTGCGGGGGCGTCGACGTTCGCCGCTGCACTCGCGATCGCCGCCGGCGGTCTCGGCATGCGTGCGCTGCTGCTCGACGGCGATCCGCTCGGTGGAGGCCTCGACCTCGTGCTCGGCAGCGAGTCGGTGCCGGGCGTGCGCTGGCCCGACCTGATGGGCACGTCCGGGCGCGTGAGCGCACCGTCGTTGCGCGAGGCACTGCCGCAGGTGGGTGAGCTCTCGGTGCTCTCCTGGGACAGGGGCGACCTCGCCGTGATCCCGCCGCCGGTGATGCGGGAGGTGCTGGCAGCCGGCCGCCGCGGCCACGACGTGGTGGTCGTCGACCTGCCGCGTCGTCTCGACGCTGCGAGCGAGGAGGCGCTGCTCAAGGCTGACACCACGTTCCTCGTCGTGCCCGCCGAGGTGCGAGCGGTGGCCGCCGCCGGCCGGGTCGCCGCGCAGCTGGCCGCGGTGACCTCGCGGGTCGAGGTGGTGGTGCGCGGACCGGGTCCGTCCGGACTGGACGGCCCGCTCGTCAGTGACACCCTCGACCTGCCGCTGGCGGCGGAGATGCGCGCCGAGCGCGGGCTGGGCGCCGCCCTGGACATGGGCGAGGGGCTGTGGCGACGACGACGAGGTGCCCTGGCCAAAGGTTGTCGCGCGCTGCTCGAGCGCGAGCTCGCGCCGCGAGGGGGTGCCGCATGACCGAGGTCGCCCCGGAGACGCTCGACTCCGTCCGCGCCCGGCTGGCGGTGTCGGGCGCGGAGCCCACCCCCGACCGGGTGGCGGCCGCGCTGCGCTCGGACGGCCGGCTCGTCGGCGACTCGGCTGTGCTGGCCGTGGTCGACGCGCTCCGCCGAGAGGTCGTCGGTGCGGGCCCGCTGCAGGAGCTGCTGGCATGGCCCGACGTCACCGACGTCGTCGTCAACGGTCCCGACGCCGTCTACGTCGACCGGGGTGGCGGGCTGGAGCGCACGCCGGTCCGGTTCCCCGACGACGCGGCCGTGCGCCGGCTCGCGCAACGGCTCGCCGCCGCTGGTGGCAGGCGCCTCGACGACGCCACGCCCTACGCCGATGTCCGCCTGCGCGACGGCTGCCGCTTCCACGCGGTGCTCGCGCCGGTGGCCCAGCCCGGCACCTGCCTCTCCCTGCGCGTGCCGGCGCGGCGGTCGTTCGACCTCGACGACCTCGTCGCCGCGGGGGGCATCCCGGCCGAGGGCCGTGACCTGCTGCGGGCGCTGGTCGAGGCGCGCGTGGCGTTCGTCATCAGCGGCGGCACCGGGTCCGGCAAGACCACGCTGCTCGCCACGTTGCTGTCCGAGGTCGGGCCGCAGGAACGGCTTGTGCTAGTCGAGGACGCCGCCGAGCTGCGGCCGCGGCATCCGCACACGGTCACGCTGGAGGCCCGCCGCCCCAACGTCGAGGGCGCCGGCGAGATCACGCTGCAGGACCTCGTGCGGCAGGCCCTGCGGATGAGACCCGACCGGCTCGTGGTCGGTGAGGTGCGGGGTGCCGAGGTCGTCGACATGCTCGCCGCACTCAACACCGGCCACCAGGGCGGCTGCGGCACCGTGCACGCCAACTCGGCGACCGACGTCCCGGCCCGGCTGGAGGCCCTCGCCGTCGCCGCGGGCCTGAGCCGCGAGGCGGCGCACGCGCAGGTCGCGACCGCGGTGCAGGTGGTCGTGCACCTGCACCGCGGCGCTGACGGCCTGCGGCGGGTCGCCGAGGTCGCCGTGCTCGAGCGTCGGGAGACCCTGGTCGAGGCGCGATCGGCGGTTGTGTTCCACGACGACGGCCGCGTCGCGACAGGCCCCGGTGCGCGCCTGCTCGAGCGGCTGCTGAGGGTGCGCAGGCGTGAGTGCGCATGACCTCGCCGGCGTGGCTCGGCTGCGCGCTCGCCGCCGGTGCGTGCGCGGCGCTGCTGTGCCGTCCTGGTCCTCGGGTGCTCCGCAGGCGGTTGCGGGCCGGGGACGCACCGGCCGGGTTCGCGGCCCTGGCGCCTAGGCCGCCCGGCAGGGCAGCTGTCCTGCTCGCGTCGCTCAGTGGACTGCTGGTGTTGGTCGTGCTCTGGCCATCGGGCGTGCTGCTGGCGTTGTCGCTGGGGCTGGTGCTGGGCGGCGTGGGTTGGCTGCACCGAGGAGGGCGACGTCGACGTCGTGCCGAACGCGGCCGACGCGAGACCATCGAGTCCTGCGACGCGCTCACCGCGGAGCTGCTTGCTGGACAGCCTGCCCTCCAGGCGCTGCACCGCGCCGCCGAGCAGCATCCCGTGCTGTGGCCGGCGGCGCGCGCGGGCGCTCTCGGTGGTGACGTCGCCGCCGTCCTGCGCGATCTGGCGTCCTCCCCGGGTGGCAGTGGCCTGAAGATGCTCGCGGCCGCGTGGCAGGTCGCGGAAGGCTCCGGGGCGGGGCTGGTCGCCACCCTGCAGCGAGTCTCCGAGTCGCTGCGCGCAGACGACGCCACCGGGGCCGAGACGGCTGCCTCGCTGGCGCCGGCTCGGGCCACCGCACGGATGCTGGCGGTGCTCCCGGTCTTCGGCCTCCTGCTGGGCGCCGGTCTGGGCGGCGACCCCGTCGGGCTGCTGATCGGCACCACAGCCGGCAACGGCCTGCTGCTGGCCGGGACGGGTCTGGCTCTTGCGGGCATGCTCTGGGTCGAGCGGCTGGCCGGCCGGGTCGAGGCGGTGTGACCGTGGCGCTCGTCCTGGTGGCCCTGCTGGTGGCATGCGCGACCGTGCTTGCTCTCCCGCCGTCCTCGCGTCGCCGGCTCGATGTCGTCGCCGCTGGACCCCCTGCGGGCCCCGGCGGCGAACGCCCGGCCCCCTCCAGCACACCGCCCCGGGCGGTCCTCGTGGCCGCGGCGGCGGGAATCGGCGGTGTCGGCGTGGCCGTGGTCGTCGGCGGCTCTCTCGGGTTGGTAGTGGGCGCGGCTGCTGCGTCGGCCGCGTTCGTGGTGCTGCGCCGGCTGGAGCCCGCCGCGATCCGAAGACGCCGCGAACGGCTGTCGGCCGACCTGCCGGCCGCAGTGGACCTGCTCGGTGCCTGCCTGCATGTCGGGCGTCCCCCCGACGACGCGTTGCGCGTCGTTGCCGCCGCCGTCGGCGGACCGGTGGGGGATGACCTCGGCGTGGTCACGGTCCGGCTCGCCCTCGGAGCCGACCCCGTCGGCGTGTGGCGCGAGGTTGGAGCCCAGCCGGGACCGCTCGCGCCCCTGGGCCGCACGATGGCGCGTTCGCTGCAGACCGGGGCCCCGATGGCCGACGGTCTGCGGCTGCTGGCCTCCGACCTGCGCGGCCGGCGTCGCGCGGCTGCCGAGCAGCAGGCGCGCAGCGTCGGCGTCCGCGCCGCCGCCCCGCTTGGACTGTGCTTCCTCCCCGCCTTCGTTCTGATCGGCATCGTGCCGTCGATCGCGGGTGCGTTCGCGTCCATGTCGTGGTGGTGAACCGCGGTGGTGGGCCGGGCTCGCGAGCCGTGGTGGCAAGCCGCTTTGCGTCCCCAGGTCCCGTCGCTGTCGGCGCCGTCCCCACACGTCGGCCGGCCGCTGCCGGCGAGGACCCCGCCCGGCAAGGCTGATGCCACAACCCGAAACCCCGACAGGGGCGCACAAACGAAAGGTGGCTCTCATGCCCGAAATGCGCCGCTCCCGCGATGAGCGCGGGATGACGACCGCGGAGTACGCCGTAGGCACGGTGGCGAGCTGCGGCTTCGCCGGTGTCCTGGTCAAGCTGCTGAACGAGCCCTGGGTCCAGGGCATGTTCAAGAACCTCTTCGAGTCCACGATCGGCAAGTTCTTCTGACCGGCCGGGGCCGGGTCCGGCGGCGCGAGTCCCGGGCCCGGTCCCCGAAGGGACGCTCACGATGACCCAGACGACCAAGACCACCACGACGACCGAGACCGCCACGACGACCAAGACGACCGACAGGACCAGGAGGTCACAGCGAGGAATGGTCACGGCGGAGTACGCCGTGGGCGCGGTGTTCGCCTGCGGGCTGGCCGGTGCGTGTCTGGCCCCGCTGCTGACCTCGCCGCTCATGTACGAGGTGCTCGCGACGCTTTGGCGGTTTGCCCTGGAGTCGTGGTGGTGAGAGCGCGCGGGTGCCGCGGGTCCGTGACCGCGGAGATGGCGGTGCTGTTACCGACGCTGGTGCTGCTGGCCGCGGCCCTGTCCTGGCTGGTCGGGCTCGGCGTGGCCCAGGTGCAGTGCGTCGACGCGGCACGCGACGCCGCCCGTGCGCTGGCGCGGGCGGAGTCGACCGAGGCCGCGACCGAGCTGGCCGAGGCGTCAGCGCCCAAGGGGGCACGAGTCGACATGCGCCGCCGAGCGGGGCTGGTGGAGGTCGAGGTCACCTACCGGGCCACGCCACCGGGTGGGTTGCTCGACGCGGCCGCCGGCATCGACCTGCGCGCCACCGCGACGACACCACTGGAGGTGGCCGGTGCGCCGGCGGGCTGAGCGCGGCAGTGCGACCGTCTACGTCCTGACGGTTGCGCTGCTGCTCATGGCGGTCACGCTGGGCGCGGCCGGGTTCGCCGGGCTGGCCACGGCCAAGCACCGGGCCACGGCCGCGGCCGACCTGGCCGCGCTGGCGGCGGCCTCAGCAGGGCAGGCGGGGTGTGACCTCGCGGGCAGGACGGCGGCTCGCAACGGGGGTCGGCTGACCGAGTGCACTCGCGAGGGTCGCAACGTGACGGTGACCGTGGAGGTGGTCGCGAGGGCGCCGTTCGGGTTGCGGCCGACCCTGCACGCGCGGGCCCGCGCCGGGCCTGCTCCGTGACCGGCGGTGGCCGTGAAGGGTCAGCGCTCGCGGGTGTCCGGGGGCGGGCCCGCATCCGGGTCGGAGCTCGTCAGGGTTCCGGGGTCGGCCGCACGGCCGTGTTCACCTGGAGTCGTGGAGTCGGCTGCCGTGCCGGTCGGGGTGGTCTGGTCCTCTCCCGTCGGGGTCGTCCCCTGGTCGGAGGCCGTCTCTTCGGTGTCGGCACGGCCCTCGGTGGGCTGCCGGCGCTCGTGGTCGGCGACGACCGCCCGGGCGTGCTTCAGCTCCCGGCGGCGACGCAGTGACCGCCTCGTCCCCGAGCGCAGCAGCTCGAGGCCGCAGACGAAGAGCAGCACGCTCGCGGCGCCGACCAGGAAGACACTCAGTACCGACATCGAGACCTCGACGATGCCCAGGTCGAGCTGTACCTCGCCGTCGGAGCCGCCGAATACCGCGCCGAGCAGCAACAGCACCGAGAGCAGCAGGAGGATCGCGCCGATGACCGTCATTCCAGCACCCTTCCGGCGAGCAGTGCGTCGAGTACCGCGACAGCACCGCGCTTGTCGAGCGGGTTGTTCGCGTTCCCGCACTTCGGTGACTGTACGCACGAGGGGCAGCCCTCGTCGCAGTCGCACGCCGCGATCGCGTCTCGGGTCATCGTCAGCCACTCACCGGCGTCGGTGAAACCACGTTCGGCGAAGCCGGCCCCGCCGGGATGGCCGTCGTACACGAACACCGTCATCTCGCCGGTGTCCTCGTGGAACGCCGTCGACACGCCGCCAATGTCCCAGCGGTCGCAGGTCGCGATCAACGGCAGCAGTCCGATCGACGCGTGCTCGGCGGCGTGCGCGGCGCCGGGCACGTCTGCCGGCTGCAGACCGGTCGCCGCCAGCTGCTGCTGGGTCAGCGTCCACCAGACGGCCTTGGTGGTCAGCGTTCGCGGGGGCAGGTCGAGCGGCTCCTCGCCGAGGACCTCTCCACTGACCAGGCGCCGGCGCAGGAACGCCACAACGTGGCTGGTGACCTCGACCGAACCCAGGAACAGGTTCGCCTCGCCCCAGCGCTGCTCGCGCTCGGTCTCGAGCACGCGGATGTCGGTCTGCTCGCGGGCGGTCGTGCTGTAGTCGGGCTCGGCGCGCTCGACCAGCGCGGCACTCTCGTCGAGGTCGAGGGTCTGCACGAGGTAGGTGACGCCCTGGTGCAGATACACCGCGCCGGGGTGGACGGTCGAATGGCTGGCGCCTGCGTCGACGGTGCCGAGCATGCGGCCGGTGCCCTGCTCGACGACGCGCACCTGCGTCCCGCCGGTGGAACGGATGTCGGCCAGGTCGCTGGCGCGGTCGCGGCGGGTCCAGAACCAGCCGCGCGGTCGCCGCCGCAGCAGCCCGCCGTCGGTGAGCGCGTCGACCGCCCCGGCCGTGGTGTCGCCGAACAGCGTGAAGTCGTCCGCGGTGAGCGGGAGCTCGGCCGCGGCGGCGCACAGGTGCGGTCCGAGCACGTAGGGGTTCGCCGGGTCGAAGACCGTGGACTCCACCGGCCGCCCGAGCAGGGCCTCGGGATGGTGCACGAGGTAAGTGTCGAGCGGGTCGTCGCGCGCGACCAGCACACCGACGGCCCCCTGCCGGTCGCGACCGGCCCGGCCGACCTGCTGCCACATCGCCGCCCGGGTGCCCGGAAAGCCCGCCATGAGAACCGCGTCGAGCCCGGAGATGTCAATCCCCAGCTCGAGCGCGTTGGTCGCGGAGAGGGCCAGCAGCGAGCCGTTCTTCAGCTTCCGCTCGAGCTCACGACGCTCCTCGGGCAGGTAGCCGCCGCGGTAGGCCGCGACCCGTCGGGCCAACCCGGTGTCGACCCGGGCGACGTGGTCACGGGTGGTCATCGCCACCGTCTCCGAGCCGCGACGCGAGCGCACGAACGCCAGCGTGCGGACACCCTCGATGACCAGATCGGCGAGCAGGTCGGCGACCTCCGCGGTCGCGGTCCGACGTACCGGGGCGCCGTTCTCGCCGGTCAGGCGGGTCAACGGCGGCTCCCACAGCGCGAGCGCGGTCTCCCCACGCGGCGAGCCGTCCTCGGTCACCGCCTCGACCGGCGCGCCGACCAGGCGACCGGCGGCGACCTGCGGCTCGGCGACCGTGGCCGACGAGAGCACGAAGACCGGGTCGGCGCCGTAGTGCCGGCAGATGCGTCGCAGCCGCCGCAGGATCTGCGCGACGTGCGACCCGAACACCCCTCGGTAGTGGTGGCACTCGTCGACGACTACGTAGCGCAGTCCGGCCAGGAATTTTGCCCACCGCGCGTGACCGGGCAGCAGCGTCCGGTGCAACATGTCCGGGTTGGTCAGCACGTAGTGCGCATGGTCGCGCGCCCAGTCGCGTTCCTCCATGCTGCTGTCGCCGTCGTAGGTCGTCACCCGCACACCGGAAAGGTCCAGGTCACGCAGTAACGCGAACTGGTCCTGTGCCAGGGCCTTGGTCGGCGAGAGGTACAGCACGGTCGCCGTCCGGGCGGACCCGCGACGAGAACCCGTCGACGACGCCAGCGCGGTCAGCGCGGGGAGCAGGTAGCCGAGCGTCTTGCCGGACGCGGTTCCCGTTGCCAGAACGACATGTCGACCGGCATGTGCGTGCTCGGCACCTGCAACCTGGTGGAGCCACGGCTCGGTCACGCCACGTGACTCGAACGCTGCGCGCACCTCCGGATGCACCCAGCTCGGCCAGGGACGCGTCCGCGCCTCCCGGGCCGGAACGCGTTCGAGATGGGTGAGGCGTTCGGCCCGACCAGGGGCCTGGACGAGCCGATCCATCAGCGTGCCCGGATCAGAACGGATTCGCCCACCAGGCAAGGAGATTCCGGACTCTGGAGGGGTGTCCGGATGCAGGTCGGATTCACAGGCAGTCATCGTCCACCCAGTCTTTCACCTAACTTCGACAGGCTGAGCGTGGTTGAATGCCAGTGACACTTCCTCTGTCGACGAAGGGAGCTTCGGTGGACCTGTCGCTGGACACCCGTGAGCAAGCCGGTTGCACGGTCATCGAGGTGGGCGGCGAAATCGACGTCTACACGGCACCCAAACTGCGTGAGTGCATCGTCGACCTCGTCAACCGCGGCAACTATCACCTGGTCGTGGACATGGAGGACGTTGAGTTCCTCGACTCCACCGGTCTCGGTGTTCTCGTGGGAGGCCTGAAGCGCGTGCGCGCACACGACGGATCGCTGCGTCTGGTGTGCACCCAGGAGAGACTGCTCAAGATCTTCCGGATCACGGGGCTGACCAAGGTCTTCGCGATCTTCGACACGGTGGACACCGCCGTGGCCGAACAGCCCGCCTGACCCGGGCATGGGCAAGGTCGAACTCCGGGTAGACCAGGATCCTGCACACGTCCGCGTGGTCCGTCTGGTCTCGACCGCTGTGGGCCGGATGGCGGGGCTCGGGGACGAGGCGCTGGACGAGGTTCGGCTCGGAGTCAGTGAGGCCTGCGGCCTCGCGATCGACGCCCTCGACGCCGCTGGCAGCGACGCGCCGATGTCGTTGGAGTTCGACGACACGACCGGCCTGCGGGTGACGGTGCGTACGCCGGCGGCCCTGCCCGAGCGCCAGCAGGTGCCGGTCCCGGCCGACCCGGCGACCGAGGACACTCCGCACACCGCACACGTCCTGCTCGACCGGCTCGCGCTGATCGAGGGCCTTATCGACGACGTCGACGTCGAGTCCGGCCCCGACGGCTCGTCGCTCACGATGCGCTGGAAGCCAGGCGTCGGCGCCGCCCCCCGGCCGTGAACAGTTGCGCTGAACAGTAGACTCCGCCCCGGCTTGTACTAGAACGTTCCCTGCCGACCAGATGCCCGGTCCGAACGGACCGGAAGGGTGCGTTGCCAACCGGGGCCGTGTGCCCCCATCAGAGGAGGACGGATGTCGGGGCTCACCCTTGCCTCAACCGGTGCGGATGTGTCTTTGGCCGGCAGCAACATCGCCTTTGTCATCGTCGTCGCCGTGATCGCTGTGATTGCGATCGCGATGGCGTGGGTGTTCCGCGGCGAGGTGCTGGCTGCCCACGAAGGCACAGAGAACATGCAGACCATCGGCCGGGCCGTCCAAGAGGGCGCCTCGGCCTACCTGACGCGCCAGTTCAAGACGCTCGCGATCTTCGCCGTGGTGGCGTTCGCGCTGCTGTTCGTGCTCCCGGGCGACGTCAGCATCCGGATCGGCAGGTCGCTGTTCTTCCTGGTGGGCGCCGGCTTCTCCGCCGCCATCGGCTACATGGGCATGTGGCTCGCCGTACGCGCCAACGTCCGCGTCGCGGCGGCCGCGCGTGACGAAGGTCGTGACCCTGCGATGCGGATCGCGTTCCGCACCGGTGGCACCGTCGGCATGGCCACCGTCGGACTCGGACTGCTCGGCGCCGCCGGAGTCGTGCTGATCTACAAGGGCGACGCCCCGGCGGTCCTGGAGGGCTTCGGCTTCGGCGCCGCGCTGCTGGCGATGTTCATGCGTGTCGGCGGCGGCATCTTCACCAAGGCGGCCGATGTCGGCGCCGACCTGGTCGGCAAGGTCGAGCACAACATCCCCGAGGACGACCCCCGCAACGCCGCCACGATCGCGGACAACGTCGGTGACAACGTCGGCGACTGCGCCGGCATGGCCGCCGACCTGTTCGAGTCCTACGCGGTCACGCTGGTCGCGGCATTGATCCTCGGCTCGATCGCGTTCGGAACGCAGGGCCTGGTGTTCCCGCTCATCGTCCCGGCGATCGGCGCACTGACCGCCATCGTCGGTGTGTACCTGTGCCGGCCCCGCCCCACCGAGAGCGGCCTGACCACGATCAACCGGGCGTTCTACATCTCCGCAGGCATATCCGCGGTCCTGTGCACGATCGCGGCGTTCCTGTACCTCCCGAGCAGCTTCGAGGACCTGGACCGCACCGAAGGCACCGGCAGCCTGCTCGACCAGCTGCTCCAGCTGCCGGCAACGCCCGAGGGCGACCCGCGGATCATCGCCGCAGTCGCCGTCATCATCGGCATCGTGCTGGCGGCGGCGATCCTGGCGCTCACCGGTTACTACACCGGCACCGAGCACCGCCCGGTCAGAGACGTCGGCAAGACCGCGCTCACCGGACCGGCGACCGTCATCCTGTCGGGCCTCTCGGTCGGGTTCGAGTCCGCGGTCTACACCGCTCTGGTGATCGGCGCAGCGGTGTACGGCGCATTCCTCCTCGGTGGTGGCGTGACCGTCGTGTCGCTGTTCGCGGTCGCACTCGCGGGCTGCGGACTGCTCACCACCGTCGGCGTCATCGTGGCGATGGACACCTTCGGTCCGGTGTCGGACAACGCCCAGGGCATCGCCGAGATGTCGGGCGACGTCGACGGCGAGGCCGCCGGCATCCTCACCGAGCTCGACGCCGTCGGCAACACGACCAAGGCGATCACCAAGGGCATCGCGATCGCGACCGCCGTGCTGGCCGCGACCGCGCTCTTCGGGTCCTTCACCTCCGCGGTCACGACGGCGGCGCAGGACTCCGGTGCCTTGCAGACTCCGCCGGACAGCTCGGAGGCCTTCCTCGGTCTTCTCGGCGTACTCAACGTCGCCGATCCCGCCAACCTGGTGGGCCTGTTGATCGGTGCCGCCGTGGTGTTCCTGTTCGCCGGCCTGGCGATCAGCGCCGTCGGCCGGGCCGCGGGTGCGGTCGTGTTCGAGGTGCGCCGGCAGTTCCGTGACATCCCCGGGATCATGGAGGGCACCGGCCGACCCGAGTACGGCAAGGTCGTGGACATCTGCACCCGCGACTCGCTGCGCGAGCTGGCCACGCCGGGACTGCTGGCCATCCTGGCGCCGATCGCCGTGGGCTTCGGCCTGGGCGCGGCGCCGTTGGGTGCCTACCTCGCCGGCGCGATCGGCATGGGCACGCTGATGGCGGTGTTCCTCGCCAACTCCGGCGGCGCCTGGGACAACTCCAAGAAGCTCGTCGAGGACGGCTACCACGGCGGCAAGGGCTCGCAGGCGCACGAGGCGACGGTCATCGGTGACACGGTCGGTGACCCGTTCAAGGACACCGCCGGCCCCGCGATCAACCCGCTGATCAAGGTGATGAACCTGGTCGCGCTGCTGATCGCGCCGGCGGTCGTCGCGATGTCGGTCGGCACCGAGGAGAACGACCCGCTGCGCATCGGCATCGCGGCCGGGTCGGTGGCGATCATCGCCGGGGCGGTGTACATCTCCAAGCGGCGCTCGATCGCGATCGGCGACGTCGACGAGACCCCGGCCGAGTCGGTCTCGGTGAACTGACCGCGTACCACGCGAGGAACGGGCCCGCCGGCTTCGGCGGGCCCGTTTCACGTGTCTGCGGCCGCACCGCCGCGGTCGGGTAGGGTCTCGGTCGATGTCGCACGATGCCGTCTACCTGCACGTGGGTATGCCCAAGACCGGGACCACGTACCTGCAGGAGTTCCTCTGGACCAACCGCAAGGCCCTCATGCGGGCCGGGGTGCTCTACCCCGCGGACCGGCCGGGGCGGCAGTTCAAGGCGGTCCTCGACCTCGAGGGCACCGGCTTCGCCGGCAACGAGACCCCCGACGTGGTGGGCTCGTGGGAGATGGTCACCGAGCAGGCCAAGGCCTGGCACAGCCGCAGCGTCATCTCGCACGAGATCATGGCCGGGCTCTCCTCGGCCAAGATCGCGCAGGCGCTGGAGTCACTGGCCCCGCGTCGCGTGCACGTGATCGTCACGATTCGTGACCTGTCGCGGATCGTTCCCGCCACCTGGCAGGAGGACGCGAAGAACCGGCACGTCGAGTCCTGGCCCGACTTCCTCAAGCGCGTACGCCTGGAGGGCGGGCCGCGCGACCGCCGGTTCTGGAGCCTGCAGGACGTACCCACCCTGCTGGGCCGGTGGGCCGAGCAGATTCCGCCCGACCACATCCACGTGGTGACGGTGCCGCCCGCCGGGTCGCCGCGCCACCTGCTGCTGGAGCGGTTCGCCCGGGTCATCGACATCGACCCCTCGGACTACAAGCAGGACGTGAAGGTCGCCAACGACTCCATCGGCCCGGTCGAGGTGGCGTTGCTGCACCGGATCAACGACGCCTCCCGCGACCGGCTCCCGTGGCCGGCCTACCACCACTCGATCAAGCACTACGCCGTACCCAAGGTGCTGGCGACCCGTCCCGACGTGACCAAGATGGCGCTGCCGGAGTCCGAGCTCGGCTGGGTCCGGGAGGAGACCGGCCTGGTGGTCTCAACCATCGAGCGCCTCGGCCTCGACGTCGTCGGCGACCTCGCCGACCTCACGCCACAGCCGGTCGCCGATGCGACGCCGGACCCCACCGGCGTCACCGAGAGGCAGGAGCTCGAGGCCGCGGTCGACCTCTCGCTCGGGTTCGCCGAGCGCATCTTCGAGCTCAACGGACGGCTGGCGCGGGTGCGCGCACAGCTCGATGCCGCCACCGAACGCCAGGTCACCCGCACCGAGAGGTTCAAGCGGCGCATCGTGCGCGTCGGCCGCCACAACCGGCAGGTCGACGCCCTGCTCAACGCCTACCGCCGGGCGCGTGGGCGCCCGACCTCACCGCCGCCGGCCGACTGACCCACGCGGCCACGTCCGTGGCCGGCCGGGCAGGCGCGCCCGCAGCGCGCTGCCCCAGCGCCGCAGCCGCGCCGTCGTCCTCGAACGGCGGGTGCCCACGTGCTCGGTGAGCAGTACGGCGAGCGCGTCGACCGCGGCGTCGAGGACCTCGTCGGCCGACGGGTCCGGCTCGACGTCGGGCTCGCGGCCGAGGTCCGGCACCAGCTCGTCGAGCGAGCCGACCACGTCGTACCCCCGCGCGCGCAGCTCGCCGACCTGGGCCCGGCTGCGCTCGAGCACCCAGTCGCGTTCGGCGACCGGGATGCCGGCGCGTGCGGACGCAGCGTTGGTGAGCACGCTGCGGGTGAGGAAGTTCTTCAGCAGCTCCTCGTGCTCGGGCCAGCTCAGCTCACCCTGCAGGCGGCGGTTGACCCGACGCAGCAGCTCTCCCTCGGCCAGCCCGAGGGACACGTTGCCGTTGCCGGTTGCGGTGACGTCGAGACCGCTGGGGTCCAGGCCGGTGAGGCTGCAGAACCGCTCCCACAGCAGCCCCGGTGCGGTGCCGCTCGGGGGCACGGTCAGCAGGTGGATCCGCTCGGCGGGCACCGCTGCGGCCCACCGGTCCAGCACGTCGACCGCGTCCTGGGTACGCCAGAAGATGCGGCCCACCAGCGCCGGGTCGTCGCTGCGCAGCGTCTGCAGGTAGCGCGAGTACGACACCACGCGGCCGTTCTTCACCGACTCCTGCCACATCGCCGGAATCTGCCGGGCCAGGTCACGCGCGGTGTAGACGACGTGCACCTCGTGCGGCCGCAGCGACTCCACGGCCCGCTGGGCCTCGTCGGAGTCGCAGCCGGCGAGGATCTCGTGCGAGACCAGTGCGGTGGGCCCGGACCACTCGCGAACCGCGCCGGCCAGGCGGTCCCAGGCCCCGGGCACCTGCGGGTGCCGGTGCCCGCGGAAGTAGCGTCCGCGCAGGTCCTGCGCGGCGTAGAAGTGCGCACCCGGGTCGTTGCCCCAGTACAGCGCACCCTGGCGCGTCAGCGCCGAACGGTTGGACCAGAGCACCTCCTGCAGGAAGGTCGTGCCGGTCTTGGGCGCGCCGACGTGCAGGAAGACCCGACTCATGATCGACGAGGATAGGCAACATGCCCGCTGCGCAGACCTCCGACCTCACCCTCGCGCCCGCAGTCGTACACGCGCTGCGCGAGGCGCTGGTGGCCGCCGACTACACCGTCGCGGGGGTCACCGAGCTGCTCGGGCCGCTCGCGCACGCCGCGCTCGGCCGCAACGAGACGACGCCGGGGCTGCGGGCGACGACCGACGGGTCGCCGCTGGCCACGATGACGCGCCTCTGGCAGCTGCAGGCCCCGGTCGCCTCGGCCGACGTGGAGGCCGCGCTCCCCGGCCTGCTGGAGCCACTGTCGGCCGCCGGAGCGCTGGAGCGCTCGGTCGAGGAGGTCCGCGCGCGGGTCGACGTCCGGCCGTACGCCGACGACCTGCGCGACTGGTGGGTGCTCTCCGACCTGACGCCGGGCCTCGACGGCGACCAGCGGCCGGTCGCCGCCGACCACGTCCTCGGGGTCAGCTCGGCGTCCAGCACGCTGGCCCAGCTCACCGTGCGCGAGCCCTTCGGGTCCGCGCTGGACCTCGGGACCGGCAGCGGCGTGCAGGCGCTGCACCTGTCCACGCACTGCGACCGCACCGTGGCCACCGACGTCAACCCGCGCGCGCTGGCGATGACCCGGCTCAACGCAGCGCTCAACGACGTGGACGTCGACGTCCGGTCCGGCAGCCTGTTCGAGCCGGTGTCCGGCGAGACCTTCGACCTGGTCGTCACCAACCCGCCGTTCGTGATCTCCCCGGCCACCGGCGAGCGGCTGGTCTACCGCGACTCGGGCCTGCCCGGGGACAGCGTCGTCGAGTACATCGTGCGCGAGGCACCTCAGCACCTGACGGAGGGCGGCTGGTGCCAGGTGCTGGCGAACTGGGCCATCGAGAGCGGGCGCCCCTGGGACGAGCGGCTGGCCGGCTGGCTGGATCCCGGCTGCGACGCGCTGGTCGTCCAGCGCGAGGTCGTCGACCCGGCGGCGTACGTCGAGCTGTGGCTGAAGGACTCGGGTCATCACGGGGCCGAGGAATACCTCGCGCGCTACGACACCTGGCTCGCCTGGTTCGAGGAGCAGGGCGTCGAGGGGATCGGCTTCGGCTGGGTCAACCTCCGCCTTGGCGGACCAGCCAAACCGGGGTCACATCGCCTCCTGGACTGGCCCCACGGCGTCGAGCAGCCGATCGCCCCCGCGATCGCGGCGTGGGGCACCGCGCTCGGCGTCGAGATCGGGCTCGACACGACGCTGGTGGCACGCGCCGACCTCGTCCAGGAGACCGTGGGGCCGACGGGCGCCGAACACCCCGAGACGATCGTGATCCGCCAGCAGCGCGGCTTCCGCCGGGCCCGCACCGCCGACACCGTCGTTGCCGGCTTGGTCGGCGCCTGCGACGGGGAGCTGACGGTCGGGCAGATCCTGGCCGCGCTGGCCGACCTGCTCGAGCTCGACCCCGACGACGCCCGGACCACCTATCTACCGGTTGTCCGGGAGCTCGTCGAGGACGGCTTCCTGCAGATCGCTGACTAGCCGGCCTCGGCCATCAGCTCCGCGATCTTGTTGACGGCCCGGTAGTCCTTGGGCAGGCCGCGGAGCAGACCGGTCATCGAGTGCGAGTGCTCGGTGCGTAGCGGCAGGATCTCCTGGTAGGCGGGTGAGGCGTACCACTCCTGGGCGGCCGTCGCGTCCCGGAAACTCGATGATCACCACGTCACCGGTCCACTCGCCCTCGACCTGGACGATCGGGCCGCCGTGGACGATGAACCGGCCGCTGTACGGCGCCAGGGTGGCCTCGATCTTCTCGATGTACTCGATGATCTCCGGGCCGAAGTCGACGTCGCGGATGTAGGCGATGGCGTAGGCGGGGACGTTCATGGGGCTTTCCTCTCCCTGTTGTTCTCTGTGGTGGAGCCCTCACCCCATCGCGGCCGCGGCTC